>JANYIJ010000029.1 GCA_025362095.1 Gemmatimonadota bacterium | reverse complement strand
AACACGGCGTACAATCCGGCCGTGAGATACAAATGCTTAAAGATGAACATCCCGATGTACACCACATCCACCGCGATCCACACGAGCCAATTCTCGAGAATCTTCCGCGTGATCATCCACTGCGCGAGCAGGCTCGTCGTTGCCGTCGCCGAGTCCACGTATGGAAGAGCGGCGTCCGTGTAGCGGACGAAGATCGTGCCGAGCACGGCCACGCCGACAACTCCAATCGAGATCAGCGTGACTGCCATCCGTGGATTGCCGCGCGACACTTTCAGCTCGGTTTTGTTCTTGCCGCCGTAGAGCCACTCGTACCACCCGTACAGCGAGAGCACGAAGTAGATCGCCTGCAGCCCCATGTCTGCGTACAGCTTCTGCTCGCGGAACACCACGAAATAGAGCGAGACGTTCACGAGCGCGATCGGCCAGTTCCAGATGTTTTCCTTAATCTGGAGATAGACGGCGACGATTCCCGTGGCGACGGCGACGGGCTCGAGCCAGTTCATTTCGCCCCGCCGGACAAGTAATCGAAGGCCAATCCGGCGAGCGCCTTCACACCCACCGGGAGCGCGTCCTCGTTCACGAAGAACAGCGGCGAGTGATTCGCCGCGGCGTCATCGACCTTCACGCCGGACTTGTTGACGCCGAGAAATAGAAACAACCCCGGAATCTTTTCCTGGTACATCGAATAGTCCTCACTCGGCATCCAGACGGCGTTCGAGTTGATCTTCCCGCCTGACGCGCGCACGATCGTCGGCGTCATGCGCGTGAGCAGCGCGGGATCGTTGAACACCGGCGATCCGCCAGTCGCACTGCCGAAGTCCACGCGCGCCGTCGCGCCGGAGGCCTGCGCGATCAGCGTGGCGGTGCGCGTGATGCGCGCCTGCACATCCGCGCGCATCGCTTTGTCGAACGTGCGCACCGTTCCAGTCATCACGACGCTGTCTGGAATGATATTGAAACGAAGGCCGCCGTTGATCGTTGCCACGGTCACGATCGCCGGCGCCGCGGTGATGTCGGTCTGACGCGCCGTGATCGTCTGCAGCGCGGTGATGATCTGCGCCGAAATCACCACGGGATCCACGCCCTTCCACGGCTGCGCGCCGTGCGTCTGCTTCCCCTTCACGACGATCGTGAGCACGTCGGCCATCGACATCGACGCGCCGGGTTTGAAGCTCAGCTTGCCCGGCTCCTCCGGCCACACGTGCAGTCCGAAAATCGCCGACGGCGCCGGATTCTCGAGCGCGCCCTGCGCGATCATCACCTCGGCGCCGCCCTTCTCACCCGGAGGCGGCCCTTCTTCGGCAGGCTGAAAAATAAATTTCACCGTGCCCGGAAGCTGCGCCTTCATGCCCGCGAGTACCGCCGCTGCGCCCATCAGCATCGCCGTGTGCGCGTCGTGTCCGCAGGCGTGCATCACGCCCACGTCCTGTCCGGCAAAGGTCGAACGCACCTTCGACTTGAATGGAAGCTCCACCTGCTCCGTCACCGGAAGCGCGTCCATATCGGCGCGCAGCGCGACCACGCCGCCCGGTCTACCGCCGCGCAGCACGCCAACCACGCCGGTCGTCGCCACGCCTTCGCGCACCTCGAGTCCCAGCGATCTTAGGTAGTCGGCAACGATCTTCGCGGTTCGAACTTCGCGATTGCCGAGCTCGGGATGCTCGTGGAAATCGCGGCGCCATGTGAGCACCTGCGGCATCACGGCCGCGACGCGCCGGTCGATCTCGTCGTCGCCCGCTTTCTGGAAGGCGGGCTGCTGCGCCGCCGCGCGAAGCGAGAGGGCGGCGGCCAGAATCGCGGCGAGCGAGGCCCGCCTAAACGAGCCGATGGAATCACGAATCATGACGGGCAGTCCGTTGCCTGGGTATGATTGAGGGTAACCACAACGTGGAGATCGCGAAACATGGATCGCAAGGGAAGCGCCGTCTGGCAGGGCACGATCAGAGAAGGGAAAGGCACCGTCTCCACCGAGAGCGGCGCGCTGAAGGATGCGGCATACTCGTTCACCAGCCGGTTCGAGCACGGCGCGGGCACGAACCCGGAGGAACTGCTCGGCGCGGCGCACGCCGGCTGCTTCTCGATGGCGCTCTCCGGTCAGCTCGCAGCGGAGAAACTCACGGCCGAACGCATCGCGACCACGGCGACGGTCACGGTGGAAAAGCTGGAGAGCGGCTTCACGATCACGCGCGTTCACCTCGCGGTTGAGGCGAAGATCGCCGGGGCCGATCAGGCTACGTTCGAGCGGCTCGCGGGCGCCGCGAAGGCGGGTTGCCCGGTCTCGAAGCTCTTCAACGCGAACATTACTCTGGACGCCAAGCTGGTAGGCTGAGGGCGGCCCCGCTACCTTTATTGGCTTCCCCGCAGTTGTAGACCTCCGACCTGGATTCCATGGCGAAAGAAGAAGCAATCGAGCTTGAAGGAACCGTCACCGAAGTGCTGCCGAGCGCCACGTTTCGCGTTCACCTCACCAACGGACACGATGTGCTCGCGACGATGGCCGGCAAGATGCGGAGATTTCGCATCAGAGTGCTGCAGGGCGACCGGGTCTCAGTCGAGGTCTCGCCGTACGATCTAAGTCGGGGCAGAATCACCTTCCGCCACAAAAACTAAAAGCGAATAGCTGCCGCCAACAGTCTTACAGCTTACCAACTTAAGGCTGTCAGCTACAAGCCCCACGAAGCAGAAACTAAAAAGGCGAGCCCAATTCGGCTCGCCTTTTTGCATTTGTTCAGGAGGCTTGTAGCTGACGGCTATATGCTCACCGCTGTAAGACGGTGAAAACTACTTTTTTACGAACTCCGTCCCGAAAACCCGATCCCAAAATCTCATCGTCACCCCGTAGTTCGTCTCCGGCAGCGCATGATGAATCCGATGCTGCGACTGCAGATGACGGAACCACGCCCAGTTCGGCTTATAGTGGTGCAGGCTGTGATGCATGAAGCTGTATGCGATGAAGCCGAAGAACCATCCGCCGAGGAACGACGAGAATCCGCTCACGCCGTAGTAGCCGGCAACCAGCAGCTGCGGCGGAAGAAAAAGGATCGGCGTGACGAACCACGGCATCGCGAGATGCGCGAGCGGGTCATCGTGATGCTTCTCGTGTCCGCTGCGGGTGAGCGCCGGGGCCCAGTGATACAGCCAGCGGTGCGCGGCGTATTCAGTGAGCGTCCACGCGGCGAGTCCCAGCACGAACATCGCGGCCGTGGCGGACACGCTGTATCCAAGACGGAACGCATCCCAGCTGATGAAGGAGATCATCATCGCGCCGTCGACTACGTATGTGGCCCAGTAATTCGCCTCGGACTCGGAGACGCGGAGGATCCACGACGTCTCGCTGGTCAGGCGTCCGGACTCAGACACTCAGCGACCCTGTTCTGCTGAGGTCGATGCCTTGTCGGGCTTCAAATAGGTGGCCTTGTGGATCGAATACGCCGTTACGTTCGCGATAACGGCCAGCGCGATGATCAGAGCTGCGACGCCCCATCCCTTATTGTTCGGATTGTATCGATCGTTGCTCACGGTCTTGGCTCCATTTGGACGAACATATCGTAATGCCTAAAGGTAGCATATCGCAACAGGTGAGGAGCGATGTTGAGGGTTGAGGAGGAGGATGGTTATGGGAAGTCTTGGGTCTGTGTCTTGAGGTCTGCAGTCTTAGAACCCGCGGTTCGCAGTTGTGAGCTTTGAGCAGCTGTGAGCATTGAACTGACGACAGCGGGTTCTAAGACTCCAGACTCGAAAGACACAGACCCCAGACCCCGCACCGCGACACCATCGCCATCACCATCTCCTCAGCCGTGGCTCGTCCCCCCTGTTGCAACCCACCCCGATCACGATTTCATTCAGGTATGGCCACGACCGCGCACGACCCTGTGGTTCACAACGAGCCCTACCGCATCGGGGATCGCATCGTGACCGGTGCGTACGTCGTCGACCTGCTCGACCAGCCGCCCGACCTGTTTGTAGACCACACTACGACCAACTGGCGCTCGCTGAACTGGAGCAAAGTTGGCCGTCCGTACAAAGTGGAGAAATGGGCCACCGAGAAAAAAGTCTACGAAAAAACGCACGGCGAGCCGCTGCCAGTGCTCGAAGGATGGAAAAAGTTCAACAAGAACTTCGACCGCTATTTCACGACTGACGTTCCCGCGGCGCAAAAGCTCGCCCGCGCCGAACTCATGCAGGCCATCAAAAAGGCCGACGTGCACGGCGCGAGCGAAGCCGTCGAAGAGATGTTCCACCTCCTCGTATGGAATCGCATTCACCGCGTTGAAGACGCTGTCTGGGATCCGCGCGGCAAGCGCGCCCTCTTCAGCGGCCTCAATGTAAAAAATCCCCGCATCCTCTTCCTCGGCGCCGCCGATGGCTACGAGGCGATGGCGCTCGCCGCGATGTATCCCGGCGGCGAGACCGTGCTGGTGGACTACGACGACTTCTGCAAGACAAATCGCTTCGGCCAGTTCCCGTTGTCGTATCCGTTCCTCGGCGTCGATCCCGCGAGCGGACACAAGCGCGTCTGGTATCGCGATCAAATGAACATCGAGTTCGAAGTAGAGGATATCCGCAACCTCAAGTACGGACGGGAATTCGACATCGTCGTGAGCATCGGGCTGATCGAACACTTTCCCGACGAGCACAAAGGCCTCGCGTTCGAGTTCCATCGCCGATTCGTGAAGCCCGGCGGGTACGTGATCATCACGACTCCACGGGACCAGCTGCGCAGCCGCGCCTGGTATCATGTGATGGCCGACGAGCTCAACTACGGGTATCGCGAATTGATGGACGTGAACCAGATGGGGCTGTACGCCACGGAAAACGGATTCGATGTGATTCGCGCCGGCGTCATCAAGGCCCACAACGGACTGATCTGCAAGGTGCGCGACACGGCTGCCGCGTGAGCGACGCTTCGGTCCCCGAAATCCGAACGCTCCCCATAAGCGTCAAACGCACGGCCCGGCTCGCCGTGCTCGGCCCCGACTCAGCCGGTGTACGCGAGATCTGGTATCTGCTTCACGGTTACGGCGAACTTGCCGCGCCGTTCCTGAACGGCGCCCGCGCGATCGACGACGGTACGCGCCTGCTGGTGGCGCCCGAAGCGCTCTCGCGATTCTACGAGGGTGATGTGGCGGCGCGCCTGCACCGTGAGGCGAAGGTCGGCGCGAGCTGGATGACGCGCGAAGATCGCGACGCCGAAATCGCCGATTACGTCGCGTACCTCGATACGGTGCACGACTCGATGCTGCTCAAGCTCGGCGGCGCAGCACCACCCGTGACGGTGCTCGGCTTTAGCCAAGGCGGCGCGACCGCGGCTCGCTGGGTCGCGAACGGACGCGTGAAGGCCGCGCGACTCATCGTGTGGGGATCGCAGATGCCGCCGGAGCTCGACCTCTCGAATTCAGCCGCGCAAATTCGCCGCGCCGAAACGGTGCTCGTGATTGGCGAAACCGATGTATTTGCGACGCCGAAAATCGTCGAGAAAGAAACCGCGAAGCTGAACGCTGCCGGATTCCCGTTTCGATTCGTGTCGTTCAAAGGCGGACATCGCCTCGACGACGACACGCTCCGCGCGCTCAGTACCCCTTGAACTTGTTGAGATCGCGGCGGTCTTTCTTCGTGGGCCGCCCCTCGCCGGGATCGATTACGGGCGCGGCGTGCTTGAGCTGCCAGTGAAGCTTTTCGCGCACCGTCTTCGATTCGGCGGTCTCTTCATAGAGCAGCGCGGCCTGGGCAGCGGGTCCGCGGCGGTCGCTGATCGCGCGGACGATCACGACATATTCGTACGGCCCGAGCCGCACGCGCACGCTGTCGCCGCATTTCACATCGCGCGATGGCTTCACGCGTTCACCGTTCACGGTCACCTTTCCGCCCTCGATGGCAGTGACCGCGATCGAGCGCGACTTGAAAAATCGCGCCGCCCAGAGCCACTTGTCCACGCGGACCGCCGTCGCGCCCGCCACTTGTTCCCGTGCCATGGCTCATAATATGCGCGTCGCGATCGTTGCGTTCACGCTGTCCGCCGCCGCCTGCACTTCGTCTGCGGAGAAACAGGCGAAGGTCGAGCAGATCGCGCGCACGGCGATCGCCGCGGAGTCGTCGACGGCCGCCGCCGCCGCGTCGCTCCCGTCCACGGGAAAGTGGGACCAGCCGCACCTCGTAGAACGTCTCGTGAGGGCTGGGCTGGCACCGCAGGCGCTGCACGATCTGAAGCCCGAGGCGTACTGGAAGGCGCCGCTGCTCGCGTACCAGCTCGGTCCATCGGTTCTCCACGCGTACATCTACTCTGACAGCGCGGCGCGGAGGGCGGTCTCGTCCACACTCGACACAATCATGGCGGCGCCGCCCGGCCGGGCCGGAGTGTATCCGCTCCGTCACATCCTGATCCTGCAGAACAATCTCGCGGCCGTGATGGTAGGAGGGAGTGACACGCAACAGGAGCGCGTGCGGCTCGCCATCGAGGCAGGCCTCCCGGCTCCGTCACGTCCCTGAGCGCCGGAGAAAAATCTGGCGCGTGGCGCCGCATTCTCCGCATCGCGATATTTGACCGCCCGGGTTCAGTGAGCCCCGGCGCACTCTCACGCTTCGAGGACCTGATGCCTTCCATTCGTTTTCTCCGCGTTGCCGGGTGCGCGACGTTTGCCTTCGTCGCCGCGGCAGCCCCCGCGCACGTGGCTTTCGCGCAGGCGCTTCCGGCAGGCAGGACGCTGCTCGAAAAGCATGATGCTGCCGTGGGCGGCCGGGCCGCGATGGACAAGCACTCGTCGATGCACGTGACCGTCACGCTGTCGATCGCCGCGGCGAACATCAGCGGCACGATGGACGAGTATCACTCGAAACCGAATCTGTTCTTCGCGAAGCAGAGCTTTGCCGGCACTGACGTCCTCACCGGCTACGACGGCAAGACTGGGTGGAGCACGAATCCGCAAACCGGGCCGCAGGTGCTCGACTCCGCGGCGACGGCCGAGCTGAAGTCGCAGGCTGATTTCTTTGGTGACTACTACAACCCTGCGCGCATCAAGTCCGCCGAGACCGTCGAGATCACCGACTTCGAAGGGCAGCGCTGCTACAAGGTGAAGATCACGCACACCGACAACACCGATGCGCTGGTGTACCTCGACTCCGCCTCAGGTCTCCGCGCTGGCCAGACCGAGACCGCGAAGACGATGGGACGAGAAATGCAGCGCACGCTGGTCATGGGCGGATACAAGGATTTCGGCGGAATAAAAATTGCGATGAAGCGCATCATCAGAATCCCGATGGCGGAAATCGTCGGCGAGATCACGGGCGTCGAGTTCGACAAAGTCGAGGCGTCGACGTTCGCTCTGCCGGCAGATGTGAAAGTGCTGGTCAAACCGTAGCGCGACCGAGG
>JANYIJ010000248.1 GCA_025362095.1 Gemmatimonadota bacterium | reverse complement strand
CGTGATGCACGAAGCAAGCGCGTGGGTGAAGCTTCTCGTCGCGTATGACGTCATCTTCTTGGTGGTCACACATATCGCGTTCGAACATGTGATTGAGGCATGACCGAAGACCGAAGTCCGAGGACCGAAACCGCATCTCGAGATCCGAAATGACATCGCAACCGGTTGCATGGAATCCACCGCGCCAGGGCCGTTGGCCATGGTTCGGCATGTTCGCATTCATGTTTCTGATTGGATCGCAGATCACTGCGCTCGTCACGTCGCCGCCCGACCGCGACATGGGCGATCTTGAAAAGATTTTGTATGTGCACGTGCCGTCGGCGTGGATCATGTCGGTGACGTTCGCCATCGTGATGTTCTACAGCCTTCGCTATCTATGGAAGGGGCGCGAGACGGACGATCTCGCCGCCGCCGCCGCCGCCGAAGTCGGCACGCTGTTCAACGGGCTCACCCTCCTGCTCGGCATGCTCTGGGGCAAGCCGGCGTGGGGTGTGTGGTGGGCGTGGGATGCGCGGCTCACCTCGACGCTCGTGCTCTTCCTGATTTTTGTGGGCTATCTCTCGCTGCGCTCGTTCGTCGACGAGCCTGAGCGCAGGGCGCAGTGGAGCGCGGCGGTGGGAGTCCTCGGCGCGATCAACGTGCCGATCGTCTACATGTCGGTGCGCTGGTGGCGTACGCTTCATCAGGTTCAGTCCACTCCGAATACGGTGGACGGGATCTACGTGCTCGGCCTGCGGCTGAATGCGTTCGCGTTTCTGTTCGTGATGATCTATCTCGTTCGGCGCCGCTATGAGGCGATGTGTCTCGATCGCGCAGCCGATCACGCCGAGCAGGCCGCGGCGCTGGGGGAAAAATGAATCCGATGTCGAACAACTGGACGTACGTGATCGTCGCGTACACAGCGGTGTGGATCGCGGTCGGGAGTTACTGGCTGCACGTGCATCGCACGCTCAAACGCGCACGCGCGCGCTATGAACATGCGAGCGCGAAACGGGAGGGAGCATCGCAATGACGGAAACGAAATCACCGAAATCGAAACGCAGGCCGTGGGTCATCGGCGGCGTCGTTGTGGTGCTTGGAGTGTTCGTGTATCTGCTCTACGGCGGTCTCGATAAGAACGTCGTGTTCTTTCTCACGCCGCAGGAATTACTTGCGAAGGGCACGGCGGGATATGACGTGCCGGTTCGGCTCGGCGGGCAGGTGAAAGCCGGCACGGTGAAGTGGGACGACAAAACGCTGCGGCTCACGTTTCAGGTCACGGACGGCAAGAGCGAAGTCGCGGTGCAGAGTTCCGGCGCGCCGCCGCAGATGTTTCGCGACGGCATGGGCGTGGTCGTTGAGGGCCGGTTCGGACGCGATCACGTGTTCAACTCGACCGGGCTGATGGTGAAGCACTCGAACGAATACCGCGCGCCGAAAGCGGGCGAGAAGCCGCAGGAGATGTACAAGACTCTCATCAAGGGGTCTGGTTCGTGACGCGGTTGCTCGCGCACGACTCCATTCTCGTTTCGCTGGTCGTAGTGCTGTTCGGCATGGCGACTGTTCCTGTGGCGCTGAGAACCGGCCGCAGAAATCTTCTGCCGTATGCGTTCGCCGCGGTCTACACGAACTTCTTCCTGATCAGCGTCGCCGCGATCGGGATGGTGTACGCGCTCGTGACGCACGACTTCTCGATCGGCTACGTGGCGCAGGTCGGCAGCCGCAGCACGCCGCTCCTGTTCACCGTGATCTCGCTCTGGGGCGCGCTCGAGGGGTCGATTCTTTTCTGGGCGTGGGTGCTCTCGATGTACGCCGCCGCGGTGGTGTGGATCAATAGCCGCCGGCCGGGAAATCTCGTGCCGTATGCGGCGGCCACGCTGCTGTTCGTTTCATTCTTCTTTGCGATTCTGCTGCTCGGGCCGGCGGATCCGTTCGGCTCGGTCTCACCGGTGCCGGCGGACGGCCCTGGTCCGAATCCGCTGCTCCAGAATCACATCCTGATGGCGATCCATCCGCCGCTGCTCTACCTCGGCTACGTCGGGATGTCGGTGCCCTTTGCATTTGCGATCGGCGCGATGCTCTCAGGCGAAGTGGAAACCGATGACTGGATGCGGCTCACGAGGCGCTGGACACTTTCGGCGTGGGGATTCCTCTCGGCAGCGATCATCGCCGGCATGTGGTGGTCGTACGAAGTGCTGGGCTGGGGCGGCTATTGGGCGTGGGATCCCGTCGAGAACGCGTCGTTCCTTCCGTGGCTCACGGCGACGGCCTTCCTGCACTCGGCGATGGTTCAGGAGCGGCGCGGGATGCTCCGGCTGTGGAATCTCAATCTGGTCGTCGGAACGTTTCTGCTGACGATTCTCGGAACATTTCTCACGCGGTCTGGAATTGTTTCGTCGGTGCATGCGTTCACCACGGGCACCATCGGCTATTTCTTTCTCGCGTTCATCGCGATCGTAATGCTCGCCTCGCTCGCGATGGTCGCGGGCAATTCGGAGCGGTTGCGCAGCACGGGCAGGTTCGACTCTCCCGCCTCACGCGAGACGGTCTTCCTGCTCAACAATCTGTTTCTCACCGCATTCATGTTCACCGTGCTCACCGGCACGCTCTTTCCGCTCGTTGCGGAAGCGATCAAGGGCGTGAAGGTCAGTGTGGGCGAACCGTTCTTCAACCGGATGTCGCTGCCGATCGTCGTGACGCTGCTCTTCCTCATGGGCGTCGGACCTGCGCTGCCATGGAAGTCCGCGTCGAAGGCGGAGTTGAAAGCGAAGCTGCTCCCGCCGGCGATCGGGGCTGCGCTGTTTCTCGTCATCGGTGTCGTGGCGGGCGCGCGCAATGTGTATTCGCTGCTCGCGTTCACGTTCGCCGGATATGCGGCGTTCGCGAACCTCCGGGAATACTGGATCGGAATGCGCGCGCGGCACACGGCGCATGGCGAAGGGTGGGGCACCGCGCTTGTGCGGCTCGTCGGCGGCAACAAGCACCGCTATGGCGGCTACACAGCGCACCTCGGCGTGATACTCGTGGCACTGGGCGTTGCTGCCTCGTCCACGTTTCGCACCGAGCATGAGGCGACGATCAAGCCGGGGGAAACGATATCGGTTTCCGGCCACACGCTCCGGTTGAAATCCATGTGGGGGCGCGAAGAGAAACAGCGCTCTGTTGTCGGCGCGACACTCGAGGTCATGAACGGCGCGGCGGTCCGCGGCACGATGGAGCCGCACATGAATTTCTATCCGATGTCGCAGGCGCCCGTTCCGACGCCCGCGGTTCGCAGCGGATTCCTCGGCGACCTCTATGTGAACCTCCAGGCGTTTCGGCCCGACGGCTCCAACGCGACGATTCGCGTGATCTACGAGCCGCTCGTGCCCTGGATCTGGTTCGGTGGCGGCGTGGTGGTGTTCGGCGCGCTGATCGCCATCTTTCCATCTGGCATGTTTTCCGCGAGGCGAGTCGAGGCATGAACTGGAAACGCGCGGCGATCGGAGCGGCTTGCGTCGTGCCGCTCATCGCTCTGTTTGGTTATGGGCTGACGCGCGACCCGAAGGACATCCCATCTCCGCTGCCGGGGCACGAGGCGACGCCGTTCGCGCTCGCTGTTTTCGCTCCGGGCCAGCCGCCACTCGCGCGCGCGCCGGGCGACACTGTGCGCCTCGCGGACCTGAAGGGGCAGGTCGTCGTGCTCAACTTTTGGGCGTCGTGGTGCCTCTCGTGCCGCGACGAACACCAGATTCTTTCCGAAACCGCAAGATCGTACGCGGGAAGGCCGGTGCACTTCGTGGGTGTGCTGTACAATGACGAGCCCGCGAACGGCACGCAGTGGATCGAGCAGATGGGCGGCCAGAGTTATCCCTCGGTCACCGATCCCGGCGCGCGCACGGCGATCAACTACGGATTGTACGGTGTGCCGGAGACGTATTTTTTGGATGTGAACGGACGAATCGCGTACAAGGCGACCGGACCGGTCAACGCAGCGATCGTGCGCCGTCTGGTCGACTCGCTCATGGCGGTCGCAGCAAAGTGACCCGCCTGCTCGCTGCGGTTGCCTATGCTTCGCTCGGAGCAATCGGAGCGCTCGGCTCCGCGAGCCAGCAGCAATCGCCCGCAGACTCGGTGCTCGAAGCGCGCACGGCGGTGATCGCAGCACAGCTGCGCTGCCCCGTGTGCCAGGGACTTTCGATTCAAGATTCACCGTCCGAACTTTCGCAGCAGATGCGCGCGGTGGTGA
Source organism: Gemmatimonadota bacterium (assembly GCA_025362095.1). Classification (GTDB taxonomy): domain Bacteria; phylum Gemmatimonadota; class Gemmatimonadetes; order Gemmatimonadales; family Gemmatimonadaceae; genus Fen-1231. Next base: position 15,916 of record JANYIJ010000248.1, on the reverse strand, counting down.
AGGATCAGCTTCGCGCGGGGAAGACCCCGGAGGATGTAAAGGCCTTCTTCGTTTCGAAGTACGGCGAGTGGATCTTGCTCGAGCCGAAGGCCCAGGGATTCAACATGCTCGTATACGCGCTGCCGGTCCTGCTGGTTTTGCTTGGCCTCGGTGTAGTTATTGTTTCAGTACGCAAATGGACCAAACCCACCACTCCGGCCTAACCATCATGCCCGCAAAAATTCCCGCTGCCGGCGACACCGCTCCCGACTTCACGCTGGTGACCACCACCGGCCAGCCGGTGATGCTCTCGAGTTTTCGCGGGAACAAGAACGTGCTGGTGGCGTTCTTTCCGCTCGCGTTCACGAACACCTGCAGTGCCGAGCTGTGCAGCTTCACCGACGACTTCACGTCGTTCGAATCACATGGCGTGGTTGTTGTTCCGATCAGCGTCGACGCAGTGCCGAGTCTCAAGGCATGGAAAGAAAAACTGAAGATCGGCCCCGAACTCGCCAGCGATTTCCGCCGCGACACCGCGCGCGCATACGGCGTGCTGAACGAGGACAAGTTTTTCGCGAACCGTTCCTATTTTCTGGTGGACAAGCAGGGCGTCGTCCGCTGGTCGCACGTCGAGAAACTCAACGGTGAAAAGCGCGAAAACTCCGAGATCCTCGCGGAGATCGCAAAGCTTCCCGCTTGATCGATCCGGTCGAGCGGCTCGCCCGCGATGATAAGTGGCAGCTGGGCGCGGGGGACGGGACGCTCTCCGCGCCCGTTTTTCCGCGCTGGCTCGATGTCCCGGGATTTTGGGATGGTGCGAGCATTCAGCGCCGCGGCATTGCGCCGCTGTTCACAATCACCATTCTCGACGACGCGGGTCGTGAGATCGCGGCGCGTGTCACCTCCCGCAGGTGGACACCCGCTGAGCTGACGCTGCAGTACCGGCTCGGCTCGGGGATCACCGCCACCGAAGTGCGCACGGTGCATCCCGGCGGAATTTTTGTTTCGGAGCTGCGCTTCGCGGCGTTCAAGCCCGAGCGGATTCACTTGATTGCGTGGACTGCGCAGCGCGCCTCGCGCGTGGAGAAGGGATCCGGCGTATGGAACGGCGCGCTGCAGTTCGTGCTCGCGGCGAAAACAGGCGAGGAGGACCGGTCGCCGCTGCGCGTGCGGGCGGAACTCGCGTGCGTCGGCGGCGCCGCGTCGTGGAGCGCGATTCGCAGCGAAGGGCCGGTGCCGTCGCCGGAGTGGGCGCTCACCCCGTTCGTGGAGCAGTGGAGCGGAGGACTGCTGCCGCGAACCGTCCGGGCTGACGAAGACGCGCCGGACGGCGGCTCTTTTTTGGCGGCCGTGCACCGCACGCTGGAGGTGGAATACTCGGGCGCGTCGGCAACGTTCGCGATGCGCGTGGCTCCGGAGGAGGACACCACCGCTCAGTCATCTGGCGCGCCAGCTGGCGGACGACAGATGACGTTCGGCGGCACGAGCCGGAAGCGATGGACGGACTACTTCGCGTCGATCCCGTCGTTCCGCTGCTCCGATCCGTACATCGAGGCGTTGTACCGGCATCGCTGGTATGTGCTGCGCGTGAATGCGAACGCGCCCGCCGACAGCGTAAAGAATGCCGTGGGGAAAGTGCGGGAACTTCGCTGGAGCGGCGCAGCCGCGCCGCGTGAAATTCTCCGCGAGTTCCTCAAGAAGCCGGCCGCAGCGGACTGGGGCGCGGCGCTTTCCGCGCTCGACGACGTCTGTCCGGACGGCGCGTTTACCGGGCAGATTCTGAAGAAGGCTTCGGCCGCCGCTGACTGGCTGATCGGAGAGCGGGATCGCGAAGCAAGCGGTTTGTTCGATATCGCCCGCGATGACAAATCGCTCGAACTGCGCGCGCCCGCAGACGGCGGCGGACGAATCAAGGGAATCGAGAGTTCGGTGTACGCGTACAGGCTTTTCCGTTGGCTGGAGCGCTCCGCCCGCGCCGACGGCGAGAAAGCAAAGTGGAAATCGCTCGCCGATACCACGCGCGATGCGATCCGTCAAAGAATGTGGAACCCAGCCGCCGGCCTGTTCAGCGATGTCGATGCGAAATCGTTCGAGCGGGCGACCGTGAAGCACGCGCGCTGCTTCCTGCCGTACGGCACCGATATCGCAGAGGCGGAGCACACGGCGGGACTGGTGAAGCATCTGCTCAGCCCGGCGGAGTTCCTCACGGAGTTTCCGGTTCCGTCACTCTCCACGGATGATCCGCGCTTCAGCGCAGAGGGCGAGTGGAAGTCACGTCGCGCGGGCGAGCCGTGGAACGGGCGCACGCATCCGGAAATCACCGCGGAGATCGTCGACGCGGTCGCGCACGCCGCAAGAGAACATTCTCCGGAATTGCGCGAGGCAACGGTCACTCTCCTGCGCCGATTCGTGCGGATGATGTTCCGCGACGGCGAGCTGCATCTCGTGAATTCGTTCGAGCACTACAATCCGATCACCGGTCACGCGTCGTATTACCGCGGGATGGACGATGTGCAGCATGCATGGCTGATTGATCTCATCATCCGGCACGTCGCCGGCGTGAACGCGAACGATCGCGGCATCACGATCGACCCACTGCCGTTCGGACTCGACCTCGCGGAGATCACCGGCCTCACCGTACGGGGGAAAACGATTTCCGTCTTGATAGAGGGCTCGACGATTACCGCGACGATCGACGGCGAAAAAACCGTAGGCGCGATCGGAACTCCGATGTTTTTCACGACACCGTCAAAGAGCTAACAGCGATTAGAGTCGGTCGCTTGTACTGCAACTGTCTTCCGTCTGCCAGCTGCCGACCAGCTTCTCCGCGGTTCGGTCAACTTGTCCACCGGACTCCACCCGCGTACCTTCACGCTCTGTGAGTTCCTCACTCGCCTCATCCCCAGCCGGTTCGCCGCCGTCCCCTCCATCGAGGGGGCTTTCGGCTATCGCCGCAATCATCGGCGAACTCGCTTCGAATCAGCCGCTCGAAGAGAGCGTCGCCCGGTCGCTCGAGTCGCTGCGCCTTGTGCTGGCAGTTTCGGAGTGCGCCATCTGGCTGCACTCCAAGGATGGGCTCGTCCGCGCATGGGGCGCTGGCGATCCCGCGATCACCGCCGTGCAGGTCCAGGCGCGCCTCGCACATCCGGAGAGCGGCGCAGACTCCGTGCACGTCGTGGCCATCGGCGCGGGAGATGGTCAGGCTGGCGCCCTCGCGGTGCGTCTCGATCACGAGCTTGACGAAGAGGAGTCGCTCCTTGTGACCGCCGTCGCGAATCTTCTCGGTCCGGAGCTCGCGCACGCGGAAAAGAACCGTGCGCTCGAGGACGAAGTCGAGGCGCGCACCGCCGAAATCAATCGCGAGCGCATTTTCACCGAGAAGATCATCGACTCGCTGCCGCTCGGGTTGTACGTGATCGATCGCGAGTACCGGATTCAGGCGTGGAATCGCAAGCGCGAAACGGGGATGCAGGGTGTCTCGCGCGAAGAGGCGATTGGCCGCACGATTTTTGAAATTCTCCATCGCCAGCCGCCCGAGATGCTCCGCCGTGAGTTCGACGATGTCTTCACGACGGGCCGCATCCAGGAATATCAGATGGAGTCGCTCGCCACGGGCGAGCTTCGCACGTATCGCATCACCAAAATTCCGATGCGCCTCGGTGATTCGGCCGTGACGCATGTGATCACCATCGGCGAAGACGTCACCGACTGGAAGGAAGCGCAGCAGCGATTCGCGCAGGCCGAAAAGCTCGCGGCGATCGGACAGCTCGCGGCCGGTGTGATGCACGAGATCAACAATCCGCTCGCGACGATCGCCGCGTGCGCCGAGAGCCTCGGCTTCAAGCTCGAGGACGTGCGCAAAGCGGGCAGCGCGATCCCATCCGACGCGAACGAGTACCTGCAGATCATCGACAACGAAGTGTCGCGCTGCAAACAGATCGTCGACGGTCTTCTGGATTTCAGCAGACCGAAGCAGGCGCTGAAGGAGCGCGTCAGCCTCAACGAAGTCATCGAGCGCACGCTGCTGCTGCTGAAACATCACGTGCGGTTCAAGAAGCTCACGGTCACCACGGAGTTCGACGCGGAGCTGGCGCGTGTGCCGCAGGCGAACGGCGAGCAGCTCGTGCAGGTGTTCATGGCGCTGCTGCTCAACGCGATGGACGCGGTTGGGGATCGCGGCCACATCACCGTGCGCACGCACGGTGGCACCAGTGCCGAGGAGGGCGTGATCGCCGAGGTCGTCGATCAGGGCCACGGCATCGCGCGATCGGAGCTCTCGAAGATTTTCGAGCCGTTCTACACGACCAAGGCGCCGGGACGCGGCACGGGTCTCGGACTCTCGATCTGCTACGGCATCATTCAGGAGCACGGCGGCCGCATCGAAGTGGACAGCTCGCTCGGACAGGGGAGCACGTTCCGCGTACTGCTGCCTACTGTGGAGCATCGGTGAACGGCGACCAGCCGATTCGTGTGCTCATCGCCGAAGACGAAGCCAACCTCGGCGAACTGCTTCAGAGCTATCTCGCGGGACGCGGCCACAGGATCACGGTGACGCTCGACGGGCGCGCCGCGCTCGACGCGCTGCACACCCAGCCGTACGACGTCGCGCTGCTCGATATCGTCATGCCGAAGCTCGACGGCCTCGAGGTGCTGCGGCAGGTGCGGGAGAATCCGTCGCCGCCCGAATGCATCATCATCACCGGCAACGGCACCATCGACACGGCGATCGCGGCGATGAAGCTCGGCGCGTACGACTACGTCTCCAAGCCGTACCGTCTCGCCGAGATCGACGTGCTCGTGCGCCGCGCGTGGGAGAAACGGCGGCTTACCACCGACAACGAGCGTCTGAGCGCGCGGCTCTCGCGCGTCGACGCGCCGCGTGACTTTACGTCGGTGTACGCGCCCATGCAGGCCGTGCTCGCGCTCGCGCGGCACGCGGCGCCCGGCGACTCGCCGGTGTTGATCACCGGAGAGCCTGGCACCGGAAAGAGCGAGCTCGCCCGGTACATACACGCGCACTCGTCGCGGTCCGCGGGACCGCTGGTGGATGCCGTATGCGCGTCGATGACGGCGGGCGAGTGCGCCGTCGATTTGTTCGGCATCGAACGGCCGGCGGACGATGACAAGAACGCCAGCGTGGCGGCGGCGATCGGGCTCGTCGAGTCGGCCGCGGGTGGCACGCTGCTGCTCGACGACGTGCAGCTGCTCGACCCGATGGCGCAAACGGCGCTGGCGGACACGCTCGCCGAGCGATCGTTCCGCCGCGTCGGATCGAAGCACCGCATTGAGTCCGAGGCCCGCTTCATCGCGACGGCGGGAGCGGAACTTCCGGCGGCTGTCCGCGCGGGATCGTTTCGCGCCGACCTGTTCGATGCGCTGGGACAGGTGAGCATCGCGCTGCCGCCCCTCCGCGAGCGCTCGGTGGATATTGCGATTCTCGCGCAGGCGTTCGTGCGCGAGTTCGGCGGGCTGCGCGGGCCGTCGCTCGCGGCCGAGGCGGTGGACGCGCTGCAAAATTATCCGTGGCCCGGAAATCTTCGCGAGCTGCGCAACGTGCTCGAGCGCGCCGTGCTCCTCGCCGGAAGCGGAATTATTCACGCGCACGACCTGCCGCTGCCGGCTGCCGTGCGCACCGCACAGGCCGGCGACGAATCGCCGCTCTCGCTCGAGGAAGTTGAGCGGCGCCACATCGCGGCGGTGCTGCAGCGCACGAACTGGCATCAGGGAAAAGCCGCAGGGCTGCTCGGCATCTCTGCGAAAACGCTCTATCGCAAGATTCGCGAGTTCGGGTTCGAGCGGCCGGCGGGCGTCGGAGCATCGTGAGAGTCCTCGTCATAGAGGACGACCCGACCGTCGGACAATTCGTGAAGCGCGGGCTGGAGGAGCAGCGCTGGAGCGTCGATCTCGTCGCTGACGGCGAGGAAGGGGAGACGCTGGCGCGCAGTCAGCCGTACGATCTCGTCGTGCTCGACATGCGGCTGCCCAGCCGGAACGGACTCGACGTGCTGCGCAATCTGCGCGCGCGCGGATTCGAGCGGCCCGTGCTCGTGCTCACCGCGCAGGACGCCGTGGACGCGAAGGTCGAGACGCTTCGCGCCGGCGCTGATGACTACGTCACCAAGCCGTTTGCGTTCGAGGAACTGCTCGCGCGTGTGGAAGCGCTCGCGCGCCGCCCGCGCAATCTCGCGACGCCGGTCCTGAAGGTTGCCGATCTCGAAGTCGATCTCGACGCGCGCGAAGTGAAGCGCGGCGGAGTGCTGTTCGAGCTGACGCCGAAAGAATTCCTCGTGCTCGAGTATCTCTGCCGCCACAAGGGGCGCGTGATGAGCCGCACCTTGATCACCGAGTACGCGTGGGGATATCACTTCGATCCCGGCACGAATATCGTGGACGTCGTGATCAATCATCTCCGCAAGAAGATCGATTCGGGAAAGGGAAAGAAGCTGATCACCACGGTCCGCGGCGTCGGTTACGTGATCAAGGAGTAGCGGGCACCGCACGATGGCATCGATCCGCACGCGCATCACCGCCAGCTACGCGCTCGCGTTTGCGGGAACGATGTTCGCGTTCTCGGCCGTGGTGTGGGCGGAGCGGAGAGCAGTGGCGTTCCAGGATCTTCGAGACTCCGCCGCGAACGTCAGCGATCTCGGCATTCGCATGCTTCGCCTGACCGGCGTCGGAAGCGAAGCCCTCACGATCGACACCACGTCGGCAACGGGGCGTGAACTCACGCCGCGGTTCAAGACGTCGCTCGACGTGCTCCCCGGCTACGTGCTCATCGCCGACTCGGCGCATGTGCTCTACACATCGCGCGCCGTGACGGCGCTCAGCGACAGGGACCAGCAAAGCCTTTCGAAGGCGGCATTCCAGATCCAAAACGGCGCCGATACGGTCGTCACGCTGGAGGACGAGCGGCGCGAACTGCTGCTGGTCGCGAAAGCGGAGCCGCGCACGTCGGCGGCGTCGCCGGTGCGTTGGGTCGCCGCCGGCGTATCGACTGCGCCGCTCGACGTGGCCGGAGCGCAAGTGCTCTTTCTCTCGTTCGTCGTCGCGCCGCTGATTCTGCTGATTTCCGCGGGCACCGCGTGGACCCTCGCGGGCAGAATGCTGCAGCCGATCGAGCAAATGGTGAACGACGTCGAAGCAATCAGCGACGGCCGATCGCTGCACCGAAGAATTCCGGTTGAAGATCAGGGCGACGAGATCAGCCGGCTCGGCTCCACGCTCAATGCCATGATCGCGCGCCTTGAATCGAGCTTTGCGGCGCTGCGCCGGTTCACCGCCGACGCCAGTCACGAACTCAAAACGCCGCTCACCGTGCTTCGCGCGGATATCGAGCGCGCGATGACCACTCCGCAGGGGAGCACTGATCAGCTCGTCGCGCTCGAAGAGGGATTGCAGGAAACCGCGCGGATGGCGGATCTCGTGGACTCGCTGCTGACTCTCGCGCGCGCGGACGAAGGCCGCTTTGATCTCTACCGTGAGCCGGTGGAGATGGAGCCGCTCGTCCGAGAGGTCGCCGAGACGGCGAACATTCTCGGCGAGGCCGCCGGCCAGCAGGTCTCGATGCCGGTGCTCCAGCCGGTGACGGTGCTGGGCGACCGCGTTCGCCTGCGCCAGCTCTTCTTGAACATCGTGACGAACGCGATCAAATACACGGGCAAGGGCGGCAAGGTGGAGCTGACGCTCGAAGCACTCGACGGCACGGCGGTTTTTACGGTGAAGGACACCGGGATCGGGATCGCCGGCGTCGACCTGCCGTTCATCTTCGATCGCTTCTGGCGTGTTGATCGCGCGCGATCACGCGGAGGCGAGCGCAGCGGCGTGGGGCTTGGCCTTGCGATTTCGCAGTGGATCGCGCAGGCGCACGGCGGATCGATCAACGTTTCTTCGCGAATGGGCCGGGGGAGCAGTTTCGCGGTCACGATTCCCGCGCTACCCACTCCTAACAGCGCATTAACGCAAGCTTAATGAAAAACCCTATCGACAGCGTGTAGTGACCTGTAGGATTAGCTCGCATCGCACCCGCTTGCATCTGAAGTCCACCAGTAAGACAGGGTACGGACCTTGTTCAACAACCTGCTCGAATCGAAAGCAAAGAAGCAGAAGTCGCCTGGCGGCTACGTCGTCAGCGCCGTCATTCACGTTGTTCTGATTTTTCTCGCGATTCAGGCCACACTGAACGCGGGCCAGAAGAAGGAAAAGCTGGAGCAAAAAGTCGACTTCGTGGAAGTAAAGAAGGACGAGCCACCTCCGCCCAAGGAAAAGCCGCCTGAAGTTCAGGTGGCGCCTCCGCCGAAGGGGTTCCAGACGCTCACGGCTCCGGTGAACATCCCGGACGTGCTCCCCGACATCGATCTCACGAAGAAAGTCACGAACGAGGCCGACTTCACGGGTAAGGGGCTGGCGGGTGGCCGCGACAAGGGCGTCGTCGGCGCCGCACCGGTCGAGAACCAGACGTACTTCGAGTATCAGGTGGAAAAGCCGGTCATGGCTGTTCCCGGTTCGCCAACACCGCGTTATCCGGACATCCTGAAGTCGGCCGGCGTCGAAGGCGAAGTGGTCGTTGCGTTCGTGGTGGATACCACGGGCCGCGCCGACATCAACTCGCTCAAGATCTTGAAGTCGACACACGAATTGTTCGCCGCAGCCGTTCGCACGGCGCTCCCCAGCATGAGGTTCCTCCCTGCTGAGGTCGGCGGAAAGAAAGTGAAGCAGCTGGTGCAGCAGCCGTTCGCGTTCAACATCGTGAAGTAACCGGCGTTAGACCGCCTTTTCATTCCACGCGTCAGGAGCTGAGAAATGCAGATTTCATTGACCCAGATGTTCGCCTCGATGGGCGGCTTCGCCAAGGGCATCGTGTACACGCTGCTCTTGATGTCGCTTTACTCGCTCACGATCATGATCTCCAAGTGGTTCTACCTGCGCGCTGCGCAGGCGCAGACCCGCAAGTTCGCACCGGAGTTCAGCCAGTTCCTCGAGGAGGACAACCTCACCGAAGCGATCAACCTGGCGCAGAGCTACAAGAAGTCGCACGTCGCGCGAGTGCTCGGCAATGCCCTCGCTGAAATCAAGCCGCTGATTCAGGACGGCTCGGTGACGGTTGCCGACATCAACTCGGCCGAGCGCGCAGTCGAGCGCGAAATGCTGATGACGATCGTGCTCATCAAGCGCGGACTGGGCGTGCTGGCGACGGTCGGTGCAACGGCGCCGTTCGTCGGTCTTCTCGGAACGACGATGGGTATCGTCAACGCCTTCGAAGGCATGGCGGCAGGCGGCGGCGGCTCGATCTCCTCGATCGGCGCGGGCGTTGCAGAAGCACTGATCACGACGGCGTTCGGTCTTCTCGTCGCCATCCCGGCAGTGTGGGCGTACAACTATTTCCAGACCAAGGTCGACAACATCACGGCTGAAATGACGTACTCGGCCAAGGAAATGATCGACTATCTCATCAAGGGTGTCTCTGGCGAGTTCGGCCGTTCGCGCTTCACCCGTGAGTTCAACACGGCCGCGCAGAACGCCGGCAAGTCTGCGGTCTGAGTTGAACCCCCTCGCTTTCTAAGGAGCACTTCCGATGGCGATGTCTATGGGAGGGGGCGGTGTAAAGGCGGAACCGAACGTCACGCCGATGATCGACGTGATGCTCGTATTGCTGATCATTTTCATGATCGTCATTCCCGCGCTAAATGCCGGCTTCAACGCGATTCCCCCGCAGGCACAGAATCTCAAGCCGCACCCCGAGGAAGAGCAGGATCAAGTGCTCGGAATCGACAAGGACGGCCAGTACTATTTGAACAAGAAGCCGCTGCCGAACGCCGATCTTCCTGACAGGCTCAAGGAGATCTACGACAAGCGGCAGGTGGACAAGATCATGTACGTGAAGGCGCACAAGGAGCTCAAGTACGCCAAGGTCATCGACGCGCTCGACGTCGCGGCGCACGCGGGTGTGCGCCTGACCGGCATGATCTCCGATCCGATTCCGGGCTCGAAGTCGCTCATTGAGACTGACAACGTGCTCTCGGAAGGAATGAAAAAGGGAGGAAAGCCCTAATGTCGATGGCAGCTGGCGGTTCCGACAAAGGGCTCACCAACGAGCCGAACGTCACGCCGATGATCGACGTGCTCCTCGTGCTGCTCATCATCTTTATGATGATCATCCCGCTGAGCCGGAAGGCCGTCGATGTGCAGCTTCCCGATCCGACGCCGCAGAAGACGCCGCCGAACGCGAAGCCGGACCAAATCGTGCTCGAGATTCTTCCAGGCCCGACGTTCGCGATCAACAAGGCGCCGGTCACGAAAGAAGGTCTCTTTCAGCGCCTGCACGAGGTCTACGACAAGCGTCCCGAGAAGATCATGTTCTTCAAGGGCGATCCCGAAGTCACCTATCAGGATGTGATTTTCGCGATGGACCAGGCACGAGGCGCAGGCGTGAAGGTCATCGCCGCCACGCCGAAGGCGCCACCGGGCAAGTAGTATAAAGCTCGATACGTTCAAGCAGTGAGACGACGGACGAACCTTTTGGGGTTCGTCCGTCGTATCATTAGGGAACATGACGCTACAAAAACCAGGAACGTTCGATCGATCAAAGCGCGAGCGGCCGCGGTATCGCGGGCCGGTCGGCATGCCGCTTCCGAAACAGTCCAGCGTCGGGGGCTCGGTCACGTCGTTCCTCGTGCACTTGCTGATCATTCTGCTTCTGATCGGCCCGTGGTGGGCAACGAAAGTGATGGAGCAAAAGTTGGGCGGCGGTGGTCCCGGCCCGGCCGGCGGCGGTGGCGGCGGCAACGGTGGCACCGGCGGCGAAGTGAAGGAGCGCACGCGATTCGTCGAGGTTGCGCCGCCGCCTCCGCCAAAAGTTCAGACGCCGCAGCTCGTTGTTCCGCCGCCGGTGATCACGCCGCCGCCGCCAGAGGTAAAGAAACCCGATCCGCCCAAGGCTACGGTCGAGCCTGAAGCAAAAAAAGACGCGAGTCAGGTGACGGGCACGGGCGGTGGCAGTGGTCACGATGGCACCGCCGGCAGCGGCCCAGGCACAGGCGGTGGAGTTGGCTCAGGTGATGGTACGGGTCGCGGATCCGCGAACGGCCCCGGCACGGGTGGCGGCGCCGGCCGCACCTACCCGCCCACGGTCACGAACCTCGCGATTTTGCCGATTCCGGTTCCGTCGAAAGTGCGCCCGTACAAACTCATCGCGTATTTCGATGTGGATGAGAAGGGGACGACGACGCTGCTGCGCTGGAATGAGTCGAAGGATCGGGACTACAACAAGAAGATCGAGGCGATGCTGAAAGAGGTCCGGTTTCGTCCGGCCGTGAAGTGGGATGGGACGCCGGTTCGGGATACGACTTGGATTACGGCGGAGGCACCGTAAACCTTCCGTAACCCCTGTCAGGCCAGTAACTTTCGTGGCTCATGTCTTCCCCCGCCGCGAAGCCGGAATTCGTCAAAGCGCTGACCCTGACCGACGCCACGATGCTGGTGGCGGGATCGATGATCGGCTCCGGTGTTTTCATCGTCGCGGCGGACATGGGACGGACCCTCGGATCCCCCGGCTGGCTCCTCATCGCGTGGGTCCTGACCGGGATCATGACTGTGCTCGGCGCCCTCTCGTTCGGTGAGCTCGCGGCGATGTACCCGCGCGCCGGCGGCATGTACACTTTCCTGCGCGAATCCATGAGCCCGTTGATGGGCTTTTTGTATGGCTGGACGCTGTTCGTAGTGATTCAAACGGGAACTGTCGCTGCGGTCGCGGTTGGATTCGGGAAATTCCTCGGCGTGCTCTGGCCCTCAGTCACGGCCGCCACGTTCGCATGGTTCCCGCATGCGACGTTGCACACGTCCGATGGATCGGCGATCGATCTCGGACTTTCACCGCAGCGGGTCGCGGCGCTCGTCACGATTTGGGTGATCACCTGGATCAACCTGCGCGGTGTGAAGGCAGGGAAGGCGGTGCAGACCACGCTGACCGTCATCAAGACCGTCTCGCTCGCGGCGCTGGTGCTGCTCGCGCTGACCATGGGCCGCAACACGCAGGCGGTCACCGCGAATTTCGGCGCGAATTGGTTTGCGGGATCGCCGGCGTGGAGTTCGATGTTCGCGCTGACCTTCGGCACGGCGATGGTCGGCTCGCTCTTCTCCGCCGACTCGTGGCACGCGCCGACATTCGCAGCGGCTGAAGTGCAAGACCCGCAGAAGAATCTTCCGCGCGCGCTGCTGCTTGGCACTGCCTTGGTATCGCTGCTGTTCTTTCTCGCCAACCTCGGCTATCTGAGCGTGCTGCCGCTGCATGGCACCGCCGACGGCGCGACGGTCATTGCGCGCGGCATCGATCACGCGAGCAACGATCGCGTGGCCACGGCGGTGATGGAGTACATCTTCGGCGCGAGCGGCGCGGCCATCATGGCCGGCGCGATTCTCATTTCCACGTTCGGCTGCAACAACGGACTCATCCTCAGCGGCGCGCGCGTGTACTACGCGATGGCGCGCGACGGACTCTTTTTCAAGAAGGCGGGCGAGCTGAGCAAGAACTCGGTGCCCGCGTTCGCGCTGATCGCGCAGTCGGTCTGGACGAGCGTGCTCTGTCTCACCGGCACGTATAACCAGCTGCTCGACTACGTCATCTTTGCGGCGCTGATTTTCTATGCGCTGACAACAGTCGGCCTGTTCATTCTCCGCGCGAAGCGGCCGGATGAGCCGAGGCCGTATCGCGCCGTGGGCTATCCCGTGCTCCCTGCGCTCTACATCCTGCTCGCGAGCGGCATCGCCGTCACGCTGCTCGTGGCAGACAAGACCCGCGTGCAGGCACTCTCGGGCCTCGCGCTCGTGGTGCTCGGCGTACCGGTCTATTACTCCACACTGAAAACCTCCAGGTAAAATGCAGCCGTCGCAGTCCACTCTGATCACGATCATTCTCGGCGCGAGCATCGGTGCGCTTGTGTTTGCGGTCGCACTCGCGAAGTGGGTGCTCGCGCGCCCCACCGGCACACCGGAAATGCGCAAAATTTCCGACGCCATTCAGGAGGGCGCCGAAGCGTACCTCGCGCGCCAGTACAAGACGATCTCCGTGCTCGCGGTGCTCGTGGCGCTCCTGCTCGCGGTCGGATACGGCGTGCTGCGCAAAAGCGCGCCGACGGATCCGGTGAGCAACAGCACGACGCTGGCGATTTACATCACGTTCTCGTTTCTGCTCGGGGCGCTGAGTTCGGGAATCGCGGGCTTCATGGGCATGTGGGTTTCGATTCGCGCAAACATTCGCGTGGCTGCGGCCGCGACCAGCTCACTGAACGCGGCGCTGCAGACGGCGCTGCGTGGCGGCGCGGTCTCGGGTTTGTTCACCGTCGCGATGTCGCTGCTCGGCGTGGGCGGTTTGTTCGCCACGCTCTCGACCCTCGCGCCCGCCGGCACGGACGCCGCGGTGTGGGCCACGAAGATTCCGTTTCTCATCGTCGGCTACGGTTTCGGCGCATCGTTCGTCGCGCTGTTCGCGCAGCTCGGCGGCGGCATCTACACCAAGGCTGCTGACGTCGGCGCAGATCTCGTCGGCAAGGTTGAAGCGGGCATTCCCGAGGACGATCCGCGCAATCCTGCGGTGATCGCCGATCTCGTGGGCGACAACGTCGGCGACTGCGCCGGCCGCGGCGCCGACTTGTTCGAGAGCACCGCCGCTGAAAATATCGGCGCGATGATTCTCGGCGTGGTGCTGTTCAAGCAGTTTGGCGTGGCCGGCATTCTGCTGCCGCTCGTGATCATGTCGTTCGGCCTCGTTGCCTCGATCATCGGCATCATGTCGGTAAGCACCAAGGAAGACGCAGACCCGATGGACGCGCTGAACCGCGGCTACTACCTCACTGCCGCGCTCGTTTCGGTCGGAATCTTCTTCGCGTGCAAGTGGCTGCTGCAGACGGACGCGGCGCCAGATGCATGGTGGCACTTTTTCCTGTGCGCGCTGGTCGGCGTTGCAACCTCGATCGCGTTCGTGTTCATCACGCAATACTACACCGAGTATCGCTACCGTCCCGTGCAGACGATTGCCGACGCATCGCGCACCGGTCCGGCGACGAACATCATCATGGGTCTTTCTGTTGGAATGGAATCAACCGTGATGCCTGTCATTACGATCGTCATCGCGCTGGTCGCGAGCTTCATGATCGGCCGCGCGAGCGGCATCATGATCGACGGCGCTCCGGCAGGCGGACTGTTCGGCACCGCAGTGGCGACGATGGGCATGCTCGGCACGTGCGGCTACATCCTCGCGATGGACGTGTTCGGCCCGATCACCGACAACGCCGGCGGCATCGTCGAAATGTCGAAGCAGCCGGAAAGCATTCGCGACAAAACGGATCGTCTCGACTCGGTCGGAAACACGACAAAGGCGCTCACGAAGGGATACGCGATCGGATCAGCCGCGCTTGCTGCATTCCTGCTGTTCTCGGCGTACCTCGATGAGGTCAAGAACTACACGGGATCCGCGCTGCATGTGGATCTGAGCAAGCCGCAGGTCTTCGGCGCTGCGCTGCTCGGCGGCATGCTCGTGTTCTGGTTCTCGTCGCTCGCGCTGACGGCCGTGTCGAAGGCGGCGCAGAGCGTGATCACCGAAGTCCGGCGCCAGTTCAAGGAACGTCCGGGCATCATGCAGGGCACCGAGCAGCCGGACTACGCCGCGTGCGTGGACATCGTCACGGTGGGCGCGCTGAAGGCGATGGTGCTGCCCGGCGCGCTGGTGCTGATTTTCCCGATCGCCGTTGGTTTGATCTTCAAGGCCATCGGCGGCGAAGATCATCTGCTCGGCGCCGAGGCGGTTGCCGGGTTCCTGATGATCGCGACCGTCGTTGGAATCCTGATGGCAGGATTCCTGAACAATGGCGGCGGCGCGTGGGACAACGCGAAGAAGTATATCGAAACCGGAGTGTACGGCGGAAAGAAATCCGATGCGCACAAGGCGGCGGTGGTCGGCGATACCGTCGGCGATCCGTTCAAGGACACGGCGGGCCCGTCGCTGCATGTGCTGATCAAGCTGCTCTCCACCATCACGCTGGTTCTTGCCCCGCTGTTTATCTAGAAAAGAAAAAAACTTGCCACAGGTCTACGCAGGTTTGCACGGGTCTTTTTTGGCGCGCAAATGCAACCTGCGGGTACCCGCGAAAACCTGCGGCAAAAGATTTTCTTAAACGAGGCCAATGAATAAACTCTTCGGACGCAAACCGATCGCCGAGTTGATGGCCGAGAGCGAGGGGAGCGGTCTGCGCCGGGAACTCGGCGTGAAGGATCTTGTGATGCTGAGTATCGGCGCCGTAATTGGCGCCGGTATTTTTTCCACCCTTGGGCAGGCCGCTGCGGGCGAACTCGGGCCGGATGGCGTGCACTTCGTGCGCGTCGGCGCGGGCCCCGCACTGATCGTGTCGTTCGTGCTGCTCGGCGGCGTGTGCGCGCTCGCTGCGCTCTGCTACTCCGAGCTCGCGTCGATGATTCCGCAGGCCGGCAGCGCGTATGCGTATTCGTATGCGACGCTCGGCGAGATTGTCGCGTGGATCATCGGATGGGATTTGATCCTGGAGTATGCGGTCGGCAACGTCGCCGTCGCGATCGCGTGGAGCGGCTACTTCGTTTCGCTTCTCAGCGGATTCGGGATCACGATTCCGCCGTGGCTGGTGCACGGGTATCGGGAGGTGCTTCTCGCGGCCCCGGCGTCCGATCTCAAACCGTTGATGCAAACGGCACCGCATATCTTCGGCGTTCCGGTGCTGATCAACGTGCCGTCGTTCGTGATCGTCGGACTGATCACGTGGCTGCTCGTTATTGGCGTTCGCGAGAGCGCGAAGGTCAACAACGTGATGGTCGCCATCAAGTTGCTGGTGCTCGCGGTGTTCGTGATCATCGGCGGGCAGCACATCAACATGGCGAACTATCATCCGTTCGCGCCGAACGGATGGACGGGCAT
>JANYIJ010000214.1 GCA_025362095.1 Gemmatimonadota bacterium | reverse complement strand
GTGGCGAAATCGGGGCTCGATCTTCTGCGCAGCCTCGCGCTCTACTGCGCGGTGGTGGTCGCGGCGATGATCGTGCATGTCGCCGTGGTGCTGGTGCCCGTGCTGCGCGCAGGCGCACGGCTGGGCGTTGTTGAATTCTTTCGAAAGACGGGCGATGTGCTGATGCTTGCGTTCTCCACGGCATCGTCGAGCGTCGCGCTGCCGGTGAGCATCGAGGCCGCGCGCGACCGGATCGGCGTATCCAACGAGGTCGCGAGCTTCGTTCTACCCACCGGCGTCACGCTCAACAAGAATGGCGCCGCCGTGTACAAGGCGGTCACGGCGGTGTTCATCGCGAACCTCTACGGTATCGCGCTCGGACCCGCGACGCTGCTTACGATCGTGCTCGTATCGACCGTAGCCGCATTTTCCGGCGCGGGCGTGCCGGGGAGTTCGCTCGTCACAACGCTCATCGTGCTCAACGCCATCGGTCTCGGTGCGCACTCCGAGGCCGCGATCGCTCTCGTTGTCGCGGTTGATCGGCCGCTCGACATGGTCCGCTCGATGGTCAACACCACGGCGAATCTCGTGGGAGCCGCATGGATCTCGCGCAGTGAGATGGTGGCATCGCCTTCGAGCGCAGAGCGGCCCGCATGAGCGCGCGCACGATCAGCGAGAAAATCCTCTCGGCGAAGGCCGGGCGCGAAGTGCACGCAGGTGAGATCGCGATCTGCAACGTGGATCAAGTGCTCGGCACCGACGCATCGAGCCCGATGGCCATCGACTATTTCGAGAAGATGGGAGGTGAGCGCCTCTTCGATCCGAGCCGCGTGCTGTTCGCGTTCGATCACTACTCCCCGCCTGGATCCGGCAAAACAGCGGCGTTTCATGATCGCGTCCGCGAGTTTGCGAGGCATTACGGCGCGGAGGTCTGCGATGTGGGTGAGGGAATCAGCTTCCAGCTGCTCGCCGAGCATGGCGGCGCGCTCCCAGGCTCGCTCGTGATCGGCGCCGACAGCCACACCGTGACGATCGGCGCACTGAACCTCTTCGCGACAGGCGTCGGATCGTCTGACATCGCGGCGGCGATGATCACCGGCCAAGTCTGGATGCGCGTTCCGCAATCGATCAAGGTCACGCTCACGGGAACGCGCACGGCGTACCTCAGTCCCAAGGATGTCGCGCTTGAACTCGTGAGGACGATCGGCCCGGAGGGCGCGAACTACAGCGTGCTCGAATTCCACGGCTCCGCCATCAGCGCGTTCACGCTCGAAGAACGGATGGTGATCAGCAACCTCGCCGTCGAAATGGATGCCAAGGCGGCGATCTTTCCGTCGGACGCAGCGACGAGCGAGTATCTCGCCGGGCGCAAAGTTGGTCTCGACGCGCCGGTGCGGGCAGACATGAATGCCCGATACGTTCGAGAAATCACGCTCGACCTCTCACGCCTCTCGCCGCGCGTCGCGCTGCCGCACCAGCCGGACAACGTCGTGCCGATCGAGCAGGCCGTGGGCACGCCAGTGCAGATGGTCTTTCTCGGCACGTGCACGGGCGGCCGTGTGCGGGATTTTCACGAGGCGCTTGCGGCGCTGAACCGAGCCGGCGGGCGATTGGCGGCAGGAGTCCAGCTGGTGCTAACGCCCGCGTCGCGCGAAGTCGCCGATGCGATTCGCGACGACGGCACGCTCGAAAAGTTCGAAGCGCTCGGCGCGATCGTGACGGAGGTCGGCTGCGGCGCGTGCTGCGGCACGAGCGGCGTGGTTCCCGCAGATGGAATGAACGTGCTCTCCACGGCGAACCGGAACTTCAAGGCGCGAATGGGGAACGCCAGCGCGTCGATCTATCTCGCGTCGCCCGCCGCGTGCGGCGCGTCCGCCGCCACGGGCAGGATCACGGACCCGCGCGCCGAGCGCGCCGCGCGATGATCAAACTCGAGGGGCGCGCGCGCCGGTTCGGCGACAACGTGAACACGGACTACATCATCACGTCCACGCGAAAGCGCGAGACGATCGATGAGCAGGTGCTCAAGCAGTGGCTGCTGGAAACCGTCGACCCGGCGTTCGCCGCATCGGTGCGCGAGGGCGATATCATCGTTGCCGGCCAGAACTTCGGCTGCGGCTCCGCGATGGAAGTCGCGGTGACTGTGATTCTCGCCGCCGGAATCAGGGCCGTGATCGCGCAGAGTTTTTCGCGCACGTTCTTTCGCAATGCGATCAACAACGGCCTCATTCCCGCGCAATGCGATACCAGCCGGATCGAAGAGGGCGACAGCCTTGCGGTTCAGCTGGTGGGTGCCGAACTCACGGTCTCCGATTTCAACAAGGAGCTGACACTCTCCGGTCCGCCCATATCAGGTGTCATTTTGGATATTCTGGAACTGGGAGGGCTCGTTCCATATATGAAAGCACACCGCCGCCTCATCCCGATGAAACAATGAACGCTCTCAATCGTCGCGAGTTCCTCGCTCAGTCGACCTCGTGCGCGGCGCATGTGGCGCTGGCCGCGATCGCCATGCCGCCCGCGCTGCGCGCGATGTGGGCGAATGCGCCGCTCGGCCCGATCGTCGCGCGCGAACCGTTCGGCAGTCTCGAAAAAGTCGCCGACGGAATTTGGGCGCTGATTTCCACGCCGCTCACGGGCGATCGCAGCACGCTCTCGAACGGTGGCATCATCATGGGCCGCACCGGCGTGCTCGCCATTGAGGGATTTAACACGCCCGCGGGCGCGACGTGGCTCGCCATGCGCTCGAAAGAACTTACGGGGCGCTGGCCCACGCACGTTGCGCTCACGCACTACCACTCGGATCACGCGAACGGCGTCGCCGGCTATTCCCTTCCCGCTGAAAAGATCGATATGCGCGCAACCGAGGCCACGCGCAGCCTTGTGCTGGAGAAGAATCTTCCCGCCGATGCCTCGCGAACCGACGCGTTGAATGACGTCACGTATTTCAGCAGTACCGCGCCGACATTGATCGATCTCGGCGGTCGCACGGTGCGTGTGGTTCCGCGAAGCGGACATACGTCCAGCGATGTCTCACTCGAAGTCGATGATCCGAGCGTCGTCTTTTGCGGTGATCTGGTCTGGAATGCGATGGTTCCGAATTATGTGGATGCAGTTCCCTCGCAGCTCTCGAAAAGTTCGCGAGCGCTGCGCCGGCAGAAGAGCACGATCTATGTGCCGGGCCACGGCGCCCTCGCGAAAGAAGCCGAGTTCGACCGCTACCTGGCGATGATCGACGAAGTCGAGCGCGCTGCGAAGGCCGCGCATGAGAAGGGACAGACTGCGGCGGAAGCGGGAGCGACGTATTCACTCCCTGCCGCGCTCGGCGAATGGACGCTGTTCAACAAAGTCTTTTTCGAGCGGGCGTTTGCCGCGTGGTACCGCGAGCTGGACAAGCGCTAACCAGCGGGGGTGGATAGCCTAATCCACTCTCACCGGCACGCGCGCGAGGAGGACGCCCGCAGCGACGGGCGCATCGCCGGAAAGCCCGAGTCGCTCACGGCGAGCAGGCGGAGCTTGCGGGCCGGCGCGGTTTCGCGCGCCGCCACCGTTCCCTTCTTCGGCGTGACCGTGATTCCCATGATGAGGCCGACCATCCCGGTCATCGCGTGATTCTCGTGACCTGCCATCTCGGGCTGCGCTGCGCGTTCACCGACAAGCGTCGCTTGATAGTCGGGAGCGATGTGAAGGGCAAAATGACAATGAAACGGCCAATTCCCCTCCCGCTCGGCGACCCACGTCATCGACATTCCCGAGAACGACGTCAGTGCCTGCGTGATGACCGTTCCCGGCGCAGCGGATTGTCCACTGCGCTCGGCGCTCAGCCAAGTGAACTCGTCCACGTGGTAGTAGACGCCGTGCAGGTGCATCGGGTGCGTGTCGAACGAGGCGTTGATCACACGCCAGCGCAGGGTGTCGCCTACGGTGGCGTTGATGTGATCCGTGTTCGGCCAGGCACGCCCGTTGATCGTGAAGGTGTACCACCCGTTCGTCTGGGCGAGCGTCTTACCGGCTTCGAGGTCGGCCGCGACGGTGGAATCGGGCACCTGCATTATCACCATCACGCGATCGCGCGGTGGATGCGAGAGCCCTGCCGTGTCGACGATCATCGCGCCGGCGAGCGCACCCTCGACAGCGATACGCTGACTGATCTTCGAGTCCGTGACGGCGCGATAGATGAAATTGCCCGGCTTGGCCATGGTCTTGCTGCCGGAAGTGAACGCGGCGACGGCGTCGAGCGTGTGAAATGTGAGCGGCCGCATCGCGTCGTAGGTGACGTACTGCATGTCGCACGCGATGCGGCACTGAGACGCGGGCGCCGGCTTCGCGCCTTCGGCGACCGCCACTTCCTGAAGGAGAACGAGACGGTCGCCATTCTTAAAAGGCAGGGCACGAAAGCGAACGGCGTCGATCACGCCGAATGCCGTCGCGCCCGTTCCTACCGAAAGTCCGATCGAGAGCAGCGCCGTCGCGAGAAATGTCGGCGAGCGCAGCAGCGACCGGATGGCAAACATCAAACCGCCCAGCCGCTCCGATACTCGCGGGTGAGATACTGATTCACCGACGCCACGTTCGTCACGTTCGACGTCGCGGCATCATACAGAATTTTCTTCCCTTGCCCCGCGCGCAGCGCGACGATGCCAAGCAGCATCGTCTCGGTCAGCGCCGACGCGTATTCGAACGGCGAGCTCGCCTTGCCATTCCCCTTGCACGCTGCGGCCCAATTGTATTCGTGCGAGACCTCGATGCGCGGAATTGTCTTCGGCACCGTCTTCGTTTTTTCCATCAACGATTCCGGCCACATGCGCGGATTGTTGCCGTACGTCTCCTGCAGCAGAATCCCCTTGTCGCCGATCATGATCACGCCGCCCTCGCGGTTCAGATCGACACTGTCGGGGAGCAGGTCGGGGCGCGGCGGCTGGAGTCCGCCGTCGTACCACGTGAGTTTCACCGGCGGCAGCTTGCCGCGCGCGGGAAACTCGTAGTGCACGACCATCGCCTGCGGATAGCACACGGGCTTGCTGCCCATGCGTCCGCCCGCAGTTGCAGCCGGCACCGGCGTCGTGCCCCACGGCGTCGACGTCGTCTCCACGCTGCTCGGCTGCGTGAGACCGAGCGCCCAATACGGCTGGTCTATCAAGTGCGCGCCCATGTCGCCGAGCGCGCCCACGCCGAAATCAGTCCAGCCGCGCCAGTTGAACGGATGATAGATCGGATGCCACGGCACATCCTCCGCGGTGCCGCCCAGGTACAAGTCCCAGCGCATTCCCTCCGGCATGGGATAGCCGGTCGACGACATTCCAGCGGCAGTCAGGTTGTTGATCGATCGGGAATTGAATCCATTGTTGAACGACATGCCGCCCGGCGGAAGCTGCGACGGCGCCAGCGGCCTCGGCACACCCTGCGGCCAGATCGGACGATTCGTCCAGACATGCACCTCGTGCACGTTCCCGATGACCCCCGCCTGAATCCACTCGACCGTGCTGCGCGTGCCCTCCATCGAGTGACCCTGATTTCCCATCTGCGTGACGATTTTCGGATTATTGCGCGCGAACTGCGCGAGCGCGCGAGCCTCGTGGACTGTGGTCGTCAGCGGCTTCTGCACATATACGTGCTTGCCGAGTTGCATCGCGGCCATCGCCACAATCGCATGGTTGTGATCGGGTGTCGCGACGACGATGCCGTCGATGTCTTTCTGCTTGTCGAGCATCTCGCGGAAGTCACGATACTTCGCGGCCTTGTCGAACTTCTCGCGGAGCTT
>JANYIJ010000111.1 GCA_025362095.1 Gemmatimonadota bacterium | reverse complement strand
CACAGATAACGCAGCCATGATCGCGCGCGCCGCGCTCTTCCATCTCGCGCGCGGTGCGCGCTCTGCGTTTTCGCTCAACGCCTTCTCGTCGATGCCGCTCGAATGCCATTCGTAGTACAGCATCCCCTTATCTACCGGTTTGGCCCGGTGGAAATCACCGGCTTCGGAGTGGCGATGCTGCTCGCGTTCATCATCGCGCAGCTCGTGATGACGGCGGAGCTCGACCGGCGCGGTCACGACGCAGCGGCCGGCACGATGAGCGACATCACGGTTGCGGCGGTGATCGGCGGACTGCTCGGCGCCAAGCTCTGGTACGTGCTGCTGACGGGCGACAACATTTTCCATCGCGGCGGATTCGTTTTTTGGGGCGGCCTGCTCGGCGGCATTGCGAGCACCTTCGCCGTCATGCGCTGGAAAAAGATTTCGTTCTGGCGAATCGCCGATGTCGGCGGGATCGGACTCGCCGCCGCGTATGCCGTTGGCCGCACTGGCTGCTGGGCGGTGGGCGACGATTACGGCCGGCCGTGGACGAACCGATTTGCCGTTGCGTTTCCCGAAGGAGCACCGCCGTCGACGGTTCACAACATGGCCGAGCTGTTCGGCCTGAAGTCGCTGGAGAACCGGCCGCCGCTTGAGGTGCTCGGCGTGTACCCCACTCAGCTGGTTGAGGTCGCGCTCGCGCTGTTGATGTTCGGAGTGCTCTGGCGGCTTCGCAAACACGCGCACGCAGAGGGATGGCTGTTCGGCGTGTACTGCATGCTCGCGGGCGCGGAGCGGTTCACTGTCGAGTTCTACCGCGCGAAGGACGATCGTTTGTTCGGCGCCCTGACGCTCGCACAGGTGGTCGCGATCGTGTTCATCGCGGCCGGCGCGATCATCGCGGCTTCGTTTCGCTCTCGATCTCTTTCTCGAGCGTCGACACCCGGTCCTGCAGCCGCTGCGCCGTAGCGGAAAGTTCGGCGAGTCGCGCTGCGACTTCCGGCGGCACAACTTCATCCGCGTCCGCGACCGCTTCGGTGAGCGGCTTGAAATGGCTCCAGAGCGCGAACAGCAGCAGCACGATCAGCACGCCCTGCGCGCAAAGCGTTTCGACGGTCGGATAGAGTCCGATCAGCTCGACGTGCGGGAATCCCGGCAGCATCGTGCGCGGCAGAATGTCCGCCTCCTGCAGCTCCTTGATGCCGGTGCCCGCGAACACGAGCGCCATGTAGTAGAGCAACGCGCTCGTCACCGCGAAGAACGGCCGCAGCGGAATGCGCAGGCCGAACACCCAGAAGAGAGTGAATATCAGGGCAAGCGTCGCGCTGCCCGAGAGCAGGCCGAGCGAAACGGGCATGACGATATCGCCGCCGCGAGTGAAGAGCGCCTGATAAAACAGCGCCGTCTCAGCGCCTTCACGGAACACCGCGAGAAATGCGACGAATGCGAGCGCGAACATGCCCCCGTGCGAGAGCGCCGCGTTCACCTTGTCGCGAATGAACTGCTGCCACTTCGCCGCTTCGACCTTTGAAAGCAGCCAGTAACTCACTGAGAACAGCACGACGACGGCAATGAGCATCGTCACGCCTTCTATCGTGTCCTGACTCGCGGGCACGTGCTTCAGCACGGTGCTCAGCGCCACGGCCAGCACCGCGCTCGCCACGATTCCCACGCCGGCGCCGAGCCAGATGTCCCGCAGCCGGGCACGATTTCCGGTCTTCATGAGGAACGCGACGATCGCGCCGAGCACGAGAATCGCCTCGAACCCTTCACGCACGATGATCACGAACGATTCGAAGAACACGCCCCACCTGGTGGAGGTTGGCGTCGACAGTTCGAGAATCGCTGGCATGCCCCCGGCGATTTTCGCGCGCACGGATTCAGCGGCACCGAGATCTCCGGCCTTCAGCGCACCTTTGAAATCGGCAAAGTGCCGCTCCATGTCGGCGACGAGACCAGGATTGCGCATGCGCGCCGGACCCTCGAGCGGTTCGAACGCGATGTAGGCATCGAACGCGAGGTCGGTCGCATCGGCGGGACGCGAGGCGCGCGCGGCGGCGAGCGCGCTGTCCGCCAGCCGCACCACATGGCGCGCAGCATCGCTCGGAGAAAATGCCGCATCCGCAACCACCTGCGTGCGCGAGGCGACCATGGGCGCGGCGCGCATCGCCGCGACGGCCTGCTTCGCCTCGTCGGTGGAAAGCTTTGCGCCGGCGCTGAAGCCCGTGACGGTATCGGCGGCGATGATGGCCGCCACCAGCTGCGAATCGCTGTGCTCCGCCTGCCACGCGAACCGCATGATGGAAGGCGGATTCACGCTCGCGCACGCCGCACAGTGCGCCGCAATCACCTTCGCGCCGGCCGCCCGCTCCGCGTCCGTCGCTCGCATGGTGTTCACGTACGTCGCGACGGCCCAGCGATCATCAGGCGTGAGAACGCTCGCCCATGGCGGCATCAGTGTTCCCGCGACACCAACGGATACGACGCGATAGATGAGCGCGGGCGAGACGCCGTTCATCGTGCTCGACGCGCCGATCGCAGACGGCGGCGGCCTGATGTCGCGCGCTTGCGGTCCGTCGCCGGCGCCGTGCGGTCCGTGACACTGCGCACAGTTCATCTCAAATATTCTTTTTCCCCGCGCGAGATCCACCGCGCGCGTCGGGAGGTCGAGCGCGCCCGCAACGCCGAGCGCGACGACGAACTTTCCGTGGATCCGGCCCAGCTCGGCCGGCGTGACGCGGCGCTGTGCGGCGGCCATCAGCGAGTCGAGCACCATCCGTACGGCTGCCGCGTTCGGAGTCGTCAGCCGCTTTGCAATTTCCTCCGCGTCCTTGAGAAAATCGGTGACTTCGTCGAGTTCAGAAGACGCGATGATTTTCCCGTTCGCGTCGACGCCTTTGGAATACTCTTCGACGGCGACGCCGACGATCGCGGACAGTCGCTTGGCAGGAGGTTCCTGCGCGCCTGCCGCGCTCGGCGAGACTAGTGAGGCCGCAAAGAAAAGGCCGCAAATAGACGGTCGAAAAAGCATAGTCTACAAAAATACTCGGGATAGCCGTTTTCGCGCCACTATGCCCGTTCCAGAATAACCGTTGCGGCCGCGGTCGAGTCTGTGTGGGTGAGCGAGAGCCAGAGGTGCTCTATGCCAAGTTCGCGGGCGCGGATGTCGGCGCGGCCAGTGAGCAGGAGCGTCGGCGAGTGCCCGTCGCGGGCGATGACCTCGACCTCGCGCCATCCAATGAGGCGCGCGTCGTCGGATCCCGCGAGCGCCTTGAACGCGGCCTCTTTCGCGGCGAGCCGCGCAGCGAGATGCATGGCGGGCCGTGCGCGCGCCATCGCGTAGGCGACTTCGTCGGGCGTGAAGAGACGGTCGAGCACGCGCTGGCCTTTGTCGTCGAGCATGCGCTCGACGCGAGCGATGTCGACGAGATCGATCCCCATGCCCGCAATCATGGCCCGTTTCTCGCCACGAACAGTTTCAGCCGCAGCATCTTGCTTCCGCTGCGCGCGATCACCACGTACACGCCATTGGCCACGCGCCCCGCGTTGAGATCCCATGCCACGTTGCCCGGAGCGGTGACGTTCGATTTCCAGATGAGGCGGCCGCTGAAATCGTACGCCTGAATGTCGCCCGTCGCGTTGGTGAACGGCCAGGGGAAATAGACGACCGCGTGGTGGACAGGATTTTCCGAAGGGATGAGCGTGCCCACGAACGTCGTGGTCGAGTTGGTGACGGCTCCATGCGCGACGACGGCGATTTCGTCGAGGCTCCACGGAAAGCCATTCGACACGAAGGCGAACACGAGCTGTTTTCCCTTCACGCCGCCGATCGTGACTTGCTCGGGATAGAACACCGGCGCATAGCCTTCGAGTCGCATCACGCGCTGAAAGCTCGAGCCGCCATCGGTTGAAAGATTCACGTCTCCATACGGGAGTTCGGTAAATCCGCTGCCTGCGTAGCGCGTCCAGAACACGAGAGAGACGGTGTCTGCGTCGGCTGGCACGTGGATCACGGGCGATTTCAAATCTCCGCCCGAGGGTGTGTACCACGAATACTTCCCCGCCATCGCGAACAATGAATCGCGCCGGAACTGGTTGGCGGTCCAGCCTGTTTCGGCGTTCTCCGCGCCGTTGATGCCGAGCACGCTGAAGCTGGCGGTCTGGCCGCCCGCGCCGATGCTCAGCGTTGTCGGACGCGAGGCGGGCGCCGCGATGATGCGCCGCGTGTACTTGCCGGCGGCGATCGAGTCGACGCGAAAGGAGAGCGGATTCGGCGCTGAGATCGACGCGCCGGAGGCCATCGCCGCAGGTACGGTCGCCTGGATCGTGGGCGAGACGCTCTCGAGCACGACGCGGTCCGTGTGATAGAACGTCGTGGGGCTCACGTACGCGAACGGATCGCGCGCGCTCTCCAGCGCGTCGATCGCGAACGGGAGGTTGTCGGTGAAGAGCTGCTGCAGCTGCGATTCGTTGTCCGGAAACTCGAAGCCGTAGTAGCTGCTGTTTTGATATCCGCTCGAGATCTCTGGCGTGAATGAGAGCGCGGCGTACTTCGCGGACGCCCAGTCGTTGTACTCGCCGTTCGTCGTGTACAGCGTCCACGACGTGTTGGGTGAATAGTACGAGCGCGCGGAGCCGGGGAGATTGTCCTTCACGGCGGAACGCTGGTTCGTGCCGGCGAGCGTGCGATACACCGGAAGATCCGATGAGAGCTGTCCGTACACCGAACTCGGGGAAAACAGGAGCAACCCTGCGTAGGTGTGGTAGCTGATCGAGATCACCGGCGGATGCGCGGCGTGAAACGCCTCGATGTTGCGCGTTTCGATCTCCGACGCCGGCACCGTGCCCCGATAAATTTCGGAGGTCGGATCGGACGACGAGCCGACGTCGTCGAGTCCCCAGTTCTGCCTGTGATTGCGATTCATGTCCACGCCGAACGCGCCGCCGGCCTGGGGAGTCCGCGTCTTTCGCCAGAGACGGTCGTTCGTGAACGTGTACTCGTAGCCGTCGGGATTGGCGACGGGCAGGATCCAGATGTCGCGCGTCTGCACGAGTGAATCCACGCGCGGGTTCGAACCCGGCGGCGCCGCGAGATACTTGATGAGGCGCAGCGTCATGTCGGTCGCGGCCCACTCGCGCGCATGATACGCCGCCATGTACAGCACGTTGGGACGCTGCGGGCTGTCGTCCTTCGCGCCGATCTTCACGGCGAGCATCGGCCGTCCCTGAAACGAAAATCCAAGCGTGTCGACCGAGACCCGCGGATTGTTCTTCACCATCGAATCAATGAACGCGCGCACGCCGCGCGCGGGATCGTCGTAGTCGCGATACACCTGCGTGCCGACGATCGTCTGCGCCGCGATCCGCGTCGCAGCGGGAGCACTCGCGGTGCGGAAGAGCGCCCCGTGCCATCCGCGCGCCTCCATTTTCGCGAGTTGGGCGGGATCGGCGACGACCAGCGGAGCGCCACGATCCACTCCCACAACATCGAACCCGCGCGCGCGCAGCGAGTCTGGTGAGACACCCTGCACGCGTACCGTGACGCGCTGGGCGCGCGCAGTCGCGCCGAACGCGGAGACGCCCAGCAGCGCGACGACGATCGCGCGCGCCGCGGCTCCTCTAGCGTTTTTTTTCTTCGGCTGCGGCCGCGGATTGAGTTCGGGCTCGATAACGAACCAGAAACGATCCGCGGAATCGAACAGTGTTTGCACCGAAGCGATCCACGCGTTCCACGAATCGAGTCCTGACGTTTCTCCCGCGAGCCGCACGGGCTCCGCGGCCGTTTCGAGCGCGGCGATCGCCGCGAGCATCTGACCGGACTGCTCCGTCAGTCGTGCCGTGATCGCGCGGCGGTCGGCGCCGGCTTTCGGCACGCGCGCCGCCGCGATCGACTCGACCGACTCGATCCACGCGCGCTTCAGCCGCGCGGCGTCGAACGCCGCGACGCGTGCGCGCAGGCTCCCGGCCTGCTCCGCCATCCGGCGCGCCGCGAGCAACGGGCCGAAAACGCTCGCGTGTTCCTCGCGACCGAGCGCGCCCGCCGATGCGAGGCCGCGCAGTGCGCGCGTGAACTCGGGCATCACGAACTGCGCCGCGATGGCGTCGCGATCAGGCATTCGCGGCGTAGCGATAGTCGCCCAGCAGCTCGCGATCGCAAAGCGCAGCGCGTTGGCCTGTGCGCGCCTCGAATCGCGCGACGAAATCCGCCAGCCGCTCGGTCGTGAATCCCGCCCGCGGCAGCGCCGTGGCCGCGATTGCGGCTTCGATCGCCGCGGGCTCGCCCTCGACCTCGATCAGCGCGTCCATTCGCGGATACCGCTCGATGCGCACGGTCGCCCCGAGATGCGTGCCCTGCCAGATATTCCGGTGGATTTCGCGAATCACCAGGTAGCCGAGGCTCTCCAGAATCGACGCGAGAGCAGCCGCGTCTCCGACGGTGCTGCTGACTTCTTCACGCACTTTGTACCCGTCAGAGTGCGTCGTGGGGCCTTTCCAGTCGATGCTCGCGTGCCGGGCCGCGCCGCCCTCGAACGCCCTCAGCCGCAGCACGTGGTCGCGCGCGACGAGTGAGCGATCCGCGGTGTCGTATCGCGTGTCGCTCAGGCGTCCCTCCAGCGCGACGGCCGCGCCAGCCGCGCACAGCACAGCGATCGTGACTTCTGGATCGGGAACGACGCTCTTGAGCTCGACTTCACGCATCGACGATCGCGCGCACGATCGCGGCGGTTTCGGTAAGATCGGCGAACACGGCGTGCGGCCCGCATGCGGTCAGCGCGGCCACGTCGTACGCGCCGGTCGCGACCGCAATCGCGCGAGCGCCGATTCCGCGGCCGCACGCAACGTCGCTCGGCGTATCCCCGATAATTACACAGCACTCACCACCCAAAGGCCGGCCGAGGTGCGCGCTCGCCCGGTCGCGCGCGATCGCGGGAAGATCGTGGCGGTGCTCGCCATCGCTGCCGTATGCGCCAACGCGAAAGCGGCCAAAATCAATTCCGACCACGCGCAGCTTTCGCTCTGCGCCGTCGACGACGTTTCCGGTGAGCAGCCCGAGCACGATGTCGTCCCGTGATTCGAGCGCGTCGAGCAGCTCGGGCACTCCGGGAAGCAGCGCGACACCGTGGTCTTCGCGATCGAGCTCGACCATGAGCTCGACGAGATAACTCTCGAGCACCGGCGCCATTTTCGCGTCGACATCCGCGTCGGCGAATCCTTCGTGGCGCATCGCCTCCCGCACTATCTGGCGGTCGGTCTTGCCATCGTAGCGATGATCCGCGGGGCCACTCGTCCCGACGTTCGCGGCGAGCGCGCGCAGCATCGCGCGGCGGCCGGCGCCCTTGGTCCAAAGCAGAGTGCCGTCGATGTCGAACAGGACGATTTTCATTCGCCGTGCGCCGGTTCGGGCGCGGATGGCTGGCGCGTGAGCAGCAGGCCACCCAGCACCGCAGCGGCGCCCACCCCCTGAATCAGCATCGGCTTCTCGCCAAGCAGCGGCCATGAAACTCCGAGCGCGACGATCGGCTGCAGGTTCGAGAACATCGACGTGCGCGTGGAGCCGATGACCCGCACGCCGCGGTACCAGAACAAATACGCGATGCCCATGCTGCCGACGCCGCTGTAAAAAATCGCTCCCCACGTCAGCGGCGCCACGGCCGGCCAGTTTGCGCGAAGGATCGCGGGGATCGCGAGCGCGAACACGGGAATCGTGCCGCCGATCAGCGACCAGGTCGCGATCTGAATTCCGTCGATGCGCTGTGTGAACGGACGCATGAGGTGCGTGTAGAACGACCAGCACACGACCGACGCAAGAATGAGCAGGTCGCCGGTCACGGATGCGGTGCCTTCGTTCGAACCGGCTGAACTCATGATCACGAACGCGATGCCCGTTATCGAGAGCGCGATCCCCCACACGGCGCGAACGCTCACCTTCTCGACTCCCATGAAGCGGCCGACGACCGCGATGATCGCAGGACTCGACGCGATCACGAGCGACGCGGTTCCGGCGCGGGTCATCGCGAGGCCGGAGATAAAAAACAGCTGGTAGAGTCCGGTGCCGAGCGAACCGAGCAGCATCAGCGACCGGATGTCCTTCCACGGAAGCTGCGGAGAACCGCGCAGCCTGAGAATGCCCAGCATCACGACAGAGCCGATCACGAGCCGCACGCCGTTATATGCGAACGGCTCGAGGACGTTCGTGCCGTACTTCATCACGGCGAAGTTCATGCCCCACACGATGGACATGACGACGAGCAGGGCTTCGGTTACTAAGACGTCTCTGTTCGTGGCAGCGGGCATTCTGTAAAAGTAACGACGACGGCGCTAGTATTGAGAATGCATGTTTCTTTCGCGCTCTTCGCCGACGCCGCCAATATCTCCCAAGAGGGAAAACTCAACATCCTCGGCGTGTTCGACGCGCTGCAGATCGGCTCGCTCCCCGCGGTGCATCCGCGGGCGACGCTGGTCGTGCGCCTCAAGGCCGAGGAGGGCGATGAAGGAATGCACACGCTCGCGTTCGGCTGGATGGGACCGGACGGCGGGGAGATCTGGTCGTCGTCAGGCGAGATCGAGGTGGGATCGCCACCGCCCGGATCGTACGAGCTCGACATTCCCGTCATCGCGGCGATCGACCTGCCGCTCCAGGCGGCTGGGGCACACACGATGCGAGTGGACTTGGATGGAGAGTTGAGGGCGGAAATTTTTCTGCACGTGCGGGTCGGAGCTCCGATCGCGCCGGTCAGTGGACTCGTGAGCTAACTCAGCGATCTAATTTGGGAGAGTATTCCTCAACTACTTTGTCGCGGATTGCGCGGATTCAAAGAGTGATTATCGCCGTTGCGAAATCCGCGTAATCCGCGACAAAGCGGTTACTCCTCACTCGCCGCATACAGCTACCCTTCGGCGAGTCCTGGAATACCGTCGCGCCCCTTCGCGAATCGCACCGCTCGCTCGATAGCCCCTTCCACCGCCGCGACCGCCGCAACTTCGGCACTCAAAAGCGGAGCCGTTCTGCCCTCCATCGGCGACACCGCGAAAATCACATCGCCATCGTAGCTCGTTCCCGCGGGCCGAATACGCCGATAGAACGCCGCGCTCGCCGCGCGCGCGATCTGGTGAAGATCGACTTTCGAGAAGGCGACATTCAGCGCGACCACCCCAAGCGTCGTGTTCGCACTCGCCGCGCGAGGACCGGCAACCGCGCCGCTCATAATCGCACGTTCCGTGTCGATCATCGAACCGTCCGCACCGCGCGGCCCCGCGATGATCTTGCCCGTCGCATCACACACGTGTCCGAACGCGTTCACCGCGACGATCGCCGCCGCCATCACGCCGGCTGCGCCTTCAGTTCCGGCGATCGCCACGCCGACTCCGCCCTTCATACATTGTGCGGGCCCGGCCGCCTTTCCCACCGTGCAGCCCGTTCCCGCGCCGACGCTCCCCTCTTCGATCTCACTTGGCGTCGCCCCGGCGCACGCGCGATACGCCATCTCAGCGGTGGGTCGCGCATCGAATCGGCCGAGCGGGATGAGATCGAACAGCACCGCCGCCGGAACGATCGGCACCACGCCGCCGGGCACCGGAAAGCCGCGTCCATGCTCTTCCATCCAGCGCATCACGCCGGCGGCCGCATCGAGTCCGTAGGCTGAGCCGCCGGTGAGCATGATCGCGTCGACCCGGTCGTTGCGCGCCGCTGGTTCGAGCAGCGCGAGTTCACGCGAACCGGTGGCGCGTCCGAGCACATGCGCCGACGCCCGCATCGGCGCGTCGATTCCGCGAATCACCGTCACTCCCGTGCCGCCGTCGGAATCCGTCGCGTGTCCAACCGCGATGCCGAATCCGTGGCCGTCCAGCGCGGCGCGCGGACTCACGTGGCGGGCGTTTCGGCGACGGAGCCCTTAGCGACGCACTCTTTGCAGAAAATTTTTCCGCGCAGATTGCACAGCACGCAGATGAAGGTGCCGCAGCCTTTGCACGGATAGCCTTCCGACGCCCGCTCGATGGCGCCGCAAGACCTGCACTTCATTGCATCCGTCTCAGCCACCGGCGCCTCCTTCTTCATTCCTCACGAGCGTGGCTTGTCGAGGAGATTGTACTCCTTGATCTTCTTGATCAGCGTTGCGCGTGAAATGCCAAGCTCTTTCGCGGCGTGCGTGCGATTGTGCGCATTGGCTTTCAGCGTCCGATCAATATGCGCCTTCTCCACCTCGGCTAGCGAGCGGGGCACATGATGCGCGACATCGGCGCCGCTGGCGCCCTGCACTTCGCGCGGCAGGTGCGCGAGCTCGATCTTCTGCTGGCCGCGCGCCAGCAGCATCGCGCGCTCAAGCACGTTGCGCAGTTCGCGGATGTTGCCCGGCCAGGCGTAGCGCAGGATCGCGTCGAGCGCGTCGTCGCCGATCGTCGTCGGCGCGCCGGGCACCGTCGGCGAAAGCTCGTCGAGCAGGTGCGCCGCGAGATCGACGAGATCCTCGCGCGATCGCGCGCGCAGCGGCGGCAGGTTGATCGGCATCACCGAGAGGCGGTAATACAGATCCTCGCGGAAACACCCGGTCGTGACCTCGTTCACGAGATCCTTGCTCGTCGCCGCGATCACGCGAACGTTCGGCGTGATCTCGGTTGTGCCGCCGTGACGGCGGAACCCCTTTCCTTCGAGCACGCGCAGCAGTTTGGGCTGAAGGTGCGAGTCGAGATCGCCGATCTCGTCGAGGAACAGCGTGCCGCCGTCGGCAATTTCAAAGAGGCCGCGCTTGGTGGGTCCGCCGGTGCCGTCGGTCGACGACTCCACTCCGAATAGTTCGGAATCGAGCGACTCCGCGGTCAGCGCCGCGCAGTTCACCTGCACGAACGGCTTGGCCGAGCGCGGGCTCTGCGCGTGCACGAGTTCGGCGACGCGCCCTTTCCCCGATCCGCTCTCGCCCACGATCAGCGCCGTGGTGCGATCGCTCGCAGCGAGCAGGGAGATCTGCGCGGAGAGTTCGCGCATCGACGCCGACGACCCGAGCAGCAGGTCCGCGCCGCTGCCGCGGCGGTCGGAGAGATAGCGGTTCATGCGTCGGAGCGAGGCCTTCTCGAGCGCGCGCTCTGCGGCGGCGGCGAGATGGCTCAGATCGACAGGTTTCGTAAGAAAATTCTCGGCGCCGCGATGCAGGGCGTCGACGGCCATCGGCACGTCGCCGTACGCCGTGACCATGATGACGACGGGATTATCGTCGCGAATTTTCGAGAGCACGTCGAAGCCGGTCATATCCGGCAGACGCACGTCGAGCAGCACGAGATCGGGCCGCACGCGCTTATATGCCTCGATACCATCGGCGCCCGAATGCGCCTCCGTCACGACGTGCGCGCCGTCGTGGCGAAAGAACATGGCGAACGCCGAGGCGATCGCGACTTCGTCATCTATGATCAGAATGCTGGCCATCTGCTACCCGCCGCTATGAGAGGGGGGCGTCACAACAGGCAAAATAACCTCGAACGCAGCGCCTTTTCCTGTTTCTGACACCACCTGCAGCATTCCGCCGTGCTCGCGCACGATGCCGAAGCTGATAGAGAGCCCGAGGCCCGTGCCGACGCCGCGGGGTTTGGTCGTATAGAACGGATTGAAAATGTGTGGAAGATGCTCCGGCGCAATGCCGGGGCCCGTATCGGCGACCGTCGCCACCAGCGACCCGTCGCGCATTCCGGTCCGAACCGTGATGCGCCGCTCCCCCGCGCGCGAGGCCAGCGCCTGCTCTGCGTTCGACAGCAGGTTAATGAATACCTGCTGCAGTTGGAATGGATCGGCCCAAGTGACCGGTAGTCCATCCGCGAATTCCACGACCAGCGCGATCTGCTGCATCTTCAGCGGATAGCGGCGGAGCTCAATCGTGTCCAGCAGCACCTGATTCAGTTCCGTGCGCAGCTTCTCAGGGGGATTCTGCCGCGCAAACGTCAGGAGTTTCCCTACGATTCGCGCAGCGCGCTTGGCCTCCGCCACGATCGTGTCCGCGGCACGCCGCGACTCCTCGTTCCCCGCGGCCTCAAGCTGGAGAATCTGCCCGAACGCGAGGATCCCCGTGAGCGGCGAGTTCACTTCGTGCGCCACGCCGCCGACGAGCTCGCCGAGCGCCGCGAGCTTTTCGCGCCGCACGAGCTGCTCGAGCAGCATGCGCTCCTCGGTCACGTCGCGAATGATGGCCAGAACCGCGCTCACCTGCCCGTGTTCATAAATGGGCGCGGTAATGACTGTGGCCACGCGCTCGACGCCGTCGGCGCGCGTGAAACGCATCTCGCGGCGCTGCCGTTTCCCCTCGAGCGAGGCGACAAACATCAGCCAGAGTTCGCCGCGCTCGCTGGCGTGCACGAGCTCCGTAAAGTGGGTGCCGAGCAGCGCTTCGCGGCCGCGGCCCATCACGCGTTCGAGCGCCTTGTTCACCGAGGTGAAGTTTCCTTCTTCATCGGCGGTGCAGATCGCGTCTTCTGCAGACTCGACGAGGCGCGTGTAGCGGGCCTCGGCGCGCTCGAGCGCCGCCGCCCGCGCGCGATCGTCGGTTACGTCGCGCGCGACACCGAGGACGCCCATCACGCGGGCGCCCCGCTTGATTGGCGTGTTTGAAACGGAAATGAGCCGCCGCGTGCCGTCCGCGCGCACGACATGACACTCGTAGCGCTCGGCGCTGCCGCCAAACGCCGACAGGAAGTACGCGCGCAGCTCCGCCGTCTCCGCGGGCTCCAGGAAGGGCACGATGCTCCGGCCCAGCAGCGCGTCGCGCGGCAGGCCGAGGAGCGTCTCCGTCGCAAGATTCGCGGCGGTGAAGATCCCCTTTCCGTCGAGCGTGTAGATCGCGTCGGACGCGACCTCCACGAGATTCCGATAACGCGCGTTGGCCGCCGCCGCTTCGTCACGCGCGCGGGTTTCGTCGCTCACATCGCGAATCGACGCGACGAGACCGGTGACCGGTCCGCCGCCGCGAATCGGCGCGAGACTCATGGACACGCGCCGCTCTTCCGCATCGCCGCGTATCACCGCGCCGTTGAACCGCATTGCCTCGCCGAGCAGCGCCCGCGCGACGTGGCCTTCGAATTCCTTTTTCATCGACGGAGGCACGAACGAGGCCAGTGGCACACCCTCGAGCGATCCCGCGGGAGAGAGCAGCGCGATCGCCGCATCGTTCGCGAAGTCTATTGCACCGACTTTCGAGGTTATCAAGATTGCGTCCGTGGTGGACTCCACCACGAGCCGATAGCGCTCGGTCAGCGCGTGAAAACCCGTGACGTCGTCTACCGTCACCACCGCGCCGCCAGCAGGATGCGGCGACGCGACGATGTCGAACACCTTGCCGCTCGACGGCTGGCGGATCGTGCCGCGCCCCACCTCGCGCCGGAGGATGGCGGTTCCGAGCGGATCGTTTGCATCGAGCTCGCGCGGCTCGCGCAGGAGCACGGCGAATAGCGCACGGCCGATCAGCGGTTCACTCGCATCAAGCGCGGAGAACGTCGCGAGCCGCGCATTGTGCCGAGTGATGAATCCCTCGCTGTCCACGACGGCCATCCCGCCGGCGATCGCGTCGAACGCGACGCTGAGCTCACGCGTCGCGTCGCTCGCCTCCTCGTACAGCCGCGCGTTCACGACGGCGAGCGCAAGCTGCGATGCCAGGCGCTCGAGCACGCGCGCATCTTCCTCCGTGAAATCCGCCGCGCGGTTCGCGACGCTCAGCACACCAATCGGCCCGTCGGGCGTGAGCATCGGCGCCGAGATGATCTTCTCCACCGGTGCTAGCGTGCGCACCCGCTCGTAGGTGATCCCATCGGCCGTAACGTGGTTCATGATGAGTGTGCGGCCTTCGAGCATCGCCCGCCCCGTGTGGCTTTCCATTAGCGGCACGTAGAGCCCGTGCACCGCCGATCCCGTTCCCTCGGCCGCCACGATGTGCAGGAACTCGCCGCGCCGCAGCCCCACCACTGCACCCTCTGCGCCCAGGATCGCCGCGGCGTGCTTGAGCGAGAGCCGCAGCACCTCGGAAAGTTTTAGCGACTGACCGAGCGTGGCCGCGAGAGCAGCGAGCGCCTCGCTCTGCCGCTTGTCGCGCAGGCTCTCGGCGAACAGACTCGCGTTCACGAGCGCGGTGGCAGCGGTCGCAGCGAGCGTGCCGAGAAGCTCCTCTTCCTCCGCGCCGAATTCCGTGCCACCGCCCCCGTACACTGCGAGCACGGCGACGAGATTGGACCCGGCGCGGACCGGCACGGCGAGAATCTTCGGCGCGCCACGCGCCGCAAGTCCGGTGCGCACCACGTCGGATACCGTGTGCTTCACCAGTTCTGCTCCTGCGAGCTCCTGTGCGGCGCCGTCGCGCCAGTGCAGCACGAGCGTTGCGGTGCCTGAATCACCCGGCCGCGCGACCACCACGCCGCTGCAGCCGATCACGAGAGCGGTATGACGCGCGAGTTCGTGTTCGACGTCGTCGCGATCCAGCGAGCGGTTCAGCGCCGCGCTGACTTCCTGCAGGCGCTGCAGCCGTTCGACGGCGCTGGAGGGCGTCGCGTCGCCGGGACTCAGAAGCGCCAGACCCGGAACAGGTCGATGCCGAATTGTCGTGGCGTTGGCGCGAAGCCCCGCGCGCTTGCATCGCGCGTGCAGAGCACTGCGCTCGTGGGCGGTTCGATACCGGCCGAAAGCGTGAGCGAAGAACTCAGCTGGAAGTCCGCCTTCAGTCCGATCGCGTCCGCAAAAGTGAGCGGATCACTCGTGCCGCTGCCGCCGCCGACGAGCTGTCCCACCTGGCAGAGTCCGTAGTCGAGACGAATCAGAACTTTGTCGCCGAACTGCCGCGAACAGTTGAGTCGCGCGCCGGCGAGAATGCCACCGCTCACATCGCGAATGCGGCCGGAGGGATCGAAGCCGCCGGCGCTGAAGGCCGCGTCGTCGCAAAGACCGCCCGCGTTGAACTGATATCCGGAGCTCAGGAAAACGTTTACTGCGGTGGAGGTGTAGTCGCCGTTCGCGCCGCCGATCTGGCTGCTCGGCTGTCCCGTCGCCAGATAGCTGACGAGATCGGCGTTCGAGACGCGCTGAGAGTCGGGGCTCGAAAGCTCCACCTTCGGGACGTTGAGCGTGCCGCCGAGATGCACGCGCACGCGCACGTCCTGCCGCGCGCCCTGCTGGCTCGACTGGCGGACGGTGTAGAGCGCGTTGACGTTCAGCTGCCCGTTTAAATCCTGATCGCCAAAGAAGCGCACCTCGCCGTTCTCGACTGTGAACGAGCGCGACACCCCCGGCGCGAGGCCCAGCCTGTACGTGCCGCGCACAGTTTGGAGCGCGCCGTCGAGCGCGAGTTGCACGCGGCCGGCGCTGCGTCCCTGCTGCGATGTCGTGCTCGTAATCGTGACGTCGCCGCCGAGGTTGATATTTGCCTCGGCCGATTTGAGCCAGACGTCCTTCCCCATCTGCACCGTGAGGTTGTCGACGCGAAGATTGCTGATGATCGACAGCGGCGGCGCCGGCAGCAGGTGACGATCCTCGAACGCGCTCGTGTCCACCACTTTGTAGAACTCCGGATCGTCGAGCGAGATCAAGTGTTTGCTCTGGAGGTCCGGAATCGAGAGGCTGCCGCGGTCCACGGTGAGCGCGCCGGTGAGCGTCGCGGCATCGCTGCTGCCTGTGAGCCCCAGGTTGCCCGTAAGATCGAGCGTGGCGAACTTCGCCTTGTCGATCACGTTGAAGTTGTCGGCCACGAGCTTGAGACCGTACACGGGCTTCGCGATGTCGCGAATTCCCACGAAGCCCGAGAGTGCGCCGGTTGCCGGCTTCGTCTTTCCGCTGAGCGCAGTGACGACGCCAGCGATGCTGTCACCGTGGAACCCGATGTTCGCCTCCAGCGCGGTGAGGTGCACCGCACCAAGCGGCTCAACAGACAGTTCGCCCTGGTGCACCACGAGCGCGCCCTTAAGCAGCGGGTGTGTCCAGGTTCCCGTCACGTCGAGATCTAGCGCGAGCGATCCGCTTGCTTTCGTCACCGACTTCGAGAGCGCCGACAAAATCGCCATACCGCCGCTGTCGGTGTGAATACTCGCGACGAGCGGTTCGTCGATGAACCGGGAGCCGGTGGCGCTCAGCGCGAGATCGAGGGGCAGTTTGGCGAGTCCGTGCATTGCGGGCAGCCCGAGGCGCGAATACGTGAGCGCCGCCGACAGCCGCCGGTTGTCATAGTCGCCATTGGCGCGAAACTCATCGAGTCTCAGTCCGAGCAGCACGCCGTGGCGAAGCGTCGCATCGAACTTCATCACGGGTCTTTCGCGCGTGCCGCGAAGATCAGCGCTGAGCGAAAGCGTTCCTTCGAACGGCGACTGCATCTGCATCAGCTCGCCGATGTCGGCGAGCGGCACGGAGTCGGAGCGGATCCCGAGGAAGACGGCCGAGTCCGCCGTCGTCTTGCCGCTGAGCGCGAAGAAGCCGCCGGTTTTTCCGCTGAGCGCGATCGAGTCGACGGAGAGCGCGCCGTTAACAATTGCGATCTGCGCCCGCTTCCGGAGGAGCCACGAGTCGGCCGATGTCTGAATCGAGAGACTGTCGACGGCCACGGCGATCGTGTCACCGCGAAAGTCGATGTTGGCCGTCGCGCGCGCGGAGTCGAGCGCGGACTTCGCCGCGAGTGTCACGCGCTGGCGGTCGCGACCGGAGAGGCTGTCGCGGACGGAAAGTCGCGAGTACGCGAGTGTGCCGAGGCGCAGCGTGTCGAGCGTGAACGAGAAGGCCCCGGTCGCCGAGTCGGGGAGCGATCCGATATTCGCCGTGAGCGTTGCCTGGCGCGCGGTGAGCGTGCCGATGCGCAGCTGCGTGCCATGCGCAGTCGCACGCACCCCGAACTTCGAGAGTCGGCCGAGCAGTGTGCCGCTCGCGCTGAAAGATCCGCCGAGCGAATCCGCGAGCGCCGCGAGCGCAACCGCCGCGGTGTC
Source organism: Gemmatimonadota bacterium (assembly GCA_025362095.1). Classification (GTDB taxonomy): domain Bacteria; phylum Gemmatimonadota; class Gemmatimonadetes; order Gemmatimonadales; family Gemmatimonadaceae; genus Fen-1231. The sequence continues at coordinate 15,697 of JANYIJ010000111.1, read as the reverse complement.
TTTGCGGGCGAGCGAGTCGATTTTCGTGCGCGCCTTCACGAGATAGCGGCGGAGTCCGCCGAGTGAGTCAACGTCGAGGCGGAAGAAGAGCGAGTCGCTGCGCGTGGCCGCGAGACCGAGGCCGCCGCGCGCGGTCAGCGTCCCGCTGGAGGACTCGACGCGGAGCGTGTCCACCATCATCGCGCCTCCGGCGAACCGCAACGCCGCCTGCCCCGCGTACACTCGAACGCCGTCGATCAGCGAGCGGTCGAGGAAGAACTGCGCGTCGCCGAGCATGTTCGGCAGCGAGTCGAACTCGAGTGAAGTGACGAAGCGCCCGTTGAGCGTTGTCTGCGGCGCGCCGGTGCGCGCGAGCGCGCGGCTCAGGTCGAGGCCGGCGACAGATCCGCGCGACGACGCACGGTATCCCGGCGCGGCGGCGTCGAACTGGCCTTCGATCTGGAAGCGGCCGGCGTCTCCCGTGAGATCCGCTGTCGCGCTGAAATCCCTGACGTCGCCTTGCAGGCGCATCGGGCCGGAGTACTCGCTGCGCAGCGGCAGTCCGGGGTAGGAGCGCGCGAGCGTGGTCATCGAAATCGGGAGCGCAGCGACCGCGACGTCGAACGCGACGTTGGCGCCGAGTGTCGAGAGCCGCGCGTCGCCTTTGAAACGCGAGGGCGGTGTGCTGTCGCCGTCACTGTGCGTGATGTCGGCGTCGCGGAACCGCACATCGGTCCACGCCGAGTCCAGCGTTGCGCTGCCGGAGATGATGCCGTTCAGGCGCGGGAATCCCGGGCTCAGGAATTGCGGCGTGCGCAGGTCGAAGCGCGCGAGGTTGAGATGAAATCCGTGGAACGTCGTGCTCCCCGGATTCATGATGTCGAGCTCGCCTTTGCCTGCGAATTGCGTGATCGCGCCGGCGACGTTGCGGTCGGTGTACGTGAGCTTGAGATCGTCGACGACGAAGTGATTCACCGGCCCACCGCTCGCGCGCACGGTGCCCGCGAACGATCCATTCCACGGCTGCGGAAACGGCGCGCCGTTCATCGCCGTGATCAATGCAAAATCAAGCGGTACCGCCTCGATGGCCATGTCCTTCAGCACGAGCACCGGGCCGCCGACGGCGAACGTCATGGCGCCGCGCAGACGCGACGCGTTCGTGCGCAGGTCCATCTTCTCGATCGCGTAGTCGAGCAGGCGCGGGTCGCGGTCGTTCTTGATATGGAGCGACATCGAGCCGCCGCCCGTTTTGGGAATGGACGACGCGATCCACGCGATGTCGCGCAGCGAGACGGAATCACTGTTGATGTGCAGGTCGTACTGCATCGGCTTGCCGCCCGCCCAGTCGAGGCGTCCGGTCGCCCTGGCAACAGAGCCCGGGAGCTCGAGGTGGCGCACGTCGATCGAAAGCGAATCGTTCCGCCAGTTCACAAGGCCGCGCATGTTGCGAATGAGAAACGGCGGCGAGTGTTCGTTCACGTCGAATCGCGCGATGTCGAACTGGATCCCCGGCTGTCCCGGCTCGCGGAAGCGGATGCGGTTGAACGTGAAGTTCCCCTCCGTCCAGCGCGTCGTGCGCTGGTAGCCGCGCTTCCCCTTCACCACGACCGCGCGGATCTCCTGGTCTTTCGACGCGAGGTTGCGGACGATCGCGCTGTCGCGGCGCGCGCCCCTGAGCGAATCGTCGGGAGACCAGGGCAGCGTGAGCTGAAAATGCAGGCCGCGAATACGCACATTGCGGAACTGCACGATCGCGCCGAACGCGTTGCGCGAGAGCGGCGGGCTCGCGCCGGGTTTCGTCTTCGAGGGCGGAAAAACTTTGTCGTAGTTCCAGACGTTGTCGTTCCCCTTCCGGATGACGAAGAACGGGTGCATGAGCTCGACCGAGCGCACGATGATGCGGCCGTCGATCAGATCGCGCGGGTCGTAGGTGACGTGCAGGGGACCAGTCGCGATGAACACGGAATCGTCGGGCCCGATCAGCGAGAGCGAGTCGACCTCGAAGTCCGTGAGGAACGATCCGGAGATCTTTCCCATCACGAGCCGTCTGTGCATTCCGCGCGCGATCTGGCGGACGAGCTGCCCGCGGATCCACTCGCGCCCGCCATCGCTCTGCGTCGCGGCCATCAGACCGCCGACGATTCCCCCGCCGATCAGCAGCATCACGAGTGCGCTCAGCAGCACAACCAGCCGGTGGCGTCCCATCGCCTAGAACGCCTCGCCCAGCGTGAGCACGAACGTCAGCCGGCGGAACCACGAGGTCTGCAGCGGCGGCTGGAACGAGACCGGGCACGCGCCCGGCGCCTGCTGCACCACCCCATTCACGCTCGTCACGCGAAGCGTGTTCGTCGGGCTCACGCAGAACAGCGCGCCGCCGGACGCGACCGGCGTGTCGTAGTACGCAGCGCCGGGCGGCCGGCGGTACGGATTGTACGCGAGGTCCATGCGCAGCACGCCCACCTGCGTGCGAAAGCGCGCGCCGAATCCCGGCGTCCAGAGCAGCGTGCTGCCGCTGATCCCTTCGCCCTCCTTGCCGACGTTCCACACGGCGCCCGCATCGACGAACAGCGCCCACGTAAGCACGTCGGAAAGCACCGGACTGCGGAACCGCGCCTCGAGCATGCCCACCGTAAGCGCGTTGCCGCCGGTTGGAATCGTGCGCTGGCCGACGGTGTTTTTCGCGCGGAAGTACGCGATTTGCGTCGAGTCCTTGAGGTCCGAGTGCGTGATGCCGTCCGTTTGCACCGTGTCGAACGCCGTCGGAATGTAGACGGCGGGCCCGAGCTCGTTCTGCTGGAACCCGCGAACGCTCGTCTGGCCGCCGGCGAAGAGGCGCTCCTGCTGCGGAATGAATGCCGCGGAATTGTTGAAGCCAAAGCTGGAGCCGAGCACCGCGCCGAATCGCAGACGCGCCGCAAGCACGACGTCGTTGGTGATCTGCATGTACGCCGCGCCGTCGACGAGAATCTTGTTGAAATGCAGCGACGGATCCGATCCGGTGTGTGCGCCCGCCGTGCGGAGTTCGAAGCGGATCACCGTGCCGTGTGTCGGATTTACCGGGTTGTCCGTCGCGTCGTTCGACATCGAGACGCTCGCCACGGCGAGCCGCTGGAGTCGCTGCACGAACTCGCGGTCCGTCGCCTCGCAGGCGTTGAACACTGCGCACAGCAGCGCGGGCTGCGCCTCGGTGCGGCCATATTCCACCGAGTACGAGAACGCTTCGGTCAGGCGGCCGCGGGGCCGCGCGAACGTCACGTTGCCGCCCACCGGAGTCGTCCGCAGGTAGGCGTCGAACTCCGAGCGCCGCTCGCTGTAGAGCGAGAACGACGGCACGACTCCTTTGAAAATCGCCGGCCGCGAAACCGTCGCGCCCGCGAAATAATTAAGATTTTTGCTGTACAGATCTTTGCGCGCGTCGGGGCACAGCGACTCGAGACCGCTGAGCGGACTGCCGACTCCAATCTTCGAAAGCTTGCCGTGCATGTCCAGCCGCGTTGCGCCGCCCATCAGGCTGTACAGCGTGTAATCCGTGCTGGTGCGAAAGCAATCGAGGGTGCCGTAGCCAATGCTCGGCTTCAGCTCGTGCATGAATCCCTCGGTCATCAGCAACGAGACCGGCACGGTCGTGCTGCCCTTCGGCCGTACGGAGTCCGGCTCCGGCACGACTGTCACGCGCGAGAACGCCTGTGTCTGATACAGCGCGAGCTTCGCCCGCTCGAGATCCGCCTGCGAGTACAAATCGCCGGCGTTCAGCTGCGCCACGTGCCGGATCGCATTGTCGGTCACGGCGCGCGACGCGCCCGGTCGTGGATCCACTTTCAGCGTCACCGCGCCAAGCCGCATGCGCGTCCCCGTCGTCACTGCAAACGAAACGTTCGCGCGGTGGGCCGCCGGATGCGTGTCGTAGCCGGGAAACACTTCCGCGTTGGGATATCCGCCGTTGTGCAGGCGCTGCGTGATCAGCAGAACCGTCGTGTCGTTCGCGTATTTGTCGAACGGCCGTCCAGCCTTCGCCGACAATCCCTTCATGATCGCCGCGCGCTCGGGCACTGAATCGAGCCCGGTGATCTCGAGCGTGTCGACGATCGTCGGCTCGCCTTCGTGAATTGAGAACCGCACACCGATCTGGCCGGGTGAGAGCGGCGTCACGATGGTGTCCACCGTGACGGATGCGTACCCGTGATTGCGATACCAGATGATCAGGCGCAGCCGGTCGAGCGGAAATTCCTTGCGGTTGAGACAGTGCCGCGCCCCGAGCCAGTGGATCGTGCGCTGGAGAAACGTCGACGGCGCCGTCACGATGCCGTTCTCGAGCACGGCGCTGGCGAACGCCTTGTTTCCCTCGAAGGCGAGCCGCATGACTTCCTGATCGCCGGGTCCGCAGCTCAGGTCCTGAGCGTGCGACGCGCCCGCAGTCACCGCGAGCAGCACGGCCACCGGCAGGGCCCAGCCACACCGGCGACCTCGCGATTTCATCAGTCGTCCTTCTGCCCGAAAATCGCGAGGTTCGACGAATGCCCCGGATTCACTTTCTTCTCGGGGTAGATGTGGTGCACCGCCTGATTCACCGCGCAGGCAGCCTCGCCGAATCCCGTGGCGATGAGCTTGAGTTTTCCCGCGTAGGTCGTCACGTCGCCCGCCGCGTACACGCCGGCGCGTCCCGTTTCCATCTGCGAGTTCACGACGATCTCGTCGTTCTCCACGCGCAGCCCCCACGACGCCAGCGGCCCGATGTCGCTCACAAAGCCGAGCATCGGCAGCACGACGTCGGCGGGAATGCGCCTCGTGGATTTCGCCTTGATGTCCTTGAGATCGATCGCGACAATTTTTCCATTTTCCTCGACCACTTCGTGCAGCTCGTGGAACGGGTGCAGCGTGGTCTCGCCCGCGTCCGCTGCAGCCTGTACAGCCGCGACGGTCGCCGCATGCGCACGGTAGCGGTCGCTGCGGTGCACCAGCGCCACGCTCGCCGCGCGGCCGCGCAGCTGGTGCGCCCAGTCGAACGCCGAGTCGCCGCCGCCGACGATCACCACGCGCTGTCCATCGAACGCCGACGGATCGGAGACGCGATCGTAGATCCCGCGGCCGTACCACGGAGCGGCCGCCGCCTGCGGAAGGCGGCGCGGCTCGAACGCGCCGATGCCGGCGGCGACGACGATCGATCGCGTGGGAAAGCGGTCAGTCTCCGTCACGAGCGTGAAGTGGCCGCCCGCTTCCTCGAGCGCGACGACGCGCTGATTGCAGTGCACAGGCTGTCCGAATTGCGCGGCCTGCTCGACGAGCGAGCGAACAAGATCTTTGGCGAGTATCTTTGGGAACCCGCCCACATCGAAGATGTACTTTTCCGGATACAGCGCGGTGAGCTGTCCACCGGGTTCCGAAAGCGCATCGACGATCTGTGCGGACGCGCCACGCATGCCGGCGTAAAATTGGGCAAAGAGCCCAGCGGGCCCCGCGCCAATTATCGTGATATCCCGGATCTCGTGCGGCATAGGAGAAAGTTCACCGCCGTGAGAGACTGAATCAACCTGTTGGGAGAACTTAAAGATGGCTGTCCGCGACGCCCTGCTGCCCGAGTTCGACATGGAGATGGCAAGTACCCGCAAGATGCTGGAGCGGGTCCCTGTCGCGAATCTCGCGTACAAACCCCATGACAAATCAGGATCGCTGGGCTGGCTCGCATGGCACGTGAGCGACCTCCCCGCGTGGGTCGCAGAGACGATCAACACGGACGAACTCGACTTCGCGCCGGTCGGCGCGCCGCGTCCCGAGCCGCCCAAGCTGGAGTCGCGCGACCAGCTGCTGGCGTCGTTCGACAAGAAGGTCGCGGAGGGGCGCGCCGCAATCGCGGGCGTGAGCGACGAGCGTCTCGCCGGAAACTGGACGCTGAAAGCGGGCGGCCAGACGATCTTCACGATGCCGCGCGCCACCGTGCTGCGCAGCTTCGTGATGAACCACCTCATCCATCATCGCGCACAACTCGGCGTCTACCTTCGCATGAACGACGTGGCCGTGCCGGGGATGTACGGTCCTTCAGCCGACGAAAAAAACTTCGCATGAACGACGTGGTCCGCACCATCGAATATCGCGGTCAGTTCCGCCTGCTCCGCCGCATCGCGAGCGGCGGTATGGCGACCGTGTACGAAGCGGAGCAGATGGGCGATCGCGGATTCACCAAACGCGTCGCGCTCAAGGTGATTCACCAGAAATACGCCGCGCAGCCGGAGTGGCTCCAGCTGTTCATCGACGAGGCGAAACTCTCGGCGAACCTCGTGCACGGCAACATCGTGCAGATCTACCAGTTCGAGGAAGTCGACAGCGAATTCTACATGGCGATGGAATACATCCGCGGCGTGACGCTGCGGTCGCTCATCGACCACCACCGGGCGATCGGTGAGCAGATGCCTGCGACGCTGGCCGCGTACATCGTCAGCCGCGTCTGCCGCGCGCTCGACTACGCGCACAACTTCGTCGACGACTCGGGCAATCGGCTGCACATCGTCCACCGCGACGTCTCGCCTGGAAACGTCCTGCTCACGTGGGACGGCCAGGTGAAGCTCGCCGATTTCGGCATCGCGAAAGCGCGCTCCATGCGTGATCCCGCCGAAGAGCGCCGCATGACGATCGGCAAGAAACACTACATGAGCCCGCAGCAGATCGTCGGCGAAAATGTCGACTGGCGCACCGATATTTTTTCGACCGGCGTGGTGCTGTTCGAACTGCTCGCGCTGCAGCAGCTCTTCCGCGAGCAGGAGACCGAGGCGGCGCTCGACGAAGTCGTGATCGCCCCATCGCCCGATCTCCGCCGGCTGCTCCCGAATCTCGACCAGAGCATCACCGGCCTGCTCGCGCTGGCGATCGCGAAAGACGCGATGATGCGGCCCAACGCTGCGATGTTCGGAATGTCGCTCGACGAATGGTGTGCGAAGCAGAAGGCGCCGGGTTCGCCTGAGCGCCTGCAGTCGCACCTCGCGAAGCAGTTTCCCCAGTCGTACCGCCCGCCGTCCAGCACGCCGCGCCGCGAACCGGCGGCTCCCCCACCGGTGGACAAAAGCGTCTGGGCAAAAGTGTTCGGCAGCTGATGGCGAACAAGATCTACACCAAGACCGGCGACGACGGTCGGACCGGACTCTTCGGCGGCGGGCGCGTCGAGAAAGACCACGTCCGCGTCGAGGCCTACGGCGACGTCGATGAACTCAACGCGGTGATCGGCTCCGCGCGCGCGGTGGAGATGATGCCGCGCGTCGATGAAATCCTGGCGCCGGTCCAGCGCGATCTCTTCGCCATCGGCGCGCTGCTCGCCACGCCGCATCCCGAGAAACACAAAGAGCAGCTCGAGAAGGCGAAGATCTCCGACAAGCGCATCGCCCAGCTCGAACAGGCCATCGACGATGGCGAAGAGGAACTCACCCCTCTCAAAGCCTTCATCATGCCCGGCGGCACGCCCAAGGCTTCCGCGCTGCACGTCGCTCGCACGGTGTGCCGCCGCGCCGAGCGGTCCGTCATTCACCTGCAGCGCAGTGACGACGTCCCGCAGATCGTCATCGTCTATCTCAACCGCCTCTCGGACCTGCTGTTCGTCCTCGCCCGTGTCGCGAACAAACGCGCGGGCGCGGGCGAAGTGACGTGGTGAACGGCGGCCACGGGCGACTGGTGAGGAGACACACCTGACCGACCTCAACCTTCACGGCTCGCGCATCGTCATCGGCGCGGGTTCGCTCGACGCATGCGGCGAGGAAATTCGCGCGGCGCTTCCCGGCCGCCGCCTCGCGATCATCAGCGACGACACCGTCGCGCCGCTTTACGCCGCGCGCGTGACCGCCGCCCTCGCGCCCGCCTCCGTCCCGCTGTTCACAATCCAGGCCGGAGAAGAAAACAAGTCGCGCAAGAGCTGGTCGCGCCTCACCGACGAACTCCTCGATGCCGGTTTCGGCCGCGACTCCGCCATCATCGCGCTCGGCGGCGGGGTAGTCGGCGACCTCGCCGGATTCGTCGCGGCCACCTACATGCGGGGCATACCGTTCGTGCAGATGCCGACGTCGCTCCTCGCGATGATCGACGCCGCGATCGGCGGTAAGACCGGCGTCGACACCCGCGCGGGGAAAAATCTCGTCGGCGCATTTCACCATCCGGCGCTCGTCGTCGTTGACCCGCGCGCGCTCGGAACGCTTCCGCCCGCGCACCTGCGAAATGGCATCGCCGAGGCCATCAAGCACGCGGTCATCACGAGCCGCGCGGAGTTCGACTGGATCGCCGCGAACCTCCGCGCGCTGGTTCGCGAGGGCGGAGCGCCGGCGCATCTCGCCGAAGAACTCGTGCGCAGGAACGTGGCAATCAAGGCCGCCGTTGTCGCGCGCGACGAGCGCGAGAGCGGCGTGCGAAAGACACTGAACTTCGGCCACACGATCGGCCATGCAATCGAATCGCTCAGCGGCTTCTCGATGCCGCACGGCGAGAGCGTCGCCGTGGGAATGGTCGTCGAGGCGCGTCTCGCTGCGCTGCTGAAACTCGCGGACTCGAATCTCGCGGGCACGATCGCATCGCTGCTCCGCGAGGCGGAACTCCCGACCGCTGTGCCGAATTCGATGACGGCATCCGCAGTGCTCGAAGCCACACGCAGCGACAAGAAATCTCGCGCGGGAACAGTCGAGTACGCACTCCCGGCGGCACTCGGCGAGATGGCTGGCGCCGAGCGCGGATACGCGATTCCCGCGCCCGATGCGATCGTTCTCGCAGCCCTCGGAGCCAGCCGCGCAACTTTGTGATGCCCGGGTTTCCAAGGTGCAAATCGTTGATTTTCAACGATATCGCACTGTCGGACACCCCTCGCGAATCACTGGCACACGATTTGGGTGTTGACCGGCGTGTGTACAACCACATATCCTGACCGTCCCTGCGACGCTCGCGGCAAAACCGCAAACGACACGGGTCCCAGAACGCGATTTCACTTCCCAACGCCGCACCGGGGTGTGTATGCAGCATGCGACTGAGTCGAGATCCAAAGGTTTCTTCCGCTCCTCTCCATCCACCGCGTTCGACCAGTACCTCCAGGACATTCAAAAGCTTCCCCTGATCACGGACCCGGCCGAGGAACGACGTCTGGCCAGGCTCGCGCAGAAGGGTGACGAAGCAGCCGCCGAGCGGCTCGTCACGGCCAATCTCCGCTTCGTGATTTCGTATGTGAAGAAGTATCAGGGTCACGGGCTCGATCTCTCCGAGCTCGTCGCGATCGGCAACGAAGGACTTCTCAAAGCCGTTCGCAAATTCGATCCCGACCAAGGCGTAAAGTTCATTTCGTACGCCGTGTGGTGGGTTCGCCAGGCGGTCCTCAAGGCGCTCGCGGAGCAGACGCGCTCCGTGCGAATCCCGCTCAATCAGAATTCGCAGCTCATCCGCCTCTCGCGCGCGGAAACAGTTCTGGCGCAGGTACTCAAGCGAGACCCAACGGATCATGAAATCGGCCGTCTCCTCGAGGAGACCCCCGAACAAGTCCGCTCCGCAAAACAGATGTCGGCCACCGAGCTCTCGCTCGACGCGCCGATCGATCGCAGTGACCGCGAGGCCTGCACGCTCGGCGAGCGTTTCGCCGGCGGCGATGGCGCGGAGATCGAAGAGACCACCGATTTCAAACTCATGCGCGAGTGCATCGACCGCGTGTTCAAGGACTACCTCACGCCGCGCGAACGGAAGATTCTCCATCTGTACTACGGGCTGGACGAAGGCGCAGAGGCAATGACGCTCGAGAAGATCGGGGCGCTCATGGGCGTGACGCGCGAGCGCATTCGTCAGATTCGCGAGCGCGCGTTCGAGAAGCTGCGCGAATCTCCAGAAGGCCGTTCGCTCAACGGCTTCTGGGCGGTGACCTGATCGAAGTCCCCCACCCGCTGGCTGCCCCGGTGCGGCTGGCGTGAATGGAACGAAGGGCCGAATCGAAAGGTTCGGCCCTTCGTGCGTTAACTCCGCGACGAGCTATTTTCCGTTCGTGACTTCCCTAGCGAGCGAACTCTCCCAGATCGTAGGCGCCCGGCACGTGCTTCAGCGCCCGACGGAGCTGCTCGTTTATCAGAGCGACGCGCTCCCCGGATATCACAAGCGTCCGCGGCTCGCGGTGTTTCCGGGAACGCGCGACGAGGCGATCGCCGTTGTGCGCGCGCTGCATCGCGCGCAGGCGCCCTACGTGCCGCGCGGCGCCGGCACCGGACTCTCCGGCGGCGCGCTCGCGGACGACGTCGTCCTCATCGGCATGCAGCGCATGCGCCGCATCATCGCAGTTGATCCCGTGCGCCGTGCGGCGACGGTTGAACCGGGTGTGGTGAACGCCAACCTCACGAAAGCCGCGACGCCGTTCGGCTTGCACTACGCGCCGGATCCGTCGAGCCAGAGCGCGTGCACCATCGGCGGCAACGTCGCGGAGAACGCTGGCGGCCCGCACTGCCTCAAGTACGGCGTCACGCTCAATCACGTTCTGGCTGCGACCGTCGTGCTCCCCGGCGGAGACGTCGTGCAGCTGGAGCGCCACTCTGAAAGCGAAACGGGCTACGACCTGATCGGCGCCTACGTGGGATCGGAGGGATGCTTTGGCGTCACGCTCGACGTGACGGTAAAGCTCACGCCGAACCCCGAGGGTATTTGCACGATGCTCGCCGATTTCACCTCGGTGGACGACGCGGCCCGCGCGACGAGTGCGATCGTAGCGGCCGGAATTCTTCCGGCTGCTCTCGAGCTGCTGGATCACGGCACCATTGAAGCCGTCGAGTCGTCGATCTACGCAGCCGGGTATCCGCGCGACGCAGCGGCGGTTCTGCTCATCGAAGTCGACGGCGCGCTCGCAGGACTCGACGACGACGTCACGGCCGTCCAGCGCCTCTGCCGCGAATGCGGCGCCCGGGAAATCCGCACGGCAACAGACGCGACCGATCGCGCGCGTCTCTGGCAGGGTCGCAAAAAAGCGTTCGGCGCGATGGGCCGCGTCGCTCCGCATCTCGCGGTGCAGGATGCGGTCGTGCCGCGCACGAAGCTCGCGACAATCCTCGCGCGCAACGCCGAGATCGCCGCGCGCCATCGCATCACGGTCTGCAACGTGTTCCACGCGGGCGACGGCAACCTGCATCCCAACGTGCCGTACAACGGAAATGATCCCGATGAAGCCGCGCGCGTGCACGCCGCGCTGCGCGAGATCATGGAAATGTGCATCGCCGAGGGCGGGACGATCACAGGCGAGCACGGCGTTGGACTGGACAAACTCGGCTTCATGGAAACTTTGTTCACCGGCGACACGCTCGACGCGATGTGCCGCCTGCGCACCGCATGGGATCCCGAGCGTCGCGCGAATCCCGGCAAGGTCGTGCCCATGCACAGCTGCCGCGAATGGCTTGCCGCGCCTGGAGCGCATACATGACGGCGCTGACGAACGCGCGCCCGGCGACCACAGCGGATCTCGGCGGAATTCTGCGCGACGCGCATGACCGTCACGCGCGAGTTCGCATCGCGGGACGCGGAACGTGGCCCGCCCGCAGTGCCGCGATCGCGCCCGATGCCGCCGTGCTGGATGTGTCCGCGCTCGACGGTATTCTCGAGTACGTCCCCGGCGACCTCACGCTCACCGCGCGCGCTGGCACGACGATCGCCGAGCTCGACGCAGCGACAGCCGCGCACGGCCAGTGGTGCCCGCTCCTTCCATGGGGCGGTGACGACGGTTCACTCGGCGCGACCTTTTCAACCGCGACATACGGACCCTGCTCCGCCGCGCTCGGCTCGCCGCGCGATCATGCGATCGGACTGGAATTCGTCGACGGCACCGGAGCGATCGTGAGAGCGGGCGGGCGCGTCGTGAAGAACGTCGCGGGGTTCGATCTCACACGCCTGCTGGTGGGCTCGTGGGGAACGCTCGGCGTGATAACTGAAGTCAGCGTTCGCCTCCGTGCGCGGCCCGTGGTCGATGAAACGTGGAGCGTCGCGATTGACGGCGAAGCATCGCGCGCGCGGCTCGAGGCGTTTCGCCGCGGACCGCTCGCGCCGCTCTCGATCGAAGAGCTCGACGGACGAGCGCTCATTCGCCTCGGCGGCAATTCCGCGCTCGTCGCGGCCGCGCGCGCGATCGTAAAGACGCTTGGCGATGCGGAGCCGCGCGACGCCGCAGTGTGGACGGCTTTCCGCGCGAGCGACCCGAAGCCACGGGGCCCGCTCGGCGGGAACACCCTGTCAGATGCGCTATCGCAGCGCGTCAAGAAACAATTCGACCCCCGCCACATCCTGAATCCCGGAATCATGGGCGAGGCCTGCGCGTGACCGCACTTCCGCCGGCCGCGCGCTCAGCGGCTCTGCCGCTTCCCGGTTCCGACAACTGCGTGCACTGCGGCTTTTGTCTGCAGGCGTGCCCGACGTATCTCGCGCTCGACGACGAGAACGATTCACCGCGCGGCCGTATCGTGATCATGAAGGCGATAGCCGACGGAGCGCTCTCGTTCGACGACACCGATGCGCAACTCCACCTCGATCGCTGCCTCGGATGCCGCGCCTGCGAAACCGCGTGTCCATCCGGAGTTCCGTATGGACAGCTGCTCGAGCTGACTCGCGAGAGAGGCGCCGCGCGCCGTACGCTCCCCGTGGTGGCGCGGTTGATCTTGTTCGTCTTTTCGAACGCGCCGCTTCTCGCTGTCTCTATGTGGAAAGCGCGCGTCTTTCGCGCCACTGGAATTCCTTCGCTCCTCGCGCGGATTCCCGGCAGGCTCGGCTTCGCGATGGCGATGCTTGCGTCCACGCGGCGGAGCGCCGCCGGGCGAAATCGTTCCTACTCGCCGCGCAGCAGCGTGGCGCGCGGCAAAGTGGCCACGCTAGACGGCTGCGTGATGGAAGGACTCTTCGCGCCGGTGAATCGCGCGACGGAACGCACGCTCGCCGCAAACGGCTACATGCTGGTGAAGGCCGAAAGTCAGCGCTGCTGCGGCGCGCTCCACGCGCACGCCGGCGACGCTTCCACCGCCCGCGAACTCGCGCGCGCGAACATTGCGGCGTTCGAGGCGAGCGGCGCGGAGTTCATAGCCGTGAACTCAGCCGGATGCGGGGCGGCAATGAAGGAATACGGCCACCTTCTCGCGGGCGACTCAGCGTGGAGCGAGAGAGCGCGCGCGTTCGGCGCAAAGGTGCGCGATGTGAGCGAGCTGCTCGCCGCGGCGGGTCCCGCGCAGGGTGGAACGCTCGATGTGAAAGTCGCCTACGATGCGCCGTGCCACCTCTTGCACGGCCAGCGGGTGTCTGCGCCGCCGCTCGCGGTGCTCGCCGCGATTCCCGGACTGGAACTCGTGCCGCTGACGGACAACGATCAGTGCTGCGGAAGCGCCGGCATCTACAACCTCGTCGAGCCGGAAATTTCCGATCTTGTGCTCGCGTCGAAGCTGCGCAACATCGCAGCGTCGGGAGCGCCGGTCATCGCGACGGGGAACCCGGGCTGTCTCATGCAGATCGGCGCCGGGCTCCTGCGCTCGAACGGCGTGGCGCAATCACGTCATCCTGTAGAGCTGCTCGACGCTTCGTACGCTCAGCGAATCTGAGCAACCTCAGTATATATAGAGGCAATGCCCTCGCCGATCATATTTCTCGATTTCGACGACGTGCTCGCGGAGACGCGCGCGCCGAGGCTCGCCGCGCATCGCGATGCAATGGCTGTGGAGGGAATAGTATTTTCGGACGAGCTGTTCGACGAGATGTGCGGAGGCCTGTCATTTGCCGCCGCCGCGCGCGCGACCATTCGCGTTGCGACTGTCACCCGAGACGCGCCGGATGAGACGACCATTGAGCTGGCTGCGCTGCGCGCCGAGCGCGCATTCGGCGACTCGGTGGCGCGCGGGCTGCCGCTGATGCGGGGCGCGTCGGAGCTGGTGCGCGGAGCAGCGGGGATCGCACGGCTGGGGATCGTGACGCGTGCGCCGCGCCGCGACGTCGATCTCGTGCTCTCGCTCGCCGGGATCGCCGATTCGTTCGAGTGCGTCGTGACCGCGGAGGATTACAGCGGGCCGGAACCCGCGAGCGATCCGTTCGATATCGCGATCGCGCGGATGGCGCGGGGCCGTGCCGTGACGATCGGTGATGGCGTCGCGCTCGTCGCCTCGCTCAACGCCGTGGCGGCTGCGCGGGCGGCGCGTCTGCATCCGATTGTTGTGGGGGCTGTCTCGCCGTCGTTGGCGTTCGCGGGAGATGGCTACGTGACATCGCTCGAAGGAGCGTCGGTGCGCGACCTGTTGCGTCTCGCCGCGGGGGCCGGCGCGCGATGACTGTTCCGGATGTTTTTCCCGCTGCGCCCGATCCAAAGGCGCCGTCCGACTCGAGTCCGCCTCCCGGCTTTGAAGAGGTGGCGGTATTCTCGTCTGTCGACGAGGAATACGCCGCGCTGCGAGGCGGAGCCGCGCTCGTCGACCGCAGCGCCCGGATGCGAATGCTGTTCGGCGGAGCGCAGGCGACGGAGACTCTCGCGGGTCTCGTCACAAACGACGTCGGCGCACTGCACGCCGGAGCCGGGCAGTACGCCGCCGCGCTTACGGCGAAGGGAAAAGTAATTTCCGACGTCCGGATCTTTGCGCGCGGCGACGACCTCCTTCTCGACACACCGGCGAGCGCCGGCCCCGGCTTCACCGCGATGATCCGCAAGTATGTGAACCCGCGCCTAGCGCGATCCGCGGACGTGAGCGCGGTGCTGCGCACGATCGGCGTGTTCGGACCGCGATCGCATGGCGTGCTTGCGTCGGTGCTCGGCACCGAGGGCGCGCCCGCGCCGGCTGTCGCTGCGCTGCGCGGACTCGCGAACTACCATCACATCGGATTCGACTTTTCGGGAGCGCGCGTCGTGATCGCGCGCGTCCCCGATTTCGGCGGCGACGGCTTCGACTGTTTCGTTCCCGTCGAAGCCGCGGCCCTGCTCTGGCAACGGCTGGAGAAGGTGCGCGCGACTCCCGTCGGCCGCGATGCCACCGAAGTCGCGCGCGTCGAGGCGGGGCGGCCGCTGTGGGGAATCGACATGGACGACAGCACGCTTGCGCAGGAAGCAAACTTCGACGAGCTCGAGGGCATCTCGTACACGAAGGGGTGCTATACGGGACAGGAGACCGTGGCACGCGTGCATTTCCGCGGACACGTCAACCGGAGCTTGCGCGGAGTTCAGAGCGCGGTGCCGATTCCGACTGGTGCGGAGTTGTTCGCGGGCGAGAAGTCCGTCGGCACGATGAAGAGCAGCGTGGTGTCACCGCGGATCGGTCCGATCGGCCTCGCAATGCTCAGGCGCGAAGTCGTTGCGGGCGCCGAGCTCACCGCACGATGGGAAGGTGGCGAGGGCGTGGTCCGCGTGCGCGACACTCCAATGGGGTAGCGAGCCGCCGCCTGTCGTCTGTCGTCTGTCGTCTTAAAAAGAACGGGCGCGGCCAACAAGCCGCGCCCGTTTGCTGTCTGAGAACGCCGAGCTTACGGCTTCTTCGCAGGGGTCTTCGTGACCTTGGACGAATCAGTCTTGGTCGTCGTCGTGGACGTGGTCGTCGTCTTCGTCTTGGTCGAGTCCATCTTCATCGTGTCAACGGCCACAGCAACCGGAGCAGCGGCGGCCGGAGCAGCGGCGGCCGGCGCATCGGCCTTCTTTTCATCGGCCGAGCAAGCGGCGAGCACGAGTGCGGCAGCGACGAAAGCAATCTTCTTCATGGCAAAATCTCCTTACGAGTACTGGATAGGCACATGT
>JANYIJ010000100.1 GCA_025362095.1 Gemmatimonadota bacterium | reverse complement strand
CTTCGCGAGATGCAGGTACGCGCCCGTGCCCGCGAAGAATACGAACGCGGGCGCGACAAAGTGCGTGACCCAGCGGGTGAAGAAAATGCCGGCGGTTGGTCCGCCGGCGGGCTGACCCGAGTACACGCGCATGTGATCGATCGCCATCAGCACGCATACCAGACCGCGTACGATGTCCATGGATGAAATGCGGGGTGACGCGCCCGAGCTCTGAGCTGGCTGCGAATTCATGCCGAGCCTCCGTCACAGGTTCGGAGCAGAAGATACCGCTCTCTGAGGCGCGAACGCCATGCGTGCAGCTACTTCGCGGCCACTTCGCGGCTACTTGGCGGCCACTCGCGGCTACTTCGGTTTGCGCAGCCTCAGCAGTCCTTCCTGCGCGACTGATGCGACAAGATCTCCCGCGCGCGAATAAATCGCGCCGCGAACGAATCCGCGCGCGCCCGACATCACCGGGCTCTCCATCGAGTACAACAGCCACTCGTCCGCGCGGAACGGCCGGTGCAGCCAGACCGAGTGATCGAGCGACGCGAGCTGCAGCCCTTTCGCGCGAAAACCGACTCCGTGCGGCTGCAGCGCAGTCGGCAACAGTCCGTAGTCAGACGCGTACGCGAGAATCGCCTGATGCAGCAGCGGCTCGTCGGGCAACTGGCCGATCACTCTGAACCACACTTGTCGCGTGGGCTCGGAGGGCGACGGGTTGAACGGATTGGTCGCCTGCACCGGGCGAAAATCGATCGGCCGGTCTTGCGTGAGCACGGGCCGCAGCGGCTCCGGAATCTGATCGGCCATTTCGCGAATCAGGCTCAGCTCCGGCGCGAGCGCCTCCGGCTCCGGCACCTTCGGCATCACCGGCTGATGCGACAGTCCCTCCTCCGCGATATGAAACGACGCGGAGAGATTGAAGATCGCCTGCCCGTGCTGAATCGCCGTGACGCGCCGCGTGGTGAAGCTCGAACCGTCTCGCAGGCGATCGACGAAATACACGATCGGCGCCTTGAGATCGCCCGGCAAGATGAAATACCCATGCGCCGAGTGTGCCTCGCGATCGCCATCGACAGTGCGACGCGCCGCGACCAGTGCCTGCGCGAACACCTGCCCGCCGAACACGCGGCCGGTGCCGAGGTCGCGGTTGGTGCCGCGGTAAATGTTGACCTCGAGCGGCTCGAGGTCCAGAAGACTGAGGAGCGCATCCATCGATTCTGCCATAGCAGAACTGTAATGAGGCAGTTGTCTGATAGCGAAGCACCGACAGCTTGCGTCTGATGTCGTGTAGTTTTGAGGATGCCAATCCTCTCACCGTATCGCTCCCTCCCCGCCGAGAAGCGCATCTCCCTTCTCATGAGCGCGATGTCCGCCAACCGCGAAGCGCGCGCCCTCTACACGGCTCGCCTGCTCTCCCGCGGCGGTGGATTCCGCGCCGTCACGATCAACGCATGGCCCGCCGAAAAACTCGCGCGCGAAATCGTGCGCATGAAGGCCGAGCAGCCGCAGGACGAACTCGACCTGCTGCATTTGCTCTATGTGCAGCTCGAGCCGATGATCCAGATCGACTTTCTCGACACCGCCGGCGTCCCGCACGAAAAGGGCGTTATGCCCGAAGACTTGCAGCCGCCGTTTGTCGGCGCTGACAAGGTCAAACTGGCGGCGGCGAAAGTGCTGGAACAACATGGAGAGGACGGCGCGCGTTATTTGCACACACTGGCGCGCTACAGCGCCGCTGGCTGGCCCGGAATTGTTGAAGTGGCGGAGAAGCTCAACACATAGTCCCGGAGTTTACGATCGCATGAAACAGATTCGCAGAGTTTTGGTCGCCGGCGCAGCCGCCCTCCTCGTCTCCTCGCCACTCATCGCGCAGCGCCCCGGCGACGGCGCATCGTCCGATCCGAACATCGCGCGCATCTGGCGCGTCGGCATGGACAGCTCGCACGTGAAGCAGCTGTCGCAGGCGCTGTTCGATTCCGTCGGACCGCGCCTCACGGGCAGCCCGGGCATTCTCGCGGCGAGTAACTGGGCGATCAATCAATACAAGTCGTGGGGCATCGACGCGAAGCGTGAGAACTACGGCACTTGGCGTGGATGGCGTCGCGGCACGTCGCACATCGATCTCATGAGCCCGCGCGTGCGCACGCTCGACGGCACCATGCTCGCGTGGAGTCCGGGCACGAATGGCAAGGCGGTCAACGCCGAAGTCATCGTGCTCCCGCGTTTCAATGACAGCACGGAGTTCGTGAAGTGGCTGCCGCAGGCGAAGGGAAAGATCGTGATGGTTTCGCCGGCGTGGCCGACGTGCCGTCCGTCTGAAGATTGGTTCCGCTGGTCAACAGGCGAATCGATGGCGCGCATCGATAGCGAGATCGCGATAATGCAGCGCGACTGGGCCGCGATCGCGGGCCCTGACGGCAGACCCGACAGCACCAAGCTCTATCGCGGCACAGGATATTCGCTCGCGCTCGGCACCGGCACGCTCGGCACGCGTCTCGAGAAAGCCGGCGTGCTCGCGACGATTTCGTCGCGGCCGAAAATCTCCGGATTCCCGAACCCGCTCGCCGCAGCGGGCGCAGGTGGACGCGGCGGCGCGGGTGGCGGACGCGGCGGTCGTGGCGGCGGCAATGCGCCGGGCGGCGCGAGCGATCGTGGCGGCGGTGCCGGCACAGCAGCAGCGGCAGCCGGAGGCGGCCGCAACGGCGCCAACGCTCCGCAGGGGAGCGGCGGCTGGGGCACGACGGAAATCTTCGAGACGTACAACACGCTCGCACCCGCGGTCACGCTCGACTGCGAAGACTACGGGCTCGTCTTCCGTCTCGCAGAGAACAGGCAGAAGCCGATGCTGCGTCTCGAGCTCGACGCGAGCCTCCTCGGCGAACAGCCAGTGTTCAACACCGTCGCGACGATCAAGGGATCGGAGAAGCCGAACGAGTACGTGATGCTCTCCGCGCACTTCGATTCGTGGGACGGATCGTCAGGCGCAACGGACAACGGCACCGGCACGATGATGGCGATGGAAGCGATGCGCATTCTGAAGGCGGTGTACCCGCATCCCAAGCGCACGATCATCGTGGGCCACTGGGCTAGCGAGGAACAGGGCCTGAACGGCTCCACAGCATACACCGAAGATCATCCTGAAGTGATGAAGGGACTGCAGGCGCTGTTCAATCAGGACAACGGAACGGGGCGCGTGCAGTCGGTGTCGTCGTCAGGACTCAGCGACATCGGTCGTCACTTGAAATCGTGGTATGGAAAACTTCCGCCGTTCTACACCGACAGCCTGAGCCCGAACGTCGTCTCGTGGAGCTTCAACGATGTGCCGACAGGAAATCCCGGCGGGACCGACGGCGCGGTGTTCGCGTGCTTTGGCACGCCGTCGTTCGGCATGGGCGCGGTGGGCTGGAACTACAGCTCGTACACCTGGCACACCAATCGCGACACCTACGACAAAGTCGTGATCGACGATCTCAAGCACAACGCGACGCTGGCGGCGATGCTCGCCTACCTCGCGTCCGAAGATCCGGACTTCATCAAGCGCGATAGATCTCCGGGAACGTGGCCGGAGGGATGGCCGGCGAACTGCGGGCATGTGCCGAGGTCGACCAAGCCGCGGCTCTAAGGCGCCGACGGGAACGCCGGCGACTAGTTACTTGCCGGTCGCCGTCGTTCAGGGCTTTCCCTTTCTCGCGACCATCTCGATTTCAACCCGCGCGTTTAGCGGCAGTCCCGCGACGGCTACCGTCGTTCGCGCCGGATACGGCTTCGCGAAGCGCCGCTGATACGCCGTGTTCATCGCCGGAAAATCGAGCATGTCGGTGAGATACACGTTGCACTTGATGACGTTGTCCATCGAGAGCCCGGCGTCGCCGAGCACGAGTTCGAGGTTGTCGAACGCGCGCATCGTCTGCGCGTCGACGTCGCCATCGATCAGTCTCCCGTTCGCGGGATCGACCGGCGTCTGGCCGGACAGATAGAGCAGCTTTCCCGCCCACACCGCCGGCGAGTAGGGCCCGAGTGCGGCCGGGCCGCGTTTGCTCTCAACGTGTTTGCGTGGCATTCAAAGTTTCCTTGAGGGTTCGCTCGCCAGAGTCGCGTCTGTGTCCCACAATTATAGCTCGTGCAGTTCGTCTAGGGTCTTCCATCTCCCGTCTCACACCTGACAACCATGCCTCTCAATCGCCGTCGTTTCCTCGAAACCGCCGCACTCGGCGCCGGTTCTCTTGCCGTCGCCTGCAACGCAGAGGGCGGCCCGGGCGCAGCAGCCGGCGGCGCCGGCCTTCCCGACATCGTCCGCAATCTCAAGCCGATGAAAGACGGCGTCGTCCCGATCACAGACGACGAACGCAAAGGCCGCATCGCAAAAGCTCAGAAACTGATGAGCGAGCAAAAGGTCGACGCGATCTTCATGGAAGGCACCACGAGCTGCTTCTACTATACCGGCATGCGCTGGGGCCAGAGCGAGCGCACCTTCGGCGTGGTGATTCCCGCGAACGGAGCCATCTGCTACGTCGCGCCGGGATTTGAAGAAGACCGGCTGCGCGAGCAGCTCAAGCCGGCGTTCGGAAACGAAGTGCGGGTGTGGCAGGAACACGAGAGCCCGTACGCCCTGATCGCCGGGATCGTCAAGGATCGCGGCGTGAAGCATCATCGCATCGGCGTCGAAGAGCGCGTGCGCTTTTTTATCGCCGACGGAATTCGCAAGGCGGCTTCGGGATTCGAAGTCGTCGACGGAACTCCGGTCAGCGCGGGTTGCCGCGTGATCAAGTCGAAAGCGGAGATCGCCCTCCTGCAGCACGCAAACGACGTAACGATTGCGGCGTACAAAGCGGGCCTCACCACGATGCGCGACGGCATGCCGCAGGACGAGTTGCAGGGGAACATTATGGCCGCGTTCAGAAATCTCGGCTTCCCTGGTTTTGTCAGCGTGCAGTTCGGGAAATACACCGCGCTCCCGCACGGCAGTGCGACGCCGCAGAAACTGAAAGAGGGCGACGTCGTGATGATCGACGATGGCGTGCAGGTGGAGGGCTACGCATCAGACATCACGCGCACCGTGGTGTTCGGCAAGGCGACCGCGCGGCAGACCGAAGTGTGGAACAAGGAACTTGAGGCGCAGACGGCAGCGTTTAAGGCGATGAAAATCGGCGCGCCATGCGAGGCGGTCGACGCAGCCGCGCGAAAGGTGATCACCGCTGCGGGATTCGGCCCAGCGTACAAGGTGCCCGGCCTCCCGCATCGCACCGGCCACGGCATCGGACTCGACGGCCACGAGTGGACGAACTTCACGAAAGGAAACATGACGCCGATCGCCGTCGGCATGTGCTTCAGCGACGAACCGACGATCGCGATCCCCGGTGAGTTCGGAATTCGTCTCGAAGATTGCGTCTACATCGGCGACGATGGCCCGCATTTCTTCTCCAAGCAGAGCGTCGCGATCGACAAGCCATTCGCGGACTGAACTGAAGCCGGAAGCACGGAAGCCGGAAGCCGGAGAACAAGGCTTCGGACTTCCGGCGTCCGGCTTCCGCGCTTCAGGCTACTTGCCGACCTTCGCCTGCACCGCCTTCCCGGCCGCAAGATGCGCTACAAAGTTCGGCGCGACCTTGTTCTCGAGCTCCAGAACCTCCGCGTTCTTCGTAGCCGGAATCAGCGTCTTCGTGACCGCGTCGATCACCGCCTGATGGTACGTGACCTCGTGATCGATGTACCATTTGTCGAACTCGGCGCCGGTCGCGGCGTTGAGCTTCGTCATCGCGTCGACGTGGTCGATGTACAGCGGGAAATCCTTGCCCGGGGGCGTCGGCGTCACCTTGAGCTTTGCAACCAGGTCGCGGCCGAGCTTACGGACGGCCGTGTGATCCTTGATCATCATGTCGGCGAACATGAGCACATCCTTGTTCTTGCTCTTCTTGACCGCGATCTGGCTCGTCTCGATGTCCCACGTGTTGGCGGCATCGAAGATCGCGACGATCGTCGCATCGTCGAGCGCGGCGACAGCGGCGCGCGCAGGCTTGGCAGCGAGCGCCTGTGCTTGCAACGAGGACTGCGTCGCGGCGACGGCGAGAAGGGCGGCGGCGACAACTAGCGTCTTCTTCATCTGATATTCCTCGAACGGGTGGTTGGCTCGGTGGACATGTGGGATACGACAGGAAGCTGGTCACCGGATTCCAATATGTCAAGGTTTTCTTTGACTTATTGCGGATCACGAGTTACCGTTACCTTGTACCGAGGGAGGATTCCATGGCCTGGTGGCAGCGGCAGTTCGGCAAAACGACCCGAAGTCGAATAGTCGCGCTGTTGAGGCGCGGCGAGCGCAGCGTCGAGGAACTCGCCGAGTCCCTGGGCCTCACCGGCAATGCGGTTCGCGCCCAGCTGGCTGTGCTCGGACGCGAAAAGGTCGTCTGGTCGGCGGGGGTGCGCCGCGACGGCACTGTGGGCAAGCCGGCGACGCTATATGGAATAGCGCCTGATTCTTCTGCGCTTTTCTCCAGCGCGTACGCGCCGGTGCTGACTGCGCTGCTGGCCGAGCTACGCGAGCGTATGACGCCGAAGCAGGTGGAATCGTTGCTGCGGCACGCGGGACATCGGCTCGCTTCGTCTCTGCCCGCGCGCGCCACGTTTGACGATCGCGTGAGGGCGAGCGCATCGTTTCTCACCGACCTTGGCGCGGATGCCGATCTCGTGCAGTCCGGGAAACACTACGAGATCCGCGGACACGGGTGCATTCTGTCCGACGCCGTGACCGAGTGCCCGGCGTCGTGCGCGCTCCTCGAGCAGCTCCTTCACGACGTCACGGGTGGAACGGTGAAGGAGCGCTGCGACCGCAGCGGTCAGCCGAGCTGCCGCTTTTTGATCTCGCCGAACGCAGCCGCGTGATCGTGGCATAAATCAAGACGTATCGCTTGACTCCGCGAGCCTTTGCCTCGACGTTTGCCGTCGCCGCAGAAGTCCCCCGCCTCAGGGAGTAGCGAGATGAGTCTGTTCAGCCGCAACAATCCGTCGAATCGGGCAATCGATTGGAAGAAGGCCGAAGGAGTGCTGCCCGTCGAGCGCGCGCTCGCGGACGAGCATGAGGCAATGCACGGCGAAGACATCACCGGCGCGATGGAGACCGTACCGGTGGAGTTCGATCCGCCGCAGTTCGTCGATATTCCCGCGATGGCGCGCGACCTCCGCGCATCGCTCGGCGCGGAGGATCTCTCCCTTCCGCATACCGGCGCTCCACGCGTCAAGCTCGACGACGAATCGACTCCTCGCGATGCGGTCGGACGCTTCCTGCTTTCGGACGCCGATCTTCTCGCCGCGCTCGACTCCTACGAAAAGGCTGCTGAGCGGAAAGCTGGACCTGCCGCGAACGCGTTCGCGGCGGCGCTCACCGCGCGCTTCAACGCGCTGCTCGGCATGCGCCTCATGGATGTCCAGGCGTTTCGGTCGTTCGTGGAGGCCGGCAGCATCGACGCGCTCGGCGAACCGCTGCCAGGCGTGACCGCAGACGACGCACAAAAGCAATTTGTCCGGCGAGCAAATCGAGAGCTGATCGAGGCCGCGTTCCCGCATCTCATCGCGCTCATGCGCGACCGGCGCCTCGCGACCGTGTTCGACAAAGCACGACTGCGAGATACATCGGCGCTCTGTCTCTCGGGTGGTGGAATCCGCAGCTCCACATTCGCGCTCGGCGTGATGCAGGGACTCGCGAAACATGGGCTGCTCGGAAAGTTCGACTATCTCTCGACTGTTTCCGGCGGCGGCCTTTCGGGCGGGTGGCTCACCGGGTGGATGCGCCGCGATGGCGCGAAAGCCGTGCACGAAGCGCTCCGTCAACCCGGACGGGAAAAACTCCAGCCGGAACCCGAGCCGCTCCAGGGACTGCGCGCGTTCAGCCATTGGCTCACGCCAAACGCAAGCGCGATGTCGATCGACAGCTGGACGGTGATCGCGACCGTCATTAGAAATCTGCTGCTGAACTGGCTGGTGCTGCTGCCACTGCTCGCCGGCATCGTGATGATTCCCAGACTCCTGCTTGCGGCCCTCGCGGCGGAACACGAGTTGCCGAGCCATCCCGCGAGAGTGGCAATCGCCGGTTTGATGCTCGGCTTTGTGCTGCTCTCCATCTCCAGCGGATTCGTGGAGCGGGTGCGCACAGGGACGGGTGACCTCGGAAGCGGTCGCCGTGATTCCGCTACACCGCAGCAATTCCTCTATCTCTTTTTCATTCCACGCATCATCGGTTCGGCAGTAACGGCATTCGCGTTCTACCACGCGGATCACTGGGACACGCTTCGTCCGAGCTATGAGATCATGAGCAAGTTCATGGGCGCGCTGATCGTAATGGGTGTCGTCGCGATGCTCATAGTGTTTGTCATGGGACTGCGACGGAGAGGACGCCACTCACGCTGGCATGCGCTGGGCCGCGCGGCCATCGTCATTTTCTGCGGCTGGGCCGGATACTTCGTGGCGTTCTTCGTGCTCGACGGCTTCGCGCGCGAGATGTACGTGACGTTCGGAACGAGCGCGCTCTTGCTCGGAAGCGTCGGGTCGAATCAACTCTACACAGGACTCACCAGCAACGAATCGAGCGACGCGGAGCGCGAATGGGCCGCGCGCGCGAACGCATGGGTGATCGTCGCCGCGATCGTGTGGTCGGTCTCGAGCGCGGTGGTGCTCTTCGGTCCGCAGCTCATCGCGGGACTCTGGCAGAAGCTGACCGTCATTGGCGTGGGTGGCGTCTCGAGCTGGCTGACGATCGTGTTGAGCAAGCAGTCGACGACTCCGACAACCGGAAAGCCGTCGATTGGCGCCAGGATCGCGAGCTCCGCGCTTTCTCTCGCGATGCCGGCCGTGGTGTTCTGCATCATCATCGGACTGGCCGCCGCGAACGAAGGGACGCTCAACCTCGTTTGCCGCAGCGACTCTCTCTCTCGGCAGCTGCACTGCAATCCACCGACGGAAGATTCGACGTCAGTTCCAATGCTTCGTGAAGTCGAGTATGCGAAGTCAGAGCAAGCGTCGGTCGCGCGCACCGAGCTGCAAGCGAAGCTTGCTGCCGACATTCCGAGAGTTCCGGTGTCTGCGACGGAAAGGGATTCCTCGAGAGTCGCGGATTCGACGATTGTGGCCGCGTCGCACGCGCTGACCGCTGCGACGCTCTCACGCGACAGCATGGCGACGCGCCTGATCCGCCGCGCGGGAGCGAAAGAGGGATACAGCCTCGACGAATCTGATTCACTTAACGGAGTCTTGCAGAGCTTCCGCAAGTTTACGCTCGCGCGCAACAACCACTTTGAGTCCGTCAGCGAGCAGAAAGTGGTGCCCCCGGAGCTGCTTTTTCGAGCAGTCGAGCACGCGCTGGATGTCGACACGGCACTCAAGACCGACATTGAACGGAGATCGAGGGGCGCCGATTCAGTCCAGCGCGTTCTTGATAGCGTCAACACCGCGAAGACGCATCATCAGCCCTCCGAAAACGCCCTGGCACTGGGCGTGCTGGTGCTGATGGTGATCATGATTCTGGCGGGTGTGCTGTTCAGCACGAGAGTCAACACCAACACGTTCTCGCTTCACGCGATGTGGCGCTCGCGCACGGTCCGCGCCTTCCTCGGAACGACTCGGGCATCTTCGGCGCGCAATCCGAATCCGTTCACGGGATTCGACAGCCAGGACGATCTGCCGATGCGCGATCTCTGGCCGGCGAGAGTCAACGCCGCAGAGGCTGGAGAAAACGGTAATCGCTCGGAGGAAGTGCCGCCGATGCACGTGCTGAACGTCACGCTCAATCTCAACGCTGGCCGCAATCTCGCCTGGCAGCAGAGAAAGGGAGAGTCGATGACGCTGACGCCGTTGCATGCAGGGTCGGCGTTCACGGGATATCGTCGAATGGAGCCGCACCCAAAACCCACCACTCGCCTCCAGCCGGCGAAGCCCGGTTACGGCGGCGCGAGCGGCGTGAGCCTCGGCACGGCCATGGCGATCTCGGGAGCTGCGGCGAGTCCGAACGACGGTTCCGGCACCACCGCGCTCGGCGCATTTCTCATGACGTTCTTCAATGCCCGGCTAGGCTGGTGGCTCGGAAATCCCGGAGCGCCGGGCGCCAACACGTGGAAGCTCGCCAATCCGAAATCCCGGCTCACGCCGATTCTTTCGGAAATGTTCGGACTGACGAGCGATCGCAGTGAGTACGTCTACCTCTCCGACGGCGGCCACTTCGAAAATCTGGCGCTCTACGAAATGGTCTTCCGCCGCTGCCGGTTCATCGTGCTCAGCGACGCTGGCGCGGATCCCGACTACACATTCGAAGATCTCGGCAATGCCGTGCGCAAGATTCGCATCGATTTTGGAATTCCAATTGAGTTCGATCAGCCGGTGAACATCAGGAGCGGTGACGGCACCAAAGGCGCGTACTGGGCGACGGCAAAGATCCGCTACTCGGCGATCGACATGCCACCGGGCTGCACGCCCGACGACTACGACGGCGTGCTCGTGTACCTGAAGCCTGCCGTGTATGGAACGATCGAACCGCGCGACGTGATCAACTACGCGAACCTCTCGCCGACGTTTCCGCAGGAGTCAAGCGCCGATCAGTTCTTCAGCGAGTCACAGTTCGAGAGCTATCGAGCGCTCGGATCGTGGATTGTCGACCAGCTTGTCGCGAACCCAGGAGCGCCGGGGGAACCAGCCACCGCGAAAGGGCATCGCGAGGGATCGCTGCTCTCGAGCTGGCCGAACATCAGGGAGGCTCCGGTCGTCCCCAAATACTGACGGTCGCAGCTAATACTGAACTTTCTTCGCGTACGACTCGAAACGCGGATCCGCGCGCATCGGATCGTACATCGGGTCGTCCTTGAAGCCAGCGACGAGCGCATCGCGCTCGGTCACCGCGCGTTCCATCTGCGCGAACGCAAGATCTTTATCGCCAAGTGCAAAGTGCATGCGCGCGAGATTTGCCGGCGAGACCCAGGCCGTCTGGGCGTGCGCCAGCGCGGCATCGAGAACGGCTCGCGCCTCCTGAGTCTTTCCGAGCTTCGCAAGAATCTCGACGAGCGACGCCGTGCCGCTCGGATGGCGCGCGGCCGCTGACCGCTGCGCCCACTGCAGCGCCTCTTCTGTCTCGCCAGTGTGCAGCAGAATCTTCGCGAGGTGGAAATGCACCGTGCTCGACTCGGGAAACAGCTCCTGCAGCCGCCGCGCTTCCGCGAGCGCCTCGTCAATCCGGTGCGCGTACCAGAAGAGATCCACGTGCTGCTGCCGCGTATTGGCGTCGAATGGATCCTCTGTCAGAGCGGCCGCCATCTCCTCGAACGCGCGCGGCTGCTCGCCTGAAACCACGAGCAGCGTCGCGTACATCGCGCGCGCGCGGCCCGAGAGCTGCAGCGATTCCTCAAACAGCCGCCGCGCCTGCCGCGGGTCGAAGTCGTAAAGGAACGCGGCCAGCCCGAGCACATACAACGCGAACGCATCCGGCCCCTGCTCCAGCACCTGGTTCGCAACAGCCTTTGCCTTTGGGAACACATCCGACGGTCTGGCCATTCCGTAAATGCCGGTGATCGCGAGATATCCGGCGAGCAACGACTGCCCCGCCACCGACTCGGGATCCATCTTCATGCCCAGATCGATCAGCTCTTTCGCTTCCGCGTATCGCGCGGGGCCGAGCAGCCAGAGCGCGCGTGCGCGCAGGAACAGTTCGTGCGCTTTGAGATTCGGCGTGTGGGAAGGCCGCGTCGTGGCCGGCACGAGCACGAGCCGCAGCGCTGACGACACGGCCGCCGCGATCTCATCCTGAATCGCGAACACGTCGACCAGTTCGCGATCGAAACGCTCGGACCACACGACCTGGCCGTCTGCCGTCGTCACAAGCTGAGCCGAGACGCGCAGTTTAGATCCGGATCGGCGCATGCTGCCGGAGAGCACGTGCGTCGCGTGCAGCTGGTCGGCGATCTTCTTCACGTCCACGTTATCACCGCGAAACGCGAACGATGACGATCTGCCGACCACGGCCAGCGCCTTCAGCTGCGCGAGAGCGCCAAGAATTTCCTCGGCGATTCCGTCGGCGAGGAACTGGTTCTCCGGATCGGAGCTGATATTCGAGAGCGGGAGCACCGCCACCACCGGCCGGCGCTTCGCGACCTGGCCCGTAGTGAGCACCTCATTGCGCGCACGGAGCAGCATGGGCACGAATTCGGCGATCGTCGCGTAGCGATCTTCGGGCGCCGTGGACATCGCGCGTTGCAGCGCATCGTCCTGCTCCTTCCCTACTTCCGGCCGGAGGCTGCGCACGCTTGGCGCGCGTTCGGTGAAGCGGCGCCGCAGGCTCAGCTCCAGCGACGGCGCGTGAAACGGCGTCGTTCCGGTGAGCATTTCAAAGCACATCATCGCGAGCGAGTACTGGTCGGTGCGCGCATCGACCTCGCGTTCGCCGGACGCCTGCTCGGGGCTCATGTACGCGGGCGTGCCAAGGGAAAATCCGGTCTGCGTCATGCGGTCCGACTCGGCGTCGCGAATCGCGCGCGCGATGCCGAAATCGAGCACGAGTGCGTGGCCGGATCTCGCGATCAGTATGTTCTCGGGCTTCACGTCGCGATGGATGATGCCGCGCGAATGTGAGAATGCGAGTGCGTCGGCGACCTGGCTCGTAATACGCAGCGCGTCGGCGATCGGCATTGGGTTCTCACGCGTCAGCCGCTCGCGCAGCGTCTCACCCTCGATCGCCGGCATGACATAGTAGAGCGCGCCCGCGCGCTTGCCTGAATCGAGCAACGGCACGATATGAGGATGCGAGAGACCCGCCGCCACGACGATCTCCTGCATGAAACGCTCGGTGCCGAGGCTCTCAGCGATTTCCTCGCGAAGCACCTTGATCGCCACGCGCCGCTGGTGCTTGATGTCTTCCGCGAGATAGACTCTGGCGGTTGCACCCCGCCCCAGTTCGCGCTCCACCCGGTACTCGGGCGCGAACGAATCGATCAGGGAGACGGTTGGCTCGCTCACGCGCTGTCGGCCGCCTTCTTCTCCAGAACGATGAGCTCATAGCGCACCATACCGAGCAGCTGGCCGATCGCCACGAGCTGGGTGTAGAACGCCATCTTCCACCACTCCCGGCGCTGCGCGCCGGTGATTCGCGCGAGCGATGCGAGCTTGAGAATCCGGAACACTGTGCGCTGCACGCCCGGACGCGTCTCTGGGTTGATGTCACGAATCGATCGCGTCACGAGATGGCGCTCCCACTCGCGCTGGTTTCCGCCGCGCGTTCCAACACGCTTGAAATCCTCGCGCATACGGCCCATGAATCCGAGCCAGTTTGCGAGGGTGATGTCCGCGAGCACCGCGCGTCCGCCAGGCTTGAGCACCTCCGCGGCGCGCGCATAAAAGCGCGGACGGTCGAAGTAGAACGCGCACTCCACGGCCATCAGCTTGTCGATCGAGTTGTCAGCGATGCCCGGAAGCACCTCCGCCTCGCCGTGCCGGTACTCGAGCTTGTGCGAGAGGTGGCGGTCGGCGGCACGATGCGTAGCGTAACGAACCTGATTGGCAGAAATATTGAAGCCGGTGTACTGCGCGAACTCGAAATGCGACGAGAGCAGCAACGACTGCTCTCCGCTGCCGAATCCCACGTCCACGAGCACATCAGCCGGCTGGATCTCTGCGGCGCCGAAGACTTCGAGACAGAGCTGTTCCTGCGTCTGCTCGTATCCAATTTCGTTCGACGTCTGGTAACCGTAGTTCAGGTATTTCTGCTGAACTCCGAGTGAGGCGAGCGCTTCGAGCGACGCCTGAAACGCGTCGTATTGTTCGCTGATCGCGCGCGTGGCCGTGGATGTGATCTCGTTGTCCATCATCGGATTGAATGGGAGTATCCGAAAGCGTGAAAGCTCCCGCTCTGCAGAGGGGGACGCAAGGGCGGCGACGCCCGAGCATACCTGCCTTCGCGTCAGTCTTACGTCAGAAACTCGACGACCCCGGTCTCGATCGAATACTCGGCCCCCACCACCACCAGGCCGTTCGTCTCGATCAGCTGCTCCAGCACCTCCGATCCGTGGCGCAGGTGATCGACAGAGGCGGCGATATTCGCGCGCGTAGCCCTTCGTCTCAGCGCGACTTCATCGAGGGCGGGATCCATCCGCAGCAGACCCTCCACCGAAGGCCGCACGCGCTCGACGATCGCGCGCAGATTCCGCGACTGATTCTCCGTGGGGCGCCGGAGCTCCTCGAGCGTCGCTTCGATCGCGCCGCATTGCGTGTGGCCAAGGACGACCACCAGCCGCGTGTGAAAGCGCTCGGCAGCGAATTCCACGCTTCCCACCAGCGATGGTGCGATGATGTTTCCTGCAACACGAATCACGAACAGATCGCCGAGCCCTTGATCAAAGATCAGCTCGGCGGGCACACGCGCGTCGGAACAGCCGAGAATGATCGCGAACGGTTCCTGAATCAGCTTCAGTTCCGGGCGACGCGTGTGCGCCACGAACTCATCGGTGCCGCGGAGGTTCGCGGTGAATCGGGCGTTGCCCGCCTGCAGGCGCGCGAGCGCTTCGTGCGCCGGAATCACGGGTCCTCCGAAAGATTGAGTTCGGAGGCCGCCATGCGCACCGACGCGCGCTTCTCCACGCGCTCGATTTCGGCGAGTACATCCTCGGGCTTCGTTTCCATCTCCAGATCGGCAAGTTCGTGATCGTCATCAACCGCGATCCCCAGCTTGTGGTGGATCGCGTGCAGCATTCGCAGCGCGGTCGTGAGTTCGTGCTCCGTGAGCAGGCCGATGTGCAGGTCGAGGTCGGCGCGCCGCTCGGCCGCCTCCGCAAGTCTGCTCTGGCTGATGAGCACGAACGCCGAGAGAAAAATCGCCTCGAGCGAGACGACCATCGTAAGCAGTCCGTATGGAAACGGATCGAACGGTTTGAATCCAAACCGTCCCTCGTTCAGCAAAATCCAGAACAGAAACCAGACAACGTGCAAGTATACGAACACCGTCCGGCCGGAGAACGCCGTGATGACGTCGGCGATTCTGTCCTGCAAGCTCCGGTCGCGTGCGGCCTGCCGCCGCAAGCGGCTCACCGTGCGAATGTTCCGCTCGATTACGTCCGCGAGCAGCGGATTGTTCTCATCGATCGCGATGTCGTCGATGCTGGTCTCTTTCATCGAATCTTGATTCGAGAAGGTGATTTGACCTTGGGGAGCTGCGGGTTCATCGACTCGAGCGTTTCTGCCACAACCCGCGCCACGAGATAGTTGCGGTACCACTTGTGGTTGGCGGGAATCACGTACCATGGCGCGTGCTTCGTGCTCGTCGCCGCGACCGCCTCGGCGCACACTTGAGGATAGCGATTCCAGTATCTGCGCTCCGTGATATCGGCCGGACTGAATTTCCATCGTTTCTTTGGATCGTCCACGCGCGCCTGCAGCCGCCTGCGCTGCTCGTCCTTCGAGATGGACAGAAACAATTTTACAATAGTCGTGCCATTGTGCGACAGCATCCGCTCAAAATCGTTGATCTCCCGAAACCGCTTCGCGGCCTTTTTTGCGGACAGCGCGCCGTGCACGCGGGTCACCAGCACGTCCTCATAGTGTGACCGGTTGAAAATACCGACCATGCCCTTCGCGGGCACATGCTTGTGCACGCGCCAGAGGTAGTCGTGCGCGATTTCATCGGGTGTCGGCGCTTTGAACGACGTCACCTGACATCCCTGCGGATTTATCTCGCGCATGACGTGGCGGATCGTGCCGTCCTTGCCGCCCGTGTCGAGCGCCTGAAGGATGATCAGCAGTGATTGCGCACCCTCTGCGTAGAGCCGTTCCTGAAGCGGGTCAAGCTTCCGGATGTACTCCTCTGTGGGGCCGAGGGCGTCCTCTTCTTTTCCGAACGTCCCGCAATCGTCCGGGTTGACGCGACTCCACGAGAACGATTCTCCGGGAGCGACCCGGTATTTTTTCGATCCATGCATTGACACCTCGCGCGTTCGGCGGAATGTGGAATATCTCCTCGGGACCGCCGTGGCACCATCGCACTCGCGCCGCAATCGGTGGATGGCCAACTTTCTCGGATGCGAAAGTCACTGATCGTCATCCATCGCTGGACCGCGCTCGTGGTGGGCATCATTCTGCTCTGCACCGCGGCGAGCGGCGCCTCGCTCGTGTTCGAAGGCGCGATCGACCGCGCACTGCATCCATCGCAGTGGCATGTGATGCCCGCTGGCGCGGCGCTGTCGATCGACACGATTGTCGCGCGCGTCGCGGCCAAGTATCCGGGCGGAAAGATCGCAGCCATTTCACCGTCGTCCGTGCCGGATCGGGCGTGGACGCTGAACGCGGGCGGCCTCACAGTTTTCGTCAGTCCATACACGGGCGAGATCACGGGGACTCGAACGCCGCTGGAGTCACAGGGCATGCTGTCGCGGCGGCTGCACGTGTTCCACGTCGAACTGTTCGCGGGGAAAATCGGTCGTGAGATCGTCGGCGTGGCGACCGCGATTGCGCTGTTCCTGGTGCTAACCGGAATCATTCTCTGGTGGCCGGACAAACTCATCCGCATCCAGACGGCCGCGAGCTGGAAACGCGTCAACTTCGATCTTCACCACGCCATGGGAATCTGCGCGGCGCTGATTCTGATCGTGATCACCGGAAGCGGATTGGTGATTCACTACGACGCGCTGACGAATGCCATCCGGTCGCTCGACGCGACCCCGCAGGCGCCCGCGCCCAGGCAACCTGCGGCTCCTGCGAACACGCCGCTCCAGTCATTCGACGCGCTGGCAGCGGCCGCACGCGCGGCGCTGCCCGGCGCAGATATCATGTTCATCTCCAACGGCAACGAAAAGAATCCCGCGACCGTCGCGATGCGTTTCCCAGAGGATCACACGCCGGGCGGCCGGAGCCGCGTGTTCGTCGATCGCTACGCAGGCGCCGTGCTCGGAAGACTCAGCACGCGCGAGGCTCAGCTCGGCACGCGCATCGACAACCTCAAGCGGTCGCTGCACACGGGCGACGTGCTCGGGAAGCCGAGCGAGGCGCTGTGGCTGCTCGCCGCGCTCGTCATGGCATCACAAGTGATTACGGGATTTCTGATGTGGTGGAATGCGCGTCGCACGCGATGAGAAAACGATCAGCGCGGACGGGATGGGGGCGGCGCGAACGCAGTGACGAGTGCGAGTACAAGTCGGCGGGATGAGTACGAGAAAGTAGTGCGGAGTCTGAGTGCGAGTCGGAGTTGAAGTGCGAGTCGGAGCACTCCCACTTGAGCTCCCACTCCCACTTGAACTCCCACTCCGACTCAGACTCCGAACTACTTTCTCGTACTCATCCCGCCGACTTACACTCGCACTCGTCACTGCGTTCGCGCGGCCCCGATCCCCGCCGCACGTCCAGTCGCCCACGCCCACAGAAAATTGTACCCGCCGATCGGCCCGAACGCGTCGAGCACCTCGCCGCACAAATACAATCCGGCGCAGCGTCTGCTTTCCATCGTGCGCGGATCGATCTCGGCTAGGCTTACACCGCCGCCCGTCACCTCGGCCTTCTTGTAGCCCTCGTCTCCGGTCCAGGGGAGCGAGCCGCGCACCAGCGTCTCGATCAGCCGCAGCCGTTCGTCGCGCAGCAATTCCGAGAGCACACGATCCGGTGCAACCCCGGCGGCATGGATCAGCATCGCCGCAAGACGGTCGGGCAGTTCCGCGCGAACAGCGCCGATGACCGTGCGCGCGCCGCGCGGTTTCAATCGCTCGCTCCACTCGGCGTCGCCATGTGCGGTCCATCGCACCGTGAACCGGGCGGGCGGATCATCGCTTTCTGCGCGCGAGCGCACGAGCACGTGTGAGACGTCGAGCACCGATGGACCGCTGTACCCGGCGTGAGTGAACAAGAATCCTCCGGTCGCCGCGGCGCTGCGGTCCCGCGCGGTCGCGGTGAGCGTGACGCTGAGCGACACGCCGGAGAGGCCGGCAAATGACGAACCGCTCGCGACGATCGGAGTGAGCGCCGCGTAGGTCGCGTGCATCGTGTGGCCGAGTTTCTCCGCAATGCGCAGGCCGGTCCCATCACTTCCCGTCATCGGCACGGAGAGTCCGCCGCTCGCGATGATCACGGCGTCGGTCCTGATCGGCTCCGCATTGGTCAGGGCGACCGACCAGCCCGAGTCGACACGGCTCACATCGGACACGAGTGTGTCCGTGCGAATCGTCACGCCGCGCGCGCGCGCATGCGAAAGGAGGCCGTCGCGCACATCGCGCGCTTTGTGCGACGCCGGAAAGAGCTTGACCGATTCCGTCTCCTCCACGAGCGGGATTCCGATGTCGCGCTCGAAGAACGCGATTTGCTCGGCGAGCGGCCAGCTGCGCACAATTTTGCGAAGCGTGTTGGACGACGAGTCGGTGACGAATCGCGATTCGTCGAGACGCGATGGAAGAATATTGCAGCGCCCGCCACCACTGATGAGGATCTTGCGGCCGCCATCTTTCGTGCGCTCGAGCAGAATCGTTTCGGCGCCGGCGCCGGCTGCGAAGATTGCCGCCATCGTGCCCGCTGCGCCCGCGCCAATGACGACGACGCGTTTCATTCCGGGCACGACGGTCAATGCGGACCGGGCGAGCCGGACGCTCGTTGCGCGCCTCGCACGATGTCGATGCGCAGCTCCGTCCACCCATCCACCTGATAGTACTGCACCCGCACGTGATGGCGCCCCGCCGCAATCGGTGCGGCATCGACCGCCGATTCGTGCGGGCTCCAGTTGTCGATGACGAGCGTTCCGTCAATCCACACGCGTACGGCATCGTCGCTGATCGAGCGAAGCGTGTAGGTGCCCGGAGCGAGCGAGACCGTGGATGTCGCTTCGAGCGCCCACTTCGACGAAGGCAGTCCGGCAATCGTCGGCCGCGACCACATGTAGTCGAGACGGACCGCCCGCGCGGTGGCGATCGGCGTGCCCTGCAACAGCGCCGCGAACTCGCGCTGCCTGCCACGGGGATCGGTGCTGTCGCCCCACATGAAGAACTTTACCTGCCATTCGTTCAACGGCTCGAATGACCCGTGCGAGAATCGCAACGGCGTGTCGCGCGCCACGATCGCGCCGCGCGTGGTGACCACGCGCGCGCCGATGAACTCCAGCGTGATCTGCCAATCACGAAGCGAATCGGCGCGCGGTAAAACCGTGATGGTGTCGTTCATTGCGCCGCTCGTTGCGGAAACCGACGCGACACCGCGCTTCGCGACGACGCGCCACCGGCCCTCGGGACCGAGCACGGCCAGCCGCAGAGGAATGGCGCGCGTGCTGTCCACCGGCCAGAGTTTCGGCGAGCGCCAATCATACGGCCCCCACTCGTCTACGATGATCGCCGATCGATCGCGCCGCGTGTCCGCGGAGGACGGCACGACAGCCGTGATTCCCTCTGCGTGCGGGGCGAGGCGCGCGTACTCCAGAGACAACGGACCCATCGCCGGACAGGGGTCGACAGACGATGGATCGCTTGCTGCGAGCACCGCGCTCCCAACGACCCGCACGCCCGCGGTGTCTTTGTACACAGCGATGGTATCGACGGCTGCGAACGAGTTTCCGGCCAATGCGATCTCTCGGGTGTTCGCGGCGTTTACGCCCACGCGATTCCTCGAGAAGAGATTCGATTCGATCCGCGCGTTCCGACTGTTCGTGTCGCGATGCTTGGGATATCCCCAGTCACCGGGCTCGACCTTGTCGCC
The DNA here is from genome assembly GCA_025362095.1 of Gemmatimonadota bacterium. Taxonomy (GTDB): domain Bacteria; phylum Gemmatimonadota; class Gemmatimonadetes; order Gemmatimonadales; family Gemmatimonadaceae; genus Fen-1231. The sequence goes on along the minus strand of JANYIJ010000100.1, from coordinate 46,122 downwards.
CCAGAGGCGGATCGCCGTGCCATCGCCTTCGAATCGATTCGCCAGAAACAGATTGTCCTGCCCGTGCTCGATGGCGATCCCCACCCGGTTTCGCACGAAACAATTGCCCACCACGTTCGACTCGTAGCTGTACCCGCCCCACAAACCGTAGTCGCTTCCCTCCGCGCGGTTCCCCACGAAGACGTTGCGGCTGAACGTCGCCTCCATCGCGTTGGTGGGCGCAAAGCTGAAATCATTCCCGAAAAAAAGATTGTCATTCGCGCCGCCCTCACCGGAATCCATCGTCGTTTGCCCGGCCCAGAGGAATAGCCCATCGCCGCCATGCGTCGCGGAGTTGTACGCGACCTCGTTGTGCGAGCTCTGTTCGAACATGAGGAGATCCGCCGAGTCCTGTCCGCGGCGGTAGAATCCCTGGCTGTATCCGCGCACGTTGAAGTCCAGACGGTTCTGGAACACGCTGTTGAATGCGCTGCGGTACATGCCGATTCCAAGACCTGAGTTAAATCGGAATGTGTTGTCGACGACCCGCACGTGATCCGTACGAACCATCATCAATCCGTTCATCCCCTGCTCGGCGCGATTGATCCGAACCTCGCCCCCGCTGACACCGTCGAGATAAATCGCGGCGCCGAAGCGCAGCCATTCTTCTTTCTCGTTGTGATGGAACGAGAGCCAGTCGGCGAGACTCTCATGTTCGACCAGGCTGTATAGGCGCGGCTTCCAGCTGTATCCAAGGTCGGTGTACTGAATCGCAAGGTTCTTCGTGCCACGCGCGAGGATCCCGACGCGGTATCCGCGGATCGAGCCACGCTGAATCGTGATGTTCCGGCCGCCCTCCACGCGGATCGCCACGCCGGCCGCGCGATCCGGATCCGCCGCGGGATCCAGTCCTTCGATCACCGCTTCGTTGAGATCAAGCGTGATATCGTCGCCCTTGATGACGATGAGGGCCGAATCGAGCGACGACGCCGCGGCAATCCGGTAGCGCTTCCGCGTGAGAGTGGTCGATTTCGTGATGATGAGGCCGCGCTTCAGCTCTGTGGTCGCGAGCCGTTTCGACCCCTGCGCGTCGGCAGCGGTCGCGACGATCGCGAGGACGAGCAGTGCGACGTGAGACCTCATGCACGGAAGCTATGGATCGCGGCACGTGCTGGAAAGCGGAAAATGGCATAGCTTCCGGCATGACTTACGCTGCCATCACCGGGTGGGGTTCGTGCATGCCGCCGTCCGTCCTGACAAACGCCGACCTCGGGACATTTCTCGATACGTCGGACGAATGGATTGTCAGCCGCACCGGGATGAAGGAACGCCGCGTCTCGCATGTGCCGGCAATCGAGCTGTCCACTGTTGCCGCGGCGCGCGCGCTCGCCTGCGCGAATCTAGAAGCGAGCGATCTCGAACTGATCGTGTACGGCAGCTGCAGCTACGATGAAGCGGTACCGAATTGCGCGTCAGGCGTGCAGCTCAACCTCGGCGCCACTCGCGCCGCCTCGATGGACGTCAACACCGCGTGCACGAGTTTTCTGTATGGTTTGATCACCGCAACGTCGATGATCCGCACCGGCGTCGTGAAGAACGCCGTCGTGATCGGCGTCGAGCTGATCACGCACTACATGGACTGGAGCAACAGAAACGTTGCAGTGCTTTTTGGCGACGGCGCCGCAGCTGTAGTGCTTCAGGCATCGGAAAATGAAACCGGTGTGATTGGGAGCATGATCGGCTGCGACGCCGAGGCGCGGCCGTCGCTGCGCGTGCGCGGAATCGGCTGCGGCTACGCGGGACGCGGCATCACGCTCGGCGACACGCTTTGGGATTTCGACGGCCAGGTGATCTTCAAGCGCGCCGTGAAGGCAATGAGCGACGCGTCTGCGCGCGTGATGGCCGACGGCGGCGTCACGCCGGAGCAAATCGACCTCGTGGTGCCGCATCAGGCGAACCTGCGCATTATCGAATCCGTGGCGAAGTACGCCGGCATTCCGATGGATCGCGTGATGGTTACCGTGCAGAAGTACGGAAACATGAGCGCCGCCACAGTGCCCGTCGCGCTGGTAGAAGCGCTCGAGGAGGGACGTGTGAAGCCCGGCTCCTTGCTGCTGATGCCTGGATTCGGCGGCGGGCTGACGTGGGCGTCGCTGCTTGTGCGCTGGGGCCACCGTGTGACGCCGCTGGGCTCCACCGATCGAGCGCTGCCGCCGTGCACGAAATCGGCGCTCGAAATGGTGAACCTGATCCGCGCGAGACAGGATCCGCACGGCCGCTCTGCGGCCGGGCTGATGACCGCTCTCTAGGCCTGAACCTGAACCGCCGCGGCGCTCGCCGCGGCAAGCATCGCCGCCGCCTCGCGATAGCTGTACCAGGTTTTGCTCTCGTAGTCGTACAGCTTGCACCGCCGGAAGATCATTCGAACGGTCGTGAAGCTGAACTTGTACTCGTGCATGTATTGGCCATACTCCTGCTGCAGCTCGCGATACGCGCGCTTGAGCCGGTAGAACGGAATCTCCGGGTCCACATGGTGCGGCACGTGAATCATGATGTTGTGAATCAGCAACTCGCTGACGCGCGAGCACCGCCACACGATGCTGCAGTACACCTGGCCGATCGTGTTGCTCCACTCCGGACGGTGATCGAAGAACGGCACGTCCGGATGCGTGTGGTGCAGGTACACGAACAGCGCGATGAAATAATTGAACACCACAAACGGAACCACGACGGCAGCGATCACACCGATGACGCCGCCGCCCCAGATCCACGCCACCGTTCCAAATGTCAGCGCGAACGCGAGCGTGATCAGCTTGTGCACGTTGTAGCCCACGCGCTCGCGTGACGCCTTGTCCGGTTGATACATCACCATCCCCGGCCACCACACTTTGTTCACGTAGTGCAGCGCGCACGCATAGGGCGTGCGCTCGAGGCGATAGACGAGTTTGCGATACCACGGCAGCGCCGCGTATTGCGCGGGCGTCATCGGACGCCAGATCCAGTCGACCGGCGTCAGCGACGTGAACCCGTGGTGCACGCGGTTGTGCCCGTGGCACCAGAGGCGGTACATGTTGAGCGACGGAAGCATGAAGATCGTGCCGAGAATTTCGGCGGTCCAGTCGCTCTCAAAGAGCGCGCCGTGCGCCGCGTCGTGCGCCCACACGAACATGAACGCTACGGCGCAGCCGGCGCCGAGTCCGAACAGAAGTTTGGCCCACCACGAGTGCGCGGCAAACACGCCGAACATCAGGCTCAGATACAACGCGAGGTCGAACGCGTACCAGCCGAACGTCTGAACAGCGGAGCGCTTGAACGAGCCTTCGGAGATCGACTTCCTGACCGTGGTGAGTTTTATGTCCTTCAGCGTTTGATAGAGCGGCGTCGCTGCCATGTTTTTATTTGTAGTGGAAATCCTGACGGTGCTGGTCGAGACTCAGTCCTGAAATATACGCAAAATCACCGCGATCTACCCCGGGATTCTCTTCTTCTCGAGCTTGACGATCATGGTGTATTCAGGATCCACAAGCTGGATCACCGGCGCCTTCGCGTTCTGCGACACGAACTGATACGTGTCCATTTCGGACATCCCGGATTTCTCCCGCACCCATCCGATCATCGCCTTGAAGGCAACGCGCGCGGCGTCTTCGAGCGGGCGTCCCGAGCCGACGAACATGATTTCGTCGGCATTTTCAATTCGCGGAATTGGTGTCGCCTTTTTCTTGATGAGCTCGACGTACACCTCGACGTTCATCGCGCCTTCGATCGCCGCACCCATTATTTCGCCATCGCCCATCGCGTAGTGGCCGTCTCCGAACGAGACGAGCGCGCCCGGCACATTCACGCCGAGGTAGACCGTGTTGCCCGCGCGCACTTCGGGGCAGTCCATGTTGCCGCCGAAATTCCCCGGGACGATCGTCGTGCGCACTTCCCCGCCCGCGGGCGCGACTCCGAGACAGCCGAGGAACGGCGCCATCGGCACTTCCCACGAGTGCTTTCCGTCGCGCGACGAACTGCGCGCAACGTTTTTCTTGGCGTCAACTTCATACCGCCAAGTGGTCTCCGGAAAATCCGCGCCGAGCATCGCCGTCTCATTGTTTCCAACGAGCGCGCCGAAGCCCGGTCCGAAATTCGACACCGCGTACGAGCGCGCCGGTTCGAGCTTCACGATGTGAATCGCGATCGTGTCGCCCGGCTCGGCGCCCTCCACGTAGAACGGACCCGTCTGCGGATTGTCGTGACCGGGCGTCATCTTCTTCGAGGGCAAATCAGCCGCGGTCGCGACGGCTCCGTCAAAGCAATCCTCCGTCCAGGTCACGATGCGCGTGCCGGGCCTGATGCGATGCTTGGGTGCGGCGCCGCCGAACGTGTAGACAAGATCTTCGTGCTTTGGCGTCCACGTCAGCGTCGGCGCGTCGGCGGGCACGGCCATGATCGCGTTGGCGGAAGTGGTCGCTGGTGCGGCGGCGCCCGCTGGCGGAGCCGCCCCACCCGCAGTTTCAACCGCGCCGTCCTTGCACGCCGCAATCACCCCTAGCACGCCGAGCGGCGCGGTCGCGAGGAACTCCCGGCGCGTGTTCAACCCGCGCTGCGTCGAGATCGTTTGCGCGTCGAGTCCGGACATGCTGTCCTCTGCAGTTGGCGTGCGTGGATGGCGTATCGATCTTTCTGGTCGATAAGCTACGCCACACCAATAGCCGGAGGTAAGGCACCCGCCGCGCGACGCGATTCGATCGAATAGAATCCCGGCGGCGCGACCGCTGGATGCTCCGGATCGAAACAGAAATCGCACACACGATTGACCGCGCGAAATCCGAGCAGCCGAACGTGAGGCGACAGGTGCTCCGGCTTCACGGGCTCCTCGCGCAAGAGATCAGTACTCAAGTATTTCTTGTTCGAATCGCTGAACACGGTGGCCACCACTGCATCTTCGGCGAGATCGTCCTGCGCCAGCATCGCTGCGAGAAAATTGCCGCCGCTCGAAATGCCGACGCCTAGCCCGAGCTCGGTCGCCAGCTTCTGCGCCATGAGAATCGAGTCGCCGTCGTCCACGGCGATCACACGATCGAGCTGCTCGAGGTGCACGATCGCGGGAATGAATTCGTCGCTCACACCCTGGATCCGGTGCTTGCCCACCTTGTGTCCTGCGGAGAGCGTCGGCGAATTCGCGGGCTCCATGGGATGCAGACGGATGGATGGGCACACACTCCGAAGAAAGCGGCCCGTGCCCATTATGGTGCCGCCGGTCCCGACGCCGGCAACGAACGCCGCCGGCGTGAGATGCTCGGCCTGCAGCTGTGCCCACAGTTCCGGCCCAGTCGAACGAAAGTGCGCGTCGCTGTTCGCCTCGTTGCTGAACTGCTGCGGCAGGAACGCTCCCGGTGTGTTCGTCGCGAGCTCCTCGGCGAGCCTGATCGAGCCGAGAAAGCCGCCTTCTTCTTTGGAGACCAGCACGACGGTCGCGCCGAACGATCGAATGAGCGCGATCCGTTCGGAGCTCATCCAGTCCGGCATGAAGATCGTCACGGGGTGACCGAGCGCGCGCCCGATCGCGCAGAACGAGATGCCGGTGTTGCCACTGGTGGCCTCGATGATCAACCCGCCTGCGCGCAGGACGCCCGACTCGATCGCCTTGCGCACGATGTGCAGCGCCATGCGATCCTTTATGCTCTCGGTCAGGTTCAGATTTTCGGCTTTCGCATAAAGCCGACGTGTGCGCCCGCCGTCCACGTTGAATTCGATCGCCAGCAGCGGCGTGTTGCCGACGAGCACGCGCAATCCGCGCAGTCGTTCGGCAAGGGAGAACAGGCTCACGGTTTCTTCGCTGCCGACGGGGCCGCCGGCTTGGAGCGCGCGGCAACGTCAATCCAGCGATACATCCCCTTCTCGACGTGCGACCGGCCGTCCTTCGCGGGGATCATGCAAGCGAGAACGTAGTGCCCCGGCACGAGACGAATCGTGACGAACGCCTCGGTGCTCGGTTGGATGGTCGGGGTCATGCCGACGGTTACCGCCCAGAGGGGCGGTGTCCCGGTGACGCGCATCGCGTCGAAGAATTGTTTGATCGTATGCCCGGCGCCGATCTCGACGATCGCGAGCTGGTGCAGGTCGCTCCCTTGATTCACGAGATGGAAGGTGGCGATTCCATCGAGGAGCGTGCTCGGCGCTTCGAACAGATAGTCCTTTGCGAGGACGCGTACGTACTGAATGCGCTCTCCTGAGGACGTGACTTGCGCATCTGCGGGCGCGGCGACGAGGAAAAATGTGGCGGCTAACGCGGCGCAGCAGACAACCGATCGCGGAAACGGGGCCATGGTGAACCTCCTGAAAGCGACCAATGAGGCGTATATATAGATGATGAGCTACATCCTAACTGCGCTGGCCGCGCTGGCTGTCGGCGTTTTCCTCACTTGGCTGTACGGATGCCGCGAGCAGTCGTGGCAGAGGAGCTGTCATGAGTGAACAACCGGACACATCCACGATCAACCGCAGGGCGTTCGTCGGTTCATCGCTCGCTGCGGGCGCGGCGCTGATCGGCGCGCCGTCGGCGGCGACTGCTGGGCAACCCGCTGGGCAACCCGGTGCGATCCCGCTGCCGAACGCTGCCGGCGCCAACGCCGCTCCGCAGATCGACGACGTGCTCTCGCGCTCTGTGTCGGAGCTCGGCGCCATGATGCAGCGCGGCGCGCTCACATCTCGCGACCTCACACAGCGCTGCCTGAGTCGCATCGCGCAGATGGACAAGACCGGTGTCGCGCTCAACGCGGTGATCGAATTGAATCCCGATGCCCTTTCGATAGCCGATCAGCGCGACGCCGAGCGAAAGGCCGGAGGAATTGTCGGCCCGCTGCACGGAATTCCCGTGCTGATCAAGGACAACATCGGCAGCGCAGATAAGATGCGTACGAGTGCGGGTTCGCTCGCGCTCGCCAACAGCATTCCTGCGAACGATGCGTTCATCATCGAGCGGCTGCGCGCGGCCGGTGCCGTGCTCCTCGGAAAAACGAACTTGAGCGAGTGGGCAAATTTCCGGTCGACGCACAGCGTCAGCGGGTGGAGCGGACGCGGCGGACTCACCCGAAATCCGTATGTGTTGAACCGCAACACGAGCGGCTCGAGCAGCGGCACCGGCGCGGCGATGGCGGCAACCTACGCGCCTCTCGGCATCGGCAGCGAGACCGACGGATCGATCATCTCGCCGTCGAGCATCAACGGACTGGTGGGCATCAAGCCAACGGTCGGTCTTTGGGGACGCAGCGGCATCATTCCGATCTCGTCGTCGCAGGATACGGCCGGCCCGATGGCGCGCTCTGTGGCTGACGCCGCCGTGCTCCTCGGCCCGCTCACCGGAGTGGATCCGCGCGATGCTGCGACGAACCCGAGCCGTGGTAAGAGCTCCGCGAGCTACCTCGCGTTTCTCGACGCGGGCGGGTTGAAGGGCGCGCGAATCGGCGTCGCGCGAACGCTCGCGGGATTCAACGATGCGGTCGACGCGCGGTTCGACGACGCGATCGCGGCCCTGAAGAACGCCGGCGCGATCATTGTAGATCCGGTCAAGCTCGCTACGCTCGGCAAGTTCGACGACGCCGAGGGCACGGTACTCGACTACGAGTTCAAGGCCGGGATCAACGCGTATCTCGCGTCTCTCGGAGCGAGCTCACCGGTGAAATCGCTCGCCGATCTCATCGCCTTCAACGAACGCGAGAAGGCGCGCGAGATGCCCTGGTTCGGCCAGGAGACGTTTGTTCGCGCTCAGAAGTGCGGCCCCCTCACCGACAAGAAATATCTCGACGCGCGCGCGAAATGTGTTCGCCTGTCGCGAACAGAAGGAATCGACGCCACCATGGCGAAGCACATGCTTGACGCGATCGTACTTCCATCGAACGCGCCCGCGTGGACCACCGACGTCCTCAACGGCGACCACTTCACCGGAGGCAACTCGAGCTTCGCGGCGGTCGCAGGCTACCCGAGCATCACGGCGCCCATGGGAATCGTGGGCGAGTGTCCGGTTGGATTGTCGTTCATTGCGCGCGCGTGGGAAGAAGGCAAGCTCATCAAGTTCGCATACGCGTTCGAGCAGGCGACCAAGCTGCGCCGCGAACCGAAATACCTGGCATCATTTCCGTAGAGTCTGAGTCTGAGGTCTTCTAACTCCTACGCGCCCGGCCCCGTGATCATGCCCGCACTGATCTTCGCGCTGAACTGCACATTGTAATTGTTTGGCGAGTTCGTGTGAAAGCTCTTGTAGTTCGCCGTGTGGATGTCCTTTTCCTTGTCAGCCGACGACGAGATCGCGCCCGTGTCGACGCTCGCCGTCAGCCCGCGCTTGCAGCAATCGGCCCAGATGCGGTCGGCGTCGAACGGCGTGACACCGAACGAGATGTGATTCATCACTGCGCGGCGCTCGGCCGGCATCACGAAGCCGGGCGTCGTCACGTTGCCGCCCCGGATCAGCAGGCCGCCGATCTCCGGCGAAATCACAGTCTCATTCTGACTGCCTTCATCGCCGAGCCCCTTCCAGCCGAGGAGCGCCTCGTAGAAAGCGACCGTCTCCTTGTAGCTGGTGCACTGATACGAGATGTGATCGAGATAGACCGACTTCAATCCCATCGACTCGAACGGAAGCTCGACATTGAGTTTGCCATTGGCCGGCCCTTGACGGCGATTCTTTTTCGTGCCGTTGCTGATCTGGACGTCCATCCCGTCTGGATCCTTCACGTGGAAGCTGAAGAAATCCTTGCCCGAGTGATCGGCGACCGGGTTGAGCCCGCGTTCTGTGAGCGCGGCCTCGACCTTCTTAGTGTCCCACGGCGCGATGCCCCAGCAGAATCCGTCCCAGAGTGCGCCCGCGCCCGGGATGCGTGCCACCTTTGGCACGTCGCACGCCGCCATGTGGCTCGGATCAACGCGCGGCGCACCACCGCCACCACCGCCACCGCCTGCGCGACCTGCGGCACCGCGTCCCGTGGTGTCACCACGTCCGCCACCAGCGACTGCGCCCGGTGCGCCAGCTGCTCCGCCACCACCACGACCGCCGCGCGCGCCCGGAGGCGGCGGCGTGTAGCCACCCTTGATCATGACGCCGCCCCAGTCACCGATATCCATATAGATGCCCTCGGCGGTGTTGCTGCGGACCTTCCATCCGAGGAATGCAGCGTACCAAGCCGCTTCGCGCTCCGCGTCGGTGACCCTCATCGAGAAGTGATCCATCAGGACCGTCTTCCAGCCCGTGGGCTTGAAGGGCGCCGTCATCGGCACCTTTCCGCACGCCGCAGACGTATCGGCATCGCGTCCAGCGCATCGACCCTGCGCGAATGCGCGCGAAAGCGGCGCAGCAAACGGCGTGGCGACTGCGGCGAAGCCGAGCGCCTGCAGCAGTGCGCGACGCGAGACTTTGCCTCGGTCGAAGTCAGAAAAAAGTCTGCTGATTTCGTCTTCCATTAGTGACTTCTCCGGCGGGGGCGCAGATGATGGTGGTCGCTCATTTACGTGCGGCGGCTGAGGATCGCTGGCAGAGTATGTTGCCGTCGCCAGTCGACGGCAAGCAGCAACACCGCTGGCGCAAACGCCTGGAACACCTACATTGGCATGCAATCTCAAAGGAGGTCATCGTGGCGGTGAACACTGGAAAGGTGATCGTCGGCGGAGTGGCGGCTGGAGTGGTGGCGAGCGCATGCGACTTTGTCGTCTTCAACGTCATTCTGAAGGACAGAGCCGCCGCAGAAATGAACGCGCTCAACCCGGCGCTGGCCGCCAAAGCAGCCGCCACACCGGGGATGGTTGGCGCAATCGCCCTCGACTTCGTGATCGGACTCACGCTGGCTTGGGTGTACGCTTCGATCCGTGCGACCTATGGACCCGGACCAAAGACGGCGATGCGCGCGGGCTTGATGATGTGGATCCTGTTCAGCGCGATCTACGGATCGCTCACCGCAATGGGCATGTATTCATGGAGCTTCTATGAGATGGCCGAGCCGATCACGCTCGTGACGACAATGCTCGCCGCGCTCACAGCGGGCGCCGTCTACAAGGAGTGATGCGCGCTGGTTCAAAAAAACAGGGGCGCGCCGACGGCGCGCCCCTTGTTCGTTTTGCGATCGATCAGCTCAGAAGATCAGCTGCCAGTACCCCACGTCGATCCAGCGATCGAACTTGATTCCGTTGTCCTTGAAGTGCGCGACTTTCTCAAATCCGAACTTCTCGTGCACGCGCACGCTCGCATCGTTCGGCAACGCGATGCCGCCGATCGCTGTGCGAACCCCGGCCGCCTTGAGCTGTTTCAAGAGCTCGGCGTACAACAGCGATCCCACTCCGCGTTTCACGAAACCCTGATCGAGATACACGGTCACTTCCACGGCGAAGCGATATCCGATTCTGCCCTTCCACTTGCTCGCGTAGGCATAGCCGACGATATCCTGTCCCTGCTCCGCCACCAGCCACGGCAAACCGGCAGACTGCACTTCAACAATCCGATCGACGATCTCGTGCTCCCCGACCGGTTCTTCTTCGAACGTGACGATGGTGTCGGTCACGTAGTAGTTGTAGATGCGCGCGATTGCCGCGGCATCACCGAGCGTCACCGGGCGAACGCGAATGTCGGATGGATTCCGCTCAGTCGCCACGCGCCGGCCGCTATTTCAGCGCCGGGGGCACGCGCCGCTTGGTCGCCTGCTCGAACGCATACGCGAGCTCTATCAAGCGCGGCTCGCTGCATTCGATGCCCGCAAAGCTCACGCCAAACGGAACCGGCTGCGCGTTGAATCCCGCTGGAATTGCGGGTGTGAGAGCGTTCGGCACCCGGCCGAACGGAACGATGACAGTCGGATAGCCGGGCTTCGCCGAGATCGCCGCGCCGCCTGCGCCCGGAAAAAGAAGCGCATCGAGACGCTCGGTCTGCATCACCTGTGCAATCCCGTGCGGACCGCCAAGATCGATGTCCTTCGCCCGGTCAGCGTCGTATCTCGCCTTGTCGGCGACGAGGTCCATTTCGTCGGAGATATCAAGCTGCGACTGGCCGTACTTCATCGCGCCGCGGCCCGCGTTCGCGATATTGAACCAGCGCAGTTCCGTGAGCGTCTTGAACGGCGCGGTGGAACCGAGCGACGTGAGCCACGCGTTGAAGTCCCGCTTCATGCCGTAGTTGAAATCGATCGAGCAGTTCGCGTTGTGATTCTTGCGGTTGTCCGCGCCGCTGCAGGTATTCCAGAACAGAATGTTCTTGAGCGTGTCGGCAGTGACAACGCTCGGGATGTCAGCAGGATCGACGATCACCGCGCCTTCCTTCTTCAGCTCGGCAATCGCCTCGGTCATCAGCGCAGACTGCGCCGGGTTGAGTCCGCCTCGCGGCGCGGTCGTGCCAGGAATTGTGAACGGGTCGAAATAGAAAGCGCGCGGGATTCCAATTCGTGCGCCTTTGAGCGCGTCGCGCTTGAGGTACGGACGATAGTCCCGATTCGCCGGCGGCCGGCAGACTCGCGTGGCCGGATCGTGCGGGTCGGGCGCCGCGCTCTCGAGCGCGCCGAGCATGATCGCCGCGTCTTCAACCGTCTTGGTCATCGGTCCGGGCGTGTCTTGATCCGCAGTGATCGGGATGACGCCCCAGCGGCTGATGCGACCCACCGTCGGCTTGATTCCGACGAGCATGTTCTGGTTCGCCGGGCTGAGCACCGAGCCCGACGTTTCTGTGCCGACGTTCGCGGCCCAGAAACTCGCAGCCGTGCCAATGCCCGAGCTCGAGCCGCCCGTGCCCATCACGGCACGCCCATCGTTGAAGCCCGCGCGCGGATCGGGACGCGGATCGTACGGATTCATACCGTAGCCGCCGACGGCGCTGTAGTTGCCGGGCATTGGCGTGGGACTTCCCGCGACCCAGTTCGCGAGTTCTGTGAGGACAGTCTTGGCGATGATGATCGCCCCGGCGTCTTCCAGATTTTTCGTGAGCGTCGCCTCGTACGGCGGAATCATTCCCTTGAACGCGAGGGCGCCTCCCGAGGTGGGCATGTTCATCGTGTGGATGTTGTCCTTGAGCGCGACGGGAATGCCGTGCAGCGGTCCGCGCACGCGTCCGGCCGCGCGTTCGCGGTCGAGCACGTCGGCTTCAGCGAGCGCCGTCTTGCTCACGGTGATGACGGCGTTCAAGGTGTGTTCGTACGTGGCGATGCGCGCGAGGTAGAGCAGCACGAGCTCGCGCGAGGTCACGCGGCCTGCGGTGAGCGCCGCCTGAAGCTGCGGAATCGTCGCCTCGGTCACGTCGAATACGGGGCGCGACTGCTGCGCGGCAATCGTGATTGGCGCCGCGGCGACGAGCGCGAGGACGAATCGCTTGATCGACATTATCGTGCTCCTGCCTTCGAGAGTGCCGCCGTGCCGCCGACGATTGGAATCGAGAACGACGAGTGCGCGAGATCGATCGTCAGCTCCGTGCCGGGCTGCGGCCAGAGTGTGAACTCTCGATCGCTCGACATGATCATCACTGCGAACTTCGAACCGGCGGGGACGAACTCATCGTCCGGCTGAAGGTCGAAGGTGAGGTCGTAGAACTTTCCGGGAACCAGCGGCTCGCCCGGTACTTTCGATTCGTAGTTGCCGCCCTTGGTGAGCGACTTGTAGTTCTGAATGTCAGCCCAGCCGTGCGAGATCACTCCGGCATGGCTCTGCGATCCCACGCGCGCCGAATCGTACGGCAGCATCACGAGCCAAACGGTGAGATTCGCAGCGGGCTTGCTCGACGCGATGCGCAGCGTGACGCGCGGAGTTCCCGAGATGTGCACAGTGTCGGTGAGCGTGCCGGTCGCATACATCAGGCGATTCTGTGACTGCGCCGTGCTCGCGAGCGCACTCCCGCTCTGCGCGACATTGTCGACGAGCGTTTCCGTTCCGCTCGCCGTTGCCGCAAGCGAGAGCGCAGCCACGCCGGTGCCGCCGAGCGTGGGATGCATCACGACCGGAACCGATCCGGGCACGGGAAACGACGCGAACGGTGTAGGAATCGGTTCCGCTCGGCCGCGCCCTCCTCCGCGCTGGGCGGCGGGAGCCGCCACCGCGCCGGGTGCCTGCGACGCGAAGTCATGCACGATCCAGACGGGTGGATCTTTCTCCACGCCGTTGTCGACGCCGTACAGATAATGGCTGAACCAGCGGTTGATCATGTTGAACGGCGGATTCCCGCCGTGACCGCCCTGGTGCAGATACAGCGAAACGGGGAGACCGCGCGCTTTCATTTCATCGTAGATCCGCACACTGTGCTCGGGCATGACGTTGTAGTCGTTGAGTCCGTGCGCGAGCAGCACCGCTGCCTTGATGTTCTTCACGAATGGCAGCAGATCGCGCTCGTACCAGAAATCGTTCATGTCCCCGCTGACGCGATCCTGCCCTTTCGGCCCCGCGAAAATTCCGTTCTTCCAGATCGCATCGCAGTTGGCGCGCCCCGATGTCTCGCCGCTCGCGACGAAATCGTAGAGGACGTCGACATCTTCGCCGAGGTACCCGCCGGGCGAACGCACGAGTCCGTTCGAGCGGTAGTAGTGGTAGTACGACGTGTTCGGTGAAACGGGCACGACCACTTCGAGTCCCTTCACGCCCGTCGTCGCCGCGGCGAGCGGCAGTGTTCCCTCGTACGACGTGCCGATCATCGCGACCTTACCCGTGGACCACGAAGTCGCTTTGATCTCTTCGTTTCCCGTTGCGGTCGTGAATCCTTTCGCCCGGCCGTTCAGCCAGTCGATCACGAACTCCATCGCCGTGCGCTCCGGCGTGTCGCCCACCGTCGGGCATCCCTGCGAGAGTCCCGTTCCGGTCGCCTCCGAATGCACGACCGCGAATCCCCGCGGCACCCATTCGAGCAGCTGTTTCGAGATGCGGTGGCGGTTCGGCTCGTACGCCGGCGCGTTCATCTTGCCGCGCACCGGCGACGGCACGCCGAGCTCCTGCTTGACGTCCCAATTCACATCATCGCGCGACGTGCCGGCGTAATACGGGCTCGAGCCGTACACGATCGAAACTTTCAGGCCTTCGGTTTCGGTTTGTCCCGGACGAGTGACGTCGACGTGCACGCGGTCTTTTTTGCCGTCGTGATCAGAATCGAAGTCCGTTTCGACCCAGAGATCGTAGCGGATCCATTTCGTGGTATCCTGAAACGCAGGCACAACCTGCGCCATTCCGCTCACGAACACAGGCGCGGCCTTGGGGGCGCACTGCGCGGCGTCGAGATTCGTGAGAAACGTAAGCATCGCGCCGAGCGCGATGCGCGCCCGGCGGCTTGAGATGTAATGAGTCATATCAACAATGTACGACTTAGCGGTTGTACTCCGACAGCCAGTGGAACTGACGCTCTTCCAGCTGGAAGTGTCGCGCCACGCGCACGAGCTCCACGTGCACCGAGTCGCCGCGGATTACCATATGCAAGCGAACCGTGCTCGTGTCCGGCACTTCGTAGCGCAGGTTGAACACGGCCGTGCTGTCGCCGGGCTTGGCTGACGTCTTCCAGAGGACGGCGGTGTGTGCAACCGTATCGGGCTTGTAGCGGAAATATCCGCGGCGGTATCGCTGCCAGAACACTTGGTCGCTCGTGTTCACGCTCCCCGCGCCGTTGTTGTCGAAAATGAGATCCTTCCAGCGAATCGTGTCGGCGCTCGTGGCCGGCAGGGCGGTTTTGTTGACGACGTAGCTGCGCACGTCGTATACGCCCGGCTTGAACGGACCAGGTTTCGCCGGGGCATTCGCCGCCTGATATCGCGCCCAGCCGCTCGTGAGCGGCAGGTACAGGAACTGCCAGACGAAAAACACTTTCACAGCCACGCTTCCCCATCGCTGCCACGGCTCCGCGAAAATCTGATCGTACGCGGCGGTTGGCGGCGTCGCGCGATTCAGCACCAGCAGATTTACAAGCCGCTTCGAATCGAGCGCGAGCAGGAAGAGGCACGAAAACAGCAGGTGCGAGGCGTACAGCTTCACCGGCACGTCGTAGCTGAGATTGATCATCACGACGTTCATGAACGCGCCGGTCGCCGCGAACAGTCCCGCCGTGACCGTCCGCTTATAAAGCAGCAGCAGCCCTGCCGTCGTCTCCATCACGCCGGAGAAAATCTGATATGGCAGCGAGTAGCCGACGAACAGCCACGAGAATCGCATCGGCAGCAGATCGCCGAGTGGCGTCGCGAGCTGGCTGATGGTGGGGAACGCCATCTGCAGCGCGAACAGTTTGATGATTCCATAACTCAACGCCGCCGTCGCGACGTAGTACCGCACGGTCAGCCGGAGCCAATACAGCAGCCTGTCATATTCGCGCCGTTTCCGGTCCAGAACACTCCAGAGCAAACACGCGATGACCGCGATGCTGACATACAGCCAGATCTCGGCGAACGCATACGACGTGTCGCCACTTCCATTCACCGGAACGAGAACCTCGCGAACGTGAAAGAACCGCGCGTTCCCCGCGTGCACCGCCCAGTCGACCGCCGTGTAATACCAGCGGAGCACGAACGGCACGCCTGGAATCGCGCGGAACCACCGCCACGGCGCGACTTGCAGCAGCAGATACACGAAGAAGAAGCGGAACAGAATCTTCTGCCAAAGCGCCCAGGGCTCCGCTTCAGCCGGGGTGTTCGCTGTCGAATCCATCGGCTCTCCTTGAATGTTTACTATTTCAGAGCTCGAGCCGCTGCATGATATCCGCACATTCCGTGTATCCCGCCACCCGGCGGCGTAGACGCTGAACAGAGATGCACTCCGGGCACCGGCGTGGAATACGTCCGCCAGGTCGGCCGGAACAAAAGACTCATGAGATCATTCGAACCGCCGCCGATATCGCCGCCGATCAAATTCGCATTCGACGCCTGAAGCGTCGCGGGTGTCTGCACCGCGCGCGCGATAATCGTATCGCGAAATCCCGGCGCGAAACGTTCGATCTGCGCCTCGATGCGTACCTGCATGTCTACAGTTGAACCATTCGGCACGTGGCAATATCCCCACGCCGTGTGTTGGCCCGCAGGCGCGCGGCTCGAATCGAAGAGGCTCGGTTGCGTGACGAGAACGAACGGCTTTTCTGCGCATTCGCCCCGCGACGGCGCTGCCTCGGCGGCCGCGATTTCTTCAATGGTGCCGCCGACATGGACCGTCGACGCCTCGAGACACTCGCGCGCCGTCCACGGAATCGGCGCGTTCAGTGCCCAGTCGATCTTGAACACGCCGGGCCCGCGCGGGAATCGATTCAGCTTCTGCGCGTACCACTGTGGAAACCGATCGCCCATGACGCGCGCCATCGCGGCGGGGGCCGTATCGAACATAAGAATTTCCGCACCCCGCAATTGCTCATAGCTGCTGATCGGCGCCCCCGTGACGATCTCGCCGCCGAGCGATTTGAAATGCGCGGCGAGCGCATTCGCGATCGACTGCGACCCTCCCCGCGCCACGGGCCAGCCGCTCGCGTGCGCCACGCCGAAAAAAACGAGACCGAACGCCGCCGTTCCCGCGCTCGTGAGCGGGAGCACCGAGTGAGCCGCGCACCCGGCAAAGAGCGCGCGTGCGCGCGCCGTGGTGAATGCGAAGTTCGCATAACTCTGCGAGGGGAACAGCGCCTGAATTCCAAACCGCGCGTAGGCGACAGGATGCGCTGGAAATCCGAGCGGCGAGAGAATGTCAGCTTCGAGCCTCGGCCAGTCGCGCACCAGCGCGCCGATCCTGCGCCGATAGCTCGCGCGATCCGCGCCAAGAGCGTCAGCGGTGCGTTCGAGGTCGTTCCAGAGCATCACCGCGTCGCCACCGTCGAGCGGGTGCGCGGCGGCCGCGGCAGGCGTGATCCAGTGAAGGCCGTGTTTCGCAAGCGGGAGCGATTTAAAAAATGGCGATGCCCCGCCCATCGGGTGCACGGAGGAGCAGACGTCGTGCACGAACCCCGGAAGCGTCAGCTCGGCGGAGCGAAGACCGCCACCGATTGTTTGATTCGCTTCATAAACGACCGTCGAGTGCCCTTGCTGCGCGGCGACGATCGCGGCCGCGAGGCCGTTGGGTCCGGAACCGATGACAGCAACGTCGTGGGCGGATGGGTTTTCCACGGAGAGAATGTACTCGCGATCCGCTCGTCTTGCCGCCGCCTTATCCCTGGGCCATTCTAGAATCATGATCTCACGCCGCCAGCTCATTCACGCGCTCGGAACAGCCGCCGTCGGCGCACCGTTTGCATCCGCGTTCGCCCAGGGCCGGTGCCGCCTGAAGCTCGGCGATCCGGGCTGCGACACCACCGCCATCGCACCCGTCTTCGCGGCCACCGGCTGGAAGACCGTCCTGCTCGATCATTTCTCGATGCAGGTTGTGGATTACGAGAAGGAAGCCGCGTTTTTCAACGCGCTCATGGGCTGGAAGATTCGCAGTGACGATGGATCGAAAGCCGTGCTCGACATCGGCGACTTCGGATCGATCGTCATTCGTGGCGGTCTGATTGTGCCGCCGCCCGCGCCTGCGCCCGCAACGGGTGACAGCGCGGGCGGAGGACGCGGCGGACGCGGCGGCGCACGCGCGCCGGTCAATGCACTGATGGAATCGTTCTGCTTTGGCATCCAACCGTGGAACGCCAAGAAGATCGAATCCGAACTCACGAAGCGCGGGCTCAGTCCCATTGCGGATAACGATGGCAAGGGATTCGAGAGTTTCCACGTGAAGGATCCCGACGGCTTCGATTTACAGCTGAGCAACGGCAACAAGAAGAATCGCCGCACGACCCCCGCAAACGGAAAGCTCGCCGTGGCGGCGCCGTTCGAATCCACGCGATGGAAAACTGCGTGGCTCGACCACATCTCGTTCGGCACAACCAACTACAAGGCGAGCGCCTCGTTCTACTGCAATCTCCTCGGCTGGACGCCGACGTACGACGAAGGAAGTCAGAACGAGTGCATGATGGGTGAGGTGGGCGACATCATCATCCGCGGCGGAAATCCGCTCGTTCCTGCGCCGGCGGATCGCGGCGGTCAGACCGTGGCGCAGGCGCGCACGCGCCGGATCGATCACATCTCGTTCGGCATCGATCCGTGGGATACTGACAAAGTGAAGGAGGAGCTCGAGAAGCGCGGACTCAGGGCTCGCGTCGATACCTCGACAGACGATGAGATTCACGTCGCTGCATTCAAGAGCTACCACACCACCACTCCGAACGGCTTCGATCTGCAGATCAGCGCCGTCAGCCACGACACTCGGCTGACGCTGCCCAATGCCGTGAGGCCGCGGCGCCCGGGCTGAGCGGCTACAACCGCTTTATTTCTTGCGGTACGCTCTGAGAATCGCGACAGGCGGGTTCAGCGCCTGTGACTTGCGTCCATCCGCGCCGACTTGCGTCGGCGAAGCCTGGATCGCGCGAACCACGTCCATGCCGCTGGTCACTTGTCCGAATGCGCCGAATCCCTGACCGTCGGGATTTCTGCGGCCGCCAAAATCATTCTCAGGCGTGTCAGTGATGCAGATATAGAAATCGCTCGTCGCCGAATCGGTGTTGGAGCTGCGCGCCATGGAGATCGTTCCTGCGACGTGCTTGATGCCGGTGACATTCGTGCGCTCGAGCGGAATCGCCCCGTAGCTCGCGAACCCTTTCGCGGCGCTCGCCTGCACGACTTGAATCGGATAGTCGGTGCGCGTTTCTGTTTCCGGCCGCACGGTGCGGTGGAAAAAACCGTTGTCGTATCCGCCGGCATCGACGTACTTCAAAAAATTGGCCGCGGTGACCGGCGCGCGCGTGACGTCCACCGCGACTTCGAATTTTCCGGCCGAGGTCTCGAAGACGACCACCACCGGCGGAGCAAGGTGCAGAGCGAGCGCTGCGAGCGCGGCGATAAGATTCATATCAGCGAAGCGCCTCCGAGAGCGCGGCGTACTCGAGTGAGCTGAAGATGTTGGCGTGCGTGAGGTCCGGACGCGGCGCGTAGCTCCAGCGCAGGCCGCGCGGCTTGGCAGCTTTCAACAAAGCGTCGAGGCGCGCACAGCCGATCGCGGTGCTCGGCTCAACCGAACTCGCCAGATAGAGTGATCGCGATACGGCGCCGAACGCCGCAATCCGCGCTGCCGCCGAATCCACCAGCGCGCCACGATTCCACCAGAGACTTGGATCGAGCGCGATGAAGTGCGTGAAGAGCGCTGGTGCATTCAGAAAAGTCTCCATGACGAACAGCCCCGCGAGCGATTCACCAACGATCGCGCGCTCGCGAGTCGTTCGATATCGCCGATCGATTTCGGGAATCAGCTCGTCGCGAACAAAGCGCCGGAACGCTGCGGATCCGCCAACCACGGGTGCGATCGCGCTGTCCGATTTCACGGTCGTCGGCCCCGTGAGATCGCGACGGCGCTGCGTGTTCGGCACGCCCACAACGATCACAGGTCGAATCGCGCCGATCGCGACGAGCGAATCCACCGCGCGCACGACATGAGGAAAATCTTCGTCGAGACCGCCATCGGGCATGTACAGCACCGGCAGTGCCCCGGAAGCGCGAGCGTGGATCGGCATGTGCACATTGACGGGCCGCGCCTCGCCGAGCGCCCGCGATTGCACGACGAACGAGTCGTGCGCAGGAACGGAATCGACACGTTGAGCGGAAAGGCCCTGCGGCGCGATCGCGAGCAGGATCGCGAGCGCGATCACGTCCGCCACTTCTTGTCCTCCTCCGTGCTCTCGCGAACGCGAAAGGTCGTGATCTTGCGGATCAGCGCGATCGGAAGCGGCTCCTCGAGAGGAAACTGAACAGAGCCCGCCGCCGTGTGGAATCGATTCAGCTCCTTCGCGAACGCGGTCATCGCCGACGGTGTTGGATAAAAACCGATGTGGTGATTGAAGCCCGCGAACGTGACGAGGATTCGTTTGTACGAGTACGCGGGCATTCCCCACTTCAGCCCTTCGGTGGCGCCCGGCGCGGCCTTGCGAATGCACGCGCGCATTTCGCGCAGCTTTTTTCGCGCTCCTGCCGGCGCGGCTGCGATGTACTCACTGACGGTCTTCGGTTTGGTCACCGGCATGCCGGATCGTTCTTGGCGTTCGTCACGGCGCTCGGGGGCAGCGGCGCCTCCTCCACGAGCCTGCGCAACTCGACGATCGGCTCTGGACTGTCGTCCACCTGCAGTCGCAGCACAACATCGTTGTGCAGCCACACGCCGCCGCACTTCTTCACGATGATCATCGCGGCGGATTGTTTGCCGCGCTTATCGCCGCCTGCGGCCTGCCCCGCCTCGATTCCGGCAAGCAGCCGAAACGCGAGATGGCCTCGGGTGCGGTTGAATGCGGCAACCATGGAATCGGGCACGGCTTTATCAGCGAGCGTGTTTCCCTGCGCAGTAACGTGTGCGCTCTGCTTGTCGCCCGCTGCGGTCGGCGCAGTCGGCCCCGTGTACGCGGCCACGTTTCCTTTTGAATCGACAACGGCGAACTGCCGGCCCGTCTTCGCCCAGCGAGCGGTGTCGGGATCCGGATCGTGCTCCCATACATACTTCACGACTTCGCTCGCCGACTTTCCCTGCCGCAGAAGCGCGATCGCCTGCGGGCCATAACTCACGTCCACCACGGCC
The DNA here is from genome assembly GCA_025362095.1 of Gemmatimonadota bacterium. GTDB lineage: Bacteria > Gemmatimonadota > Gemmatimonadetes > Gemmatimonadales > Gemmatimonadaceae > Fen-1231. Next base: position 25,611 of record JANYIJ010000100.1, on the reverse strand, counting down.
TGACTCGCGACGACGCCCACACCGGCCTCTGCCGTTAGCACGCCATTGCCAACCGCGAACACGCGAGATTGCACCGCACCGCCCCATTCGCCTGTCGCGGTGTCATACGCGATGATCGAGAACGTCCCGGTCTCCGGCAGAGGGTCGGCAGCGCGGTCGGCACCCGCGCGCGCGCACGCGGCCGCACATGCGGCGACGATCACGACGAGCGCCGCGGCAGATCCGCCGAGTCGTGACTGCAACGTTGAGAGTCTCACGCCGCTATTTCGTCGCCGCGGCGAGCTTTCGGATCGCCTCCACCAGCATCTTCACGCGAGCGGAATCCTTCGCGCCGGCTACATCGCCATCCACCTGCTTGGCGAGTGAACTCAGCGCGTTGCGCCTGGCCGAACCGGTCTGCTGCTCGGCTGCGTCAACCGCAGCGTTGATCGCAGTCGTGCGGGATGCCGCGAGTCCCTGATTCCGCACCAGCTGGTCGAGGAACGAGCGAACCACGGGAAAAGCACCCGGCCATTCGATCTTCGGCTGGCTCTGCGGATTGTACTCCTTGAGGTTGATCAGCTTCGCTGCTTCAATCTCATTCTTCGAGAGATTTTCAGTCGGTTGCAGTTCCATGATATCGAATCCGCGGTCGATCTCCGACGAGTAAATCATCCCGTTCCAGTAGTACGCGCCCCACGACCCGCCTGTCGTGTTGCCCGTGCGAGCATTCGCCGCCGCACCGCCCGTCGCCGCGGGCATCGGAACATCCGCTCCCGCCGGAAAATCCAGCGGCCCGCGATCGAAGTACGCGATCTCCTTCGGGTGGTCTGCGTCGCTGAAATCGAAGACATCTACGCCGCCCTGATACCAACCCTGCACCATGATGTCGCGGCCGGGAATTGGAATCAGCCCGCCGTTGTGCGAGACGCAGTTTTCACGGTCGGTCTGCGCAGCCGGCAGCTTGAAGTAGGCGTGCTGCGTGATCTTCTTCGCGTGATCGTCGAGGGTGAGCACGGCGTCGCCCCCCATTTCGAGCATGTTGCCGGCCTGGCACATCGGCCCAGTGCCGCCGCCCCACTCATCGGTGAAGACCACCTTCTTGCCGTCGTTGCTGATGATCGCGGTGTGCCACGCCGAGAAGTTCGTGTCGGCCTGTGCCGAGAGTCGCACTGGCTTCTCGGGATTGCTGATATCGACCATGATGCCGTAGCCGAGGCACGAGCCCGCGAGGAGGTGCATCGCGGGATACGCGGTGACGTCGTGGCAATTCTTCGGCGTCGTGCTGCCAAACATCGAGAGGAACTGCTGGTGCGAAGCATTCGGCTTGCCGTCCTTGTCCAACCCGCCCGCAATCCGATCGCCGGCTTTGAACAGCGGATCGAGGCCGGTGAAGATGCGCGCATAGCCGATCACGGCAGCATCGGCCGGTTTCTTGAGGTTGACCTTGATGATGTCGAGCGCGTAGAGCGAGTTCGTGGTGTCGGCCGGGTCGTCGCCGTTCTTGCACCCTGCAAGCTCCGTTGCCGACCGCGCCCCGCCCACTGCCGAGACGTACAGGTAGATGATGTTCTTGTCTTTCGTACTCGGCACCACCGTGTGCGTGTGCGAGCCTTTGCAGGTCTGCACGTTCTTCACGAGCTTCGGCGCTTCGGGTTTAGAAATGTCGAAAATGCGGACGCCGGCGAAGTGATCCTTGGGATCCTTCACGCCATCGCCGCCGCAGTCGACGCGGTTACCGCCACCCTCGGCGCTCACGAAGAGCAGGTTGCCGACAATGGACGGATCGCCCTGCGAGGTGAAGCACCTCGTCACGGAGACGACGGTCGGTTTCGCGGCGTTGCTGACATCCCAAATCGTGAAGCCGGCGAAGTTCCCCTGGACCACGAGATGTCCGGAGAACGCCATGTCGGAGTTCGCGAACGTCAGTCCGCGCGCCGTGTCGAACTGCACCGGCTTAGGCGTGAGCGAGACCAGTTTCATCCCGCTCGCGGCCTCACCGGCGTCGAATCGGCCTGGCTTCAGGTTCGCGCGCGGATCCGTGGTGCTCGGATAGGTCTGTGCCAGCGTGATCGCTGGTACCAGCGAGAGTGCAGCGAGCAGGATACGGCGACGCATGGGCGTTTGCTCCGGAGTGGAAATACGGTTCGCGTACGGTAAAGCTACAACCACTCCCTCATCTGCTCGGGGGTGAGGTTGCCGCCACAAATAATGGTGCCAACAAGCGCATTGCGGAACTCCGCTGCGCACTCGAGCAGCGCTGCGACTCCCACGGCCGCTGAAGGTTCGGCAACGAGTCCCGCGTGCCGATGGATGAGCTGCATTCCCTTGACGATCGACTCTTCGCTCACGAGGACCGCCTCATCGATCAGCCCGCGCAAATCGTCCAGCGATTGCGGAATGGGCACGCGCACGCCAATGCCATCGGCGATCGTATCAAGCTGGTCGTGCTCGATCACGCGCCCCGCCCGCCAAGACTCCACCATTGCGGGCGCGCCCGCGGCCTGGACCGCGATCAGGCGTGTGCCAGGGCGCCGTGCCTTGATCACGCGCGCAACACCGGTGAACAGTGCGCCGTTGCCGAGCGGGACGAGCAGCACGTCCGGAAACTCCGCTGCGCCGAGCCATTCCAGCGAGATTGTGCCCGCACCTTCGAGCGTCTCGACGTCGAGGCCGTCCTCAACGAATCGAACGCCCGACGCAGCCGCCGCGCGCCGCGCCTCGGCCTTCGCGGCGTCGAAGTCGTCGCCGTGCAGGACGAGCGTCGCTCCGAGCTTTCTCATGCGCTCGAGCTTGAGCGGATTCGCGCGAACGCTCGCATAGACGGTCACTGGCACGCCTCGGGCGCGCCCCGCGTACGCCATCGCCTGGCCGAAGTTGCCGGCGCTCGCGCAGATCAGCGGTTCGCCGGGCTGCGCCTGCGACACGAGCCAGTCCGCGCCGCGCCCCTTGAAGCAGCGGATGGGGTTTGTCGATTCGACCTTGAGCGCGCATCGCACGCCGAGGGCGTCGCCGAGCGGTTCGCACACGAACTGCGGCGAGCGAAGGAATACGGGATCGATCGCACCAGCGGCGCGCTCGACACGATCGAGCGAAAGGCGATGATAGGACTCGGCGGTCATCGAGCGAGCCCTACGCCAGCCGCCCCGCCACCACTTCCGCCACGTCATAGACATCGACGTGCGAATCCCGCGACTTCACACTGTCCGCCATCATCGTCATGCAAAACGGACATGCGACCGCGATCGCATCGGCGCCCGTGGCCAGTGCTTCTTCGGCGCGCTCGGCGTTGATGCGCTTGCCGACTTTCTCTTCCATGAACATCCGCCCGCCGCCGGCGCCGCAGCACAAGCCGCGATCCTTCGAGCGTGGCATCTCCACGAGATTGAGCATCGGCAGCGCGCGCTTCAGCGTCTCGCGCGGCGCACTGTATACATCGTTGTAGCGGCCGAGATAGCATGAGTCGTGATACGTGAACGTGCGAACCGGCTCATGCAGATCGTCACGGAGCGGTACACGCCCAGCCGCCATCAGGCTCTCGATGTACGTCGAGTGATGCACCACATCGTAGTTCCCGCCGAACTGCGGGTACTCATTGCCGATCTGATGGAAGCAGTGCGGGCACGCGGTTACGACGGTCTTCACGCCGTAGCGCTCGAGCGTCTCGATGTTCTCCTTCGCGAGCATCTGATACAGATACTCGTTTCCCATTCGGCGCGCGGCGTCGCCGTTGCACTTCTCCTCCTGCCCGAGAATTGCAAAGTTCACGTTCGCGGCCTTCAATATTTTCGCGAACGCAACGGTCGTCTTCTTCGCCCGATCGTCAAACGACCCCATGCACCCAACCCAGTAGAGCACCTCGGGCCGCTGGTTGCGCCCGGCCATCTCGGCCATCGTCGGAATGTCCAATCCAGCGGCCCACTTCCCGCGATCACCCGGATCGAACGCCCACGGCGAGCCGCGTTGCTCCATCGACTCGAACGCGGGCATCACTTCTTCGGGAAAACGCGACTCACCGAGCACGAGGTTGCGGCGCAGTTCGAGAATGACGCTGAGCTGATCGATGCTCACGGGGCATTCTTGCACGCACGCACGGCAGGTGGTGCAGCTCCAGAGTTCTTCCTCGGTGATGAAATCGTCGAGCAGCGTCTTCGAGTGATCGCCCTTGGCTTCGGCCTCGAGCCGCTCGCGCACGTTGATCACGATCTTCCGCGGGTTCAGCAGTTTGCCGGTGAGGTTCGCCGGGCAGACGCTCGTGCAGCGGCCGCACTCAGTGCAGGCGAAGCCGTCGAGCAGGCTCTTCCACGAGAGATCGGTGACGTCCTTGGCGCCGAAGACCGCGATGTCGCTCTCGAGATCCATCGGCCGCATCGCGCCGATCACACCGGGGCCGCTCGTATTCGAGAGGAACACGTTCGGCAACGAGACTACCACGTGCAGATGTTTCGAGTACGGCAGGTAGTTCAGGAATCCGAGGACGAGCAGCGCGTGCGACCACCAGAAAAGATCGTGCACGATTCCAGTGGTCGCGTGCGACGCGAACATCGTGATCATCAGCGCTCCGATCCACGAGAGGATCAGCAGCGGATCGTCGGCGTGCGTTTCTTTGCCCTGAAGCCGCTTGACGCGCTTGGTGATTCTGCGGAAGAGCGCAAACGAAACCGCGGCGAGCACCAGCGCGCCCCAGAGATTTTGGTTCATCTCGTAGAACGCGTACACTGGCGCCGGCACATACGGCGCGAACGAAAAGCCCGGCGCGATCCCGCCGAGGATCATCTCGATCGTACCGAGCGTGAGCACGCAAAATCCCCAGAAAATCGCCGCGTGCATCGGGCCAGCGACGCCATCGCGGAAGATCTTCTTCTGGAAGATTCCTATCTGCAGAAAATTCCAGAAACGCCGCGGAAGATCGTTCCAGCGCGAGTCGTCGTGCCGGCCGAGCTGCAGCTCGCCGACGAGGCGCTGGACGTTGTACGAGAAGAAGCCGAACGCGGCCACGACGACAATCGTGAACAGCACGCTCGAGGCGCTCCAGGAACCCATCACGCGCCCTTCTTGGCTTCCTTCACCGCTGCCGTCAGCACCGGGAGAATCTCGAGCACATCGCCGACGATTCCGTAGTCGGCAACTTTGAAGATCGGCGCCTCTTTATCGCGATTGATCGCGACAATCGTCTTCGACGTGCGCATGCCGGCGAGATGCTGGATCGCGCCCGAGATTCCGCACGCGATGTACAGCTGCGGGCTCACGAGACGGCCTGTCTGGCCGATCTGATCGCTGTGCGGACGCCATCCTTCATCGGTTACCGCGCGAGTCGCGCCCACAGCGGCGTTTCCGAATGCAGCAGCGAGATCTTCGACGAGTTTGAAGTTTGCAGCCTCTTTCAATCCGCGGCCGCCCGAAATGATCACCGGCGCTTCGCCGAGGTCGAGTTTCGCGCCCTCGCTTTGCGCGGTGGACGTGACCACGACGCGCACGCTCGCGGGATCAATGGCCGGCGAGATCGCTTCCACCACGCCTCCGGCTTCCGCGCCTCCGGCGTCCGGCTTCTTGGGAAGCACGGCGCCGGGGCGCAGCGAGACGATCGCCGTCGCCGCGCTCAGCGTGAACGACTGAATTACTTTTCCGGTATAGCCGGGGTGTTTCACCTTTACCGAATCAGCACCGACAGCGAACTCGGTGACGTCGGATGCGATCGGCCACTGACATTTGGCCGCGACGCGCGGGGCGAGATCGCGCCCTTGCGCGCTCGCCACGAAAATCGCCGCGCGATACGCGCCCGAAGTCAGACGGGCGGCCACAGTCGCGGCGATCGCCTCCGGATTGTAGTTCGTAAAGCCCTCATGTTCGAGCAGCAGCACGACATCTGCGCCGTGCGCCTTGAGCGCGGCGACGCTGTTTCCGGCTGCGGCGCCTCCGGCTTCCGGCCTCCGCACCAGCATCGCGTGAACCTGACCGCCCGTCGAATCCGCGACCTGTCGCGCCGCGGTCACCGCCTCGAGTCCCGCGCGCCGCAGCTCGCCGCCCCGTGACTCCGCGAATGCGAAAACGTTCGTGTTCGCCATCAGAGTACCTTCGCCTCTTCCTTGAGCAGCCGCACGAGCTCGGGCACCGCGTCCTTCCCTTCACCAATGATCCGGCCCGCAGCGCGCTCTGGCGGCAATTCCATTTTGTCGAGCTTGTAGCGCTCTTCGCCCACCTGCGCGGGCTTGGTCTCTAGCGGCTTCTTTTTGGCCGCCATGATGCCCTTCAACGATGGGTATCTAGGCCTGGCGATGCCTTCGTCAATCGAGACTACAGCCGGCAGGGGACAGGCAATCAGTTCGTACGCTCCTTCCAGTTCCCGGCGCGCTGTCACCTGTCCGCCGTTGACTGTCAGTTGCGAGATCGCCGTGACGATCGGAAGGCCGAGCAACTCGGCGACGATAGTGCCGGTCGATTGGTTTGCCGTATCGATCGACATCCTGCCGAACATCACGAGATCATACGCACCGCCCTTCAACTCGGCGGCGAGCGCGGTCGCGATCGCGTAACTGTCGTGCAACGGCGCGTCATGCTTGAGCTGAACGGCGCGGTCTGCACCCATGCTCATCGCCTTGCGCAGTGTTTCCTGCACAACATCGGGGCCAAGTGAGATCACGACGACCTCACTCGCAGCAGGATCGGCCTGCTTTTCTTTGAGCTGGAGCGCTGCTTCGACGGCGTAGCCATCGAAGTCGCTGATGTCGAATTTCAGCCCAGATTCGTCGACGGCTGTGCCACTCGGGGCGATCTTGAAGCGGACGTCCATGTCGGGGACGCGCTTGATAAGGACGGCGATTTTCACAGGGGAAAGGTAGTTGCTGGGGCGATGCTACAAAAGCGTCCGATTGGTGGTAGCTTCTTGCACATGAATGCCACCGAATCCCCTACAGAACGGCCCGTTGCGCTGATCACCGGCGCCTCTGCGGGGATCGGAAAAGTGTTCGCGCAGCGGCTCGCGGCGAGCGGGCATGATCTGTTGCTCGTCGCCCGCGACGGCGTGCGCCTCCGTCAGCTCGCCGACGAACTCTCCCTGCAGTACGGGATCAACGCCGAGGGAATGGCGGCCGATCTCGCTCGCGATGAAGGAATGCGCTCGGTCGCGAACCGCATTTCACAGATGGAGCGGCTCGACTGCCTCGTGAACAACGCGGGCTTCGGGAGCAAGGGGAAACTCGCGAACCGGCCCGTAGCCGAGCAGGCGACGATGCTCGAGCTCCACGTGATGGCGCCGATGCTTCTCACGCGCGCCGCGCTTCCCGGAATGATCGAACGCAACAGCGGGACGATCATCAATGTCTCGAGCGTCGCGAGCTTTATTCACAGCCCCGGCAACACGAACTACTGCGCGACCAAGGCGTATCTGCGGGTGTTCAGCGAGGGCCTCGCTTCCGAATTGCTCAACACGAACGTGCACGTGCAGGCGCTCTGCCCCGGCTTCACGCATACCGAGTTCCACGACCGCGCCGCGATCGATATGAAATCGACTCCTGGATTTTTGTGGCTCGAGGCGACGCGCGTCGTTGACGACTCAATCGCGCAGGCCGCGAGGAACGGCCCGCCGGTCTGCATCCCCAGCGCCCGCTACAAGTTCATCGTGCTTCTGATCAAGTATCTGCCCGCGTGGCTTCAGCGGGCGATCAGGACGCCGTTGATGAAATCGCGGGTTTAGCTCCAGCTATTTGAAAGCATTAAAGCCGGTAACGGCCTGCCCGATGATGAGCGAATGCACATCATGAGTCCCTTCGTATGTGTACACGCTCTCAAGATTCGCCATATGCCGCATCGAGGCATACTCGGCCAAAATCCCGTTCGCCCCGAGTAGTCTGCGCGCCTCGCGAGCGATGTTCGTCGCGATATCGACATTGTTCCTCTTCGCCACGCTCACCTGCTGCGGATTGAACGTCCCAGCGTCCTTCATCCTTCCCAGATGAAGTGAGAGCAGCTGTCCCTTGATGATCTCCGTCACCATCTCGGCCAGCCGCACTTGCTGGATCTGGAACTGCGCGATGACTTTGTCGAACATCACACGCTGCTTGGCGTACGCGAGCGCTTCTTCGTAGCACGCCATCGCGGCGCCGAGCGCGCCCCAGGAAATTCCGTAGCGCGCCTGTGTGAGGCACATGAGCGGGCTCTTGAGACCGCCGGAGCCGGGAAGGATCGCATCGGCCGGCAGTTTCACATCGCTGAACACGAGTTCGCTCGTATCCGACGCGCGCAGTGAAAGTTTTCCCTTTTGATCTTTTGCGCTGAATCCTTTCGAATCCGTGGGCACGATGAAGCCGCGGATCGATTTTCCGTCTGCATCATTGTCAGCGGTTTTCGCCCACACCACGCAGACCTGCGCCGTGGATCCGTTCGTGATCCACATCTTGCTGCCATTCAGAATCCACGATCCGTCTTTCTGCTCACGGGCCCGTGTGATCATTCCCGCCGGATTCGATCCGTAGTCGGGCTCGGTGAGTCCGAAGCAGCCAATCACTTCGCCCTTCGCCATCTGGGGCAGCCACGTCATTTTCTGCTCTTCGCTGCCGAAAGCATAAATGGGATACATCACCAGCGCGCCCTGCACCGACGCGAACGAGCGAATGCCGCTGTCGCCGCGCTCGAGCTCCTGCATGATGAGCCCGTAGCTCACATTGTTGAGCCCGGCGCAGCCGTACTTCTCGGGAAGGTTTGCGCCGAACACCCCGAGCTCGGCCATCGGCGCGACGAGTTCCTTGGGGAAACCGCCTTTCACATATTGCTCCCCTATGATCGGGAGCACCTGTTCGTCCACAAAGCGACGAACCGAATCGCGAACTGCGCGCTCTTCTTCGGTGAGAGCGGCGTCGATATTGAAAAGATCGCCGTCGCGCGGCTTCAGCTGCGGCGAGGCGAGATGGGTGTCGTTGTCGTGAGAGGACATGCCGAAAGATATCAGTCCACAGAACGTTTGGCGCGTGCGGTGATCCCAACTGCGCGTGCCTTCTCCCGGAAGTCGGGCCCGTGGCCGAGCGGCAGTTTCATTTCGTCCTGCCATTGATGGACCATCTCGTGCAGCAGCGTTTGCAGCGCCTGTTCGAACCCGTGCCGCTTCACGTGGCGCGTCGATATCGCGATCTCGGCTGGCTGACCACGCTGGGCCGGCGCGTAGTGGCCGAGTCGCGACCGCATGCGCCGCAAGACCCGAACCGGGATCGTCGAAAGCGCGTCGTCGAATCGCTTGGCATTCAGGCGGCCGTGCCACAGCTGCAGCTCCATCGCGATCGGTTCGTCGTCCGGGTGCGTGCGCGCCGCGCGCCGCGCTCGCGACGGTCGCGCGATTCGTACGCTGTGTTTCGGCTGGGCGGCTCGCGCTGCGATAGCGTCACGGACTGCGCGGCGGATCGTACGTATCATGTCGTGCAGCGTATTCGAGGGGTTGTCGACTATTTCCGGTAGTGATGTCATCGCGAGTATTTCGACCAGATCGCCCGCGTGAATGCCTTCTCCTGATCACTCCACTGCATCACGCTCACCTGCACCGTTTGATCATCGATCTCCAGCACGTTGATCGCCCCCGGCCCGCCGCCGCGAACGCGCGTCGTCAGCGTGCTCGCGCACACCACCACCGTCCGCTTCCCGTTCAGGTCGACACAATCGACGGCGGCCTGATGGTCGTGCCCGCATAGCACGATCTGCGCTCCGGTCGCAACGGCGTTTTCGATTCCACTCGCGCGGTTGGCCAATCCCCAGCGATTCGAGATTTCACCACGCAGCAGGTTGTGATGAATCACAAGCACCTTCACGTCCTTTTTCGGTGCTTGCGCAAATGCATGCTTCGCCTTGTCCCACTGCGCCGTAACCACCGCGCCCACTACGGATAGATCGCGCGGTCGCGCCGTGAGCGTGTACGCGCGAATCCCGTGCGAGGAGTTGAGTCCTACAATCGTCGCGCCGGGAATGTGCAACACCGGCTCCAACTCCTCGTTCACATACTGTCGATAGCGCGCGGTCATCGCGCGCACCGAGCCGAGTCCCAACGGCGCCGTCCACCACGCGGTGTCGTGATTGCCCGGAATGACCAGCACGGGCGCGTGACGCGCCGCGTCGTCGACGAATTTTCTCGCGCGCTCCAACTCGCGCCGGCGCGAGCACTGCGAGAGATCGCCCGAGATGACGATCGCATCGAACTGCTCGCTCTCGAACAACCGCTCCACGCCTTCCACCTGCGCCGCCACGCTCGAGCGGCCGAAATGCAGGTCGGAGACGTGAAGCAGGCGCAACGCCATCAGGCCGCGCTGAGGTTGCCGATGACGGCGTCGGTGAACTGCTCCGTGGTGGCGGTGCCGCCGACATCGCCGGTGAGCGCGGTGCGCTCGCGCAGCGTTTTCTCGATCGCATTCTTCACGCGCGACGCGCGCGGCGTGTCGCCGATATGATCGAGCAGCTGGCATGCAGCGAGCATCACTGCCGTGGGATTCGCGATTCCCTTGCCGGCGATATCGGGTGCCGTTCCGTGCACGGCCTCGAAGATCGCCACGTCTTTGCCGATGTTCGCGCCGGGCGTGAGGCCGAGCCCCCCGACGAGTCCTGAGGTGAGATCGCTGAGAATATCTCCGAACAGATTCGTCGTGACGATCACGTCGAAGCGCTCCGGCTTGATCACGAGCTCCATCGCGCACGCATCGACAATCTTCTCCTCACACGCCACAACGCCTTCATATTCCTTCGCGATCGAGCGTCCAACTTCGAGGAACAATCCCTGCGAATATTTCAAAATGTTCGCCTTGTGCACGAGCGAGACCTTCTTCCGCCCGTGCGCTTTCGCGTACTCGAACGCATATCGGATGATCCGTTCCGATCCGAACCGCGTGATCACCGCCATCGACTGCGCGGCCGCCATCGGATCGTCGCCAATCTTGATGTAGTTCTCGATGCCGATATACAGCCCTTCGGTGTTCTCGCGCACGAGCACGATATCGACGCCGGAGAACTTGAGCCCGGTGAGCACCGTTTTCGCAGGCCGCACATTCGCGTACAGCTCAAACGCCTGCCGCAGCGCGACGTTGATCGAGCGAAAACCTTTTCCCAAAGCAGTCTCGAGCGGACCCTTGAGCGCGAGCTTGTTCTTTTTGATGCTCGCGAGCGTCGCCTCCGGAATCGGATCGTTGACGGCCGCGACCGCCGCCGCGCCCGCGAGCTGGCGGTCCCACGAAATATCCGCGCCCGCCGCGTCGAGCAAACGAACGGTGGCGTCGGTGATCGACGGCCCGATGCCGTCGCCTGGAATCAGTGTGACTGAACGAGTCATGTTCTCGGGAAAATATTTGGTGTTACGGCGCCACAACCAGATCCGCGACGCGCGCCGCGAGTGAACTGATCAGCGCCGGCGTGAACGACGTCGCGGGATCTGTCCCCACCTCGCCCATCCAGACAAACGTGCCCCCTCTCCCATCCACCATCGCCAGCTTCAGCACCGCGATCTGCTGCGGGCCCTTCCGCGCAAACCAGACTTCCACGGGCAGGAGCACATATCGAGTATCGGCAATGCCGATCAAAAGCCGCAGGTTGTTGTTGAGCAGATCCGGGATCGGCTCGCCGATCTTGTACTTCACCGCCCGCATGGGCTGCACGCCCATCGAGTACACGTCGTTCACGTACTCCGGATTCCGCTTCGCGATCCGCACCACGTCCGACGCGTATTTCCACGTCTTCCCCACCCCGCGGTTCGCGATCGCCGACGCGATCGAATCGTCGAGCTCCCGGCGGAACTTCTCCCACTTGCTCTGATCCACCCACGCGCCGCTGTCAGCCCGCAACAGCTGCACCGGCAGCACCATCACTTTCTGCGACGCCATCGGCGAGAGCGGCGGCTGCGGTTTGTTCCCAGCATCGGGCTTCTTTTGCTGCGCCTGAAGGCTTCCCGCCCACCCTGCGAGCAGGAGGGAGAAAACCCCGGCAATCCTCAGCGATCGGGTCATCTGTCCCGTTGTAAGAGGTTGTTTACGCGTCCGAAAGATAATCGCTTCCCACCTATCTATATGGTTGCGGCTATGGCGAGCGGAACCGCACATTCTCTCCCATGCGAATCCTGAAAGCTCTCCTCTGGTCCTGCGTCGCCCTCCTCGGCGCCGGCGCGTTCGGCTTCCTTGCGCTCCAGCGAGGCGAACATGTCTCCGCCGGCTGGCTGCTCACCGCGGCGATCTGCAGTTACGCGATCGCATACCGCTTTTACTCCAAGATCATCTCCGCAAAAATCTTCGCGCTCGATCCCGCGCGGCAGACGCCTGCAGAACGGCTCGCCGACGGCCGCGACTTCGTTCCCACCAACAGGTGGATCGTCTTCGGCCAGCACTTCGCCGCGATCGCAGGCCCCGGCCCGCTCGTAGGTCCTACACTTGCCGCGCAGTTTGGATTTTTGCCGGGCTTCATCTGGATCGTGGTCGGCGTCGCGCTCGGCGGTGCGGTGCAAGATTGCGTGATCCTCTGCGCCTCCACGCGCCGCGACGGAAAATCCCTCGGCCAGATGGCGAAAGAAGAGATCGGGCCGATCGCCGGATTCACCGCGCTCGTCGCCACGTTTGGCATCATGATCATTCTGATGGCCGTCCTCGCGCTGATCGTGGTGAATGCGCTGCGGTCGAGCCCATGGGGAACCGTCACGCTCGGCCTCACGATTCCGATCGCGATCATCATGGGACTCTGGATGCGCTACGTGCGTCCGGGCCGTGTGCTGGAGACGACGGCGATCGGAGTGATCCTGCTCGCCATCTCGCTGTTCGCGGGTCGCTGGGTGGCGGACAGCCCGACGCTCGCGCCGATCTTCACGCTTACGGCGATCCAGCTCGCGATCGCCACCGTGGTCTACGCGTTCTTCGCATCGGTCGTGCCCGTGTGGCTGCTCCTCGCGCCGCGCGGCTATCTCTCGGCGTTCGTGAAGATCGGCGTAGTCGTCGCGCTCGCGGGCGGAATCTTCATTCTGCTCCCGCCGCTGCAGATGCCGCCCACCACGCGGTTCATCGACGGCACCGGCCCCCTGTTCGCCGGAAAAGTTTTCCCGTTCGTGTTCATCACGATCGCCTGCGGTGCGATCAGCGGATTCCACGCGCTGATTTCATCGGGCACCACGCCCAAGCTGCTTGCGAATGAAGCGGACGCGCGCTTCATCGGCTACGGCGCAATGCTCAGCGAGTCGCTCGTCGCCACGCTCGCGCTGATTGCGGCCTGCATCCTCACGCCGGGCACGTACTTCGCGATCAACGCGCCGGCGGGTTTGATCGGCACCACGGTCGAGAGCGCATCGCAAGTGATCACGCAGTGGGGATTTGTTATCACGCCCGCCGAGATGACCGCGCTCGCAGCGAAAGTGCACGAGACGTCGTTGCTCTCACGCACGGGCGGCGCACCGTCCCTCGCAGTTGGCATGGCGAATATTTTCGCGAAGGTGCTGGGCGGCGACGGCTCGATGGCCCTCTGGTATCATTTCGCGATCATGTTTGAGGCGCTCTTCATTTTGACGACGCTCGACGCAGGTACGCGCGTGGGTCGCTTCATGCTTCAGGATTTGGGCAAGCACATCTGGAAACCGTTCGGGCGAACGAACTGGTATCCCGCCATTCTCCTGTCGAGTGCGATTGTCGTGGGTTCGTGGGGATATTTCCTCTACCAGGGCGTGACAGATCCGCTCGGCGGTGTGAATCTCCTCTGGCCGATTTTCGGCATTTCGAATCAGCTTCTCGCAGCGATCGCACTCTGCGTCGGCACGACGGTGATCATCCGGATGGGCAAGGTGAAGTACTCGTTCATCACCATCATCCCGCTCACCTGGCTCTCGATCGTCGCGCTCACCGGCGGATCGCAGAAAATTTTCTCGGCAGATCCAAAGCTCGGATTTCTTTCGCATGCGAACTCACTTGCTTCTATCGTGGCCGGCGGCGCACTTCCCGCCGGCGCCAAGAACGCGTTCGAAGCGTCCAGAATGATTTTCAACGACCGCCTCGACGCCGCAGTCGTGGCGGTCTTCATGATTGCAGTGATCGTCATTCTCGCCGACTCGGCGCGCGTGTGGCTCGGAGTTATAAACGGCAGCAGGCCGGCCGTCAGCACCGAAGTCCCCTTCCACGCCCGCACCGCCTCCGCCCAGCCGTGACCCCAACTAGGCCATTGTGCATGTCTTCAGTCCGCCGCCTTCTGTCTTGCGTCTTACCACTCGCTGTTTGCAGTTCACAGCTGAGCGCGCAGTCCGCGGTCAAGTTCGAATTCACCATCAAGAACATGATGCGCGGCCCCGAGATCTACGGCCGCGAGCCCGCGCAAATCCGCTGGACTCCCGACGGCCAGTGGATCTACTTCTCATGGCTCCCGCCCGGTTCCGATTTCCGCGACGCGCTGAAGCCGTATCGCATCCGCGCACAGGCCGGCGCAAAGCCTGAAACGGTCACACCTGCGCAGTCCGATTCCGTCGGCCCGCTGCTCGCCGACGGCGCGTACTCGAAGGATCGCTCGATGAAAGTCGTCGCGTTTGCCGGCGACCTCTACGTGGTGGACATGCGCCGCTCCACCGCGCGGCACCTCACGGAGACTGCGGCAGCGGAGACGAATCCTCGCTTCTCGTCCGATGGCTCCAAGGTGATGTTCGTCCGCGACGGCAACGCGTTCTCCATCGACATCACGAACGGCAGCACCACTCAGCTCACCGACATTCGCACCGCTGACGCAAATGCTGCTGCCGCTGCAGCGGCCGGCGGTCGCGGAGCGGGCGGCGGCGGCGGCGGGGGACGTGGCGCGCGCGGTGGTGGCGGCGGCGCAGGCGGCGCAGCTCCCCCACAGGGTCGCGGCCCGGCGCTGAACACGCAGCGTGGCCGTCTTGAAGCCGATCAGCTCGAACTCCTCGACGCGATCAAGGACATCGCGCGCGCCGACTCGATTCGTCGCGTCGAAACTGCTGCGCGCCCTGCAACCGGATTGAAGGCGGTGAATCTCGCCGCCAACGAGCGCGTCGCGAACATCTCGGTGAGTCCGAACGGCAGCGCGGTGCTCTTCACCACCACTACCGCTCCCGCCGACGCGCGCACGGGCAACGTCCCCAACTATGTGACGGCGAGCGGCTTCACCGAGGACATTCCCAACCGCACGAAAGTCGGCGACGCTCAGAACGCGACGCGCTTCGGCTATCAATCACTTCCGCGCGGCGATGTGAAGTGGCTCAAGCCGATCGCGAGTGAAGAAGCGAATGCCGCCAACGCGAACATCGCCACGTGGAACGACGCCGGAACTGCGGCTATCGTGGTCGGCCAGGCCGACAACTTCAAGACGCGCGAGATCTCCGTTGTCGATGCTGCAACGGGCAATATCAAAATCATCGAAACCCTTCGCGACACCGCGTGGACTGGCGGCCCCTGCAATCAGGGCTGCATGGGTTTCTACGATAACGATCGCAGAATTTATTTCGGCTCCGAGGCCACGGGCTTCGCCCAGCTCTGGTCCACCGCGGCAGACGGCAGCGACCGCCGCGCACTCACGAACGGCAAGTTCGAGATCTACGACGTCGCGCTCTCGGCAGACAAACAGAGTTTCTATTTTCACTCGAGCGAGACGTCGCCGTACGACAATGACTTCTGGAAGATGCCGATCGCTGGGGGCGCGCGAACGAAGCTCACGGTTGGCGCAGGCGGCCATCAGGTGATTCTCTCGCCCAATGAATCGCAGATGGCCGACAACCTCTCGTTCGTGAATCATCCGAGCGAGATTTACCTCGGCGCCGCCGGCGCGAAGGGCACGCAGATGACGAGCTCGCCGACTGCCGAGTGGCTGTCGTTCAAATGGCTGAACCCCGAGATCGTGATGATTCCGGCCAGCGATGGCGTGATGGTGCCGGCGCACATCTATCGTCCCAAGGACATGGGCGCCAAGTCGAATGGCGCGGCCGTGATCTTCGTGCACGGGGCGGGATATTTGCACAACGTCGGACATTTTTGGAAGAACGCATATCCGCGCGAGTACATGTTCAATCACTATCTCGCGTCCAAGGGCTACACCGTGCTCGACATCGATTATCGCGCGAGCGCGGGCTACGGGCGCGACTGGCGCACCGCCATTTATCGGTTCATGGGCGGCCGCGATCTGGCTGACCAGGTCGACGGCTCCAAGTACCTCACGAAGAATTATGGAATCCACCCCGAGCGCATTGGCATGTACGGCGGCTCGTACGGTGGCTTCATGACGCTGATGGCGCTCTTTACTGCTCCGAAGTATTTCGGCGCCGGCGCCGCGATTCGCAGCGTCACCGACTGGGCGCACTACAATCACGGCTACACGGGACAGATTTTGAATCTTCCGCAGAACGACAGCATTGCCTATCAGCGTTCGTCGCCGATCTTCCACGCGGAAGGCCTCGAAGATCCGCTGCTGATGCTGCACGGCATGGTCGACACGAATGTGAACTTTCAGGACATCGTGCGGCTTCAGGAGCGGCTGATCGAACTCGGAAAAACGAATTGGGATCTCGCCGCTTACCCGGTCGAGAACCACGGCTTCACTCGGCCCGCGAGCTGGACCGATGAATTCAATCGCATCTTCAAGTTGTGGGAGACGACGATCGGTCCCAACGGGAGCAAGGCGAAACAGTGACCAAAGACCGAGGACCGAAGACCGAAACGACGCTCGCGCGCATCAACGCGGTGGTCCGGCGCATCATCGGTGCGCCGGACTACTCCGCGTATCTGCGCCACATGGCGGAGAAGCACCGCGAGTGCACGGTGCTGACCGAGTGGGAGTTTCTCGACGAGCAGCTGACCGCGCGCTACTCAACGCCGGGGTCGCGCTGCTGCTAGCTCGGGCAGGCGCTCCGGCGCGCATCACGATCGCCGGCACGTTCGTCGCCGACCTCGCCTTCCGCGCTGACCGCCTGCCGATGTGGGGCGAGACGGTGCTCGGCAGCGCGTTTCGCATGGGCCCGGGCGGCAAGGGTTCCAACCAGGCCGTCGCCGCCGCGCGCCTCGGCGCGAGCGTGAGCATCATCAGCAAGATCGGACTCGACGAGTTCGGCAACCTCGCGCGACGCACGTGGGCCGACGAAGGGATCGACACGCGGTTCGTGATAGATACCGCGGAGTTCGATACCGGATCGTCGACGATCACGGTGAATGAAAAGACAGGCGACAACGCGATCGTCGTCGTGCCCGGCTCTGGCTTTCATATCACTCGTGACGAAATCGACATGGCGCACGACGCGATCGCTGAGTCGGCGATGTTCATGACCTGCCTCGAGCTGCCGACGGGCATCGTGCGACACGGGCTCGCGCTCGCCGCGAGCCTCGGCGTCCCGACGATCCTGAATCCTGCGCCCGCACAGCTGCTCGACGATGACATCTACCCGCTGTGCGGCTACATCACGCCGAACGAGACCGAGGCGACGCAACTCACCGGCGTGAGAGTGACAAACGCAGAGAGTGCGGCGCGGGCGGCCGAAGTGTTGCTCGCCCGGGGGGCACGCGGCGTGATCGTGACGCTCGGCGAGGGCGGCGCACTCGTCAAGACAGCCACAATTACGGAGCACGTTCCGGCGTTCCACGCAGGGACGGTGCTGGAAACCACCGGCGCGGGCGACGCGTTCAATGGCGGGCTCGCAGTGGCGCTCGCCGAAGGGGCGGAGATCCTGGAGGCGGTCCGATTCGGATGCGCCGCGGCGGCGATTTGCGTGACGCGATACGGAACGACTCCTGCGATGCCGGTTCGCGAAGAGGTCGCGGCGCTCGCAACGCGGTAGCGATTGACATCAGGATACGGCCGCATTACCTTTGGTAAGGAATCTTACAGAGAGTAAGGCGCATGTCCAAAGCCACCGTGACATACAAGGGCCAAATCACCCTCCCCAAGGCCGTGCGCGAGCAACTCGGCCTGCAGCCGGGCGACCGGGTCAGCTTCCGGGCGATCGAGGGCGGCGTCATTGTCGTCGAGGCAGACACGGTCGACCTCATGGAACTCAAGGGCGCGATGCGCCCGCGAAAGCACGGCGTGACCGTAGAGCAGATGAATCAGGCCATCCGCGCGGCAGCAACTCGCGAGCGGTGACCGGACGGTGATCGCCCTCGACACCAATGTCCTCGTGCGATTCCTGGTCGAGGACGACGAAGCGCAGACTCGTGCTGCGACTTCGCTGATCGCGCGAGCAGGGCGAATGGACGAGCAGCTCTTCGTTTCCGACATCGTGCTGTGCGAAGTCGTGTGGGTGCTGTCTACCAGCTATCGATTCCCGAACGCTGAAATCGTCGCGATGCTGCGGAAAGTGCTGCACGCGCGTCAGCTGACGTTTCGCGCGAGCGATGTGCTCTTGCGCGCCCTCGAGGCATTCGCGTCGGGTAAGGGGGACTTCGCCGATTACGTCATCCGCGAGGATGCCACCGCCGCGGGATGCGACTCGGTGGCCACGTTCGACAAGGCGCTGCTGAAGGAAGACGGGTTCGCGCGGCCATAGCGATTCTCGGAGCTCATTGCCGCGTAATCGCCGCCCGCCCGCCGCGCAGCACGTACTTCTGAATCTTTCCCGTTGCGGTCTTCGGCAACTCCGGAACGATCGTCACGCCCTTCGGAATCTTGAACCCGGCCAGACGGGCGCGCGCGAAATCACGCAGTTCGTCCTCGGTGAGCGTCGCGCCGGGCTTGAGCACCACAAATGCAAACGGCGCCTCACCCCACTTCTCGTGCGGCATTCCCACCACGGCCACTTCGTGCACCGATGGGTGACGCACGAGAACTCCTTCCACCTCGATCGACGAAATGTTCTCGCCGCCGCTGATGATGACGTCCTTCAAGCGATCGCGAATCTCCATGTAGCCGTCCGCATGCACCACGGCCGCGTCACCAGAGTGGAACCAGCCGCCGTCGAACGCGCGCGCCGTCGCCTCCGGATCGCGGAAATATCCCTCCATCACGACGTTGCCACGCACGACGATTTCGCCCACCGTCGCACCATCTCGCGGCACGTCGTCGAACTGCTCGTCAACCACACGGAGATGACCCGATGTGATCAACTCTACACCCTGCATCGCCTTCACCTTCGCGCGCTCGCCGGGTGAGAGAGCCGCGTGCTCCGGGCGCGGTTCGCACACGCTGATCAGCGGAGCCGTTTCGGTGAGTCCGTACACCTGGAGGATGGTCCAGCCCAGCTCGTTCTCCACGCGCTCGATCGTATGCGCCGCCGGCGGAGCGCCGGCCGTAACCACGCGCACACCACGCGGTGCGTTCAACCGAAGCTCGTCGGGTGCGCTCGCGATCATGATGAGCACGGTCGGCGCGGCGCAGAGCATCGTGATGCGCTCAGTTCCGAGCAAACGGTACACATTGGGCGCATCGACTTTTCTGGCGCAGACGTGCGTGCCACCCGCCGCCGTGACGATCCAGACAAACGTCCATCCATTGGCGTGGAACATCGGCAGCGTCCACAGATACCGGTCGGCGCACGTCATGGGGCTGTGCAGCAGCGTGCCGACCGCGTTCACCCACGCATTGCGATGCGTGATCATCACGCCCTTGGGATTCGCCGTCGTGCCGCTCGTGTAGTTGATCGCGAGCAGCGCTCCCTCCGCGATCTCCGCGCGGGCGAACTCAGGCAAAGCCGCTGCCACGAGTTGCTCATAGTCGAGCCACCCCGCCCTCGCACCTTCGAGCGCGACGAAGTGCTCGACGGCGGGCATCTCGTGCCGCACGGCGTCCACGATGTCGAGGAACTCCGAGTGCACGCAGACCACGCGGCTCCCGGAGTGGTTCACCAGGTATACCCAGTCGCTCGGCAGGAGGCGGAAATTGAGCGGCACCACCACGGCGCCGATCTGCGGCACGGCGTAGAACGCCTCGAGATGCGCGTGCGTGTTTGGCGCGATGTATGCGACACGGTCGCCTGGGGCGACGCCGAGTTGTTGGAGTGCGCTCGACCAACGGTCGCAGCGATCAAAGAACTGTGAGTAGGTCCAGCGCTGGTCGCCGTCGACTACGGCCGGGCGATCACCGTAGAGCGAACGGGCGCGGCGGGCGAACTCGAGAGGGGTCAGTGGGGTTTGCATGCGTGCACTGATGCTCGTCCTGAATGCCAGCGGGCGCAAGCGATCGTGTTCAACACGCCGCGCCGCAGCTACCGCACCCGCCTCGCCGCCCCCGCCGCGCGCGTCACCGACCACTTCGCTCGCGACTTTCGATTCGGAAACGCTCGATCGTACGCCGCGCGCCACGCCGCCAAGAACCGCTCCGCCTCCTCTGCGCCCACCATCGCCCACACCGCGCCGCCGAATCCGCCGCCGAACGCTGACGCGGCGATCGCACCGTGCTCACGCGCCGATCGCGCGAGATGAATCGTCTCGGCAACCTGATTGCCGAGCACAGTCTCGGCGAGGAACTGAGAGCGATCGACGAGTGGTCCGAGTTCGCTCCAGTCGCGGTCGCGGATCGCGTCGCCGACACCGGGAACGATCACCTCGGTCTCCTCGCGGAACTGTGCGCGGCGTTCGAGTACCTCGGACGAGTGCTCGGTCTTCGGTCCTCGGTCTTCGATCCTCGGCCGCATCGCGTCTGCCAGCCGATTGTATGCGGCCTGCGCATTGCCGGTCTTGGTCGCGTGCACGCCGCTCACACCGAGCGCGATCACGTAGTCCTCGGGCCACGGGATGCGCCGCTCGAGTTGCGCCGGAAGATATCGAAACTGGCCCGCGCTTCCCTCCTCCCCGCACACGATCGCGACGTGATCCTGCGAGCCGCCCCGAACGCCAACACCGCCGTCGCCGGGAAAGTCTCCGTACGCTGCGCCAGTTTCGATCGCGCCGAGGTATTCCGCAAATGCGATCGGCGTGGGAACCGCAGTCTGCCATCGCTCATCGTGCGCGAGATCATTCGCATCGACGAACGCCATCGCAAGCGTGACCACCAGCGCCGTGCTGCTGCTCAATCCCGCCGAGGTAGGGAGATTGCTCTGCAACTCGACTGCGACTCCCTTCCGCGCGTGCGGAAAGTCGCGTGCAAACCTTCTCGCGATGGCGGTGACATACGCGCTCGAGCGAAGCTTCGTCGGCACGGCATCGGGCGAGAGTGCGACGTCCATCTCTACTTCGCCCGCGGCGCGACGCAAACGGATCACGGGTTCATCGATCGGCGTCGCGCGCGCCTTGATCGCGAGCTCCGTCGCGATCGTGAGCGAGCGGCCGCCCGCGTAGTCGACATGTTTTCCGACGAGTTCCACGCGGCCGGGCACGAAGTACTCCCGCGACTCGGCGCGCGGCGCGGTCACTTCCCCGCCGGCCAGAACCCGCGCAGTACGCGCCACATACCAAAGCCGCTCAGTGAGAATATGGCGAGCCACAGATAGAACTGCGGCATCCTGCCATAGATCAACGAGCCCGTGCCAAAGAGCGCGGAGTATACAAAGGAGCAGCCGCAGACCCAGCCGAGCACGCCCTGCGCGAGCGAATCAGGCGCGGGTGTAGCTGCAGAATCTTTTCGTATCGTTGCCCACCCCGCGCCGGAAGGGCGCACGAGCTCGTAGAAGCGCACGAGTGTCACGCGATCCGTTGGCGGTGCGAGCAGCGTGACGGCGACCCACACGACAGTCGTGACTCCGACTGTCACCAGCAGCGAAATGTGCGGTGCAACATCGAGCCCATTCTTACGCCCGATGAAAAATCCGAGCGCAACAATGAACGAGCTCGCCATCGCCGCGATCTCGCTCCACGCGCTCACGCGCCACCAGAACCATCGCAGCAGGTAGATGAGACCGGTGCCGGCGCCTACGGAGAGAATCAAGTCGAACGCTTCTTTCGCGGTGCCGAGTGCGTAGGTGAGCAGGCCGGCGCAAATCATCAGGCCAGCCGTTGTGAGCCGGCCCACGAGCACGTAGTGCTTCTCGCTCTCGCCCTTTCTCAGAAAGCGGCGATAAAAATCGTGCACGAGATACGACGTGCCCCAGTTGAGATGCGTCTCGATCGTCGAGCGGTACGCGGCAAGCGTGCCGGCAACCACGAGACCGAGAAATCCTGCCGGGAGAAAGCTCATCATCGCCGGATAGGCGATGTCGTTCCCAATCAGCGACTTGTCTACATACGGCAGCGCCGCCGCGATATCGCGCAGCGTTGGGAACACGAGCGTGGACGCGAGCGCAGTGAGAATCCACGGCCAGGGCCGCAGCGCGTAGTGCATCACGTTGAACAGCAGCGTCCCCGTGACGGCGTCCTTCTCGGAGCGCGACGCGAGCATCCGCTGCGCGATATAACTCCCGCCGCCGGGCTCC
Organism: Gemmatimonadota bacterium; assembly: GCA_025362095.1. Taxonomy (GTDB): domain Bacteria; phylum Gemmatimonadota; class Gemmatimonadetes; order Gemmatimonadales; family Gemmatimonadaceae; genus Fen-1231. Next base: position 3,377 of record JANYIJ010000100.1, on the reverse strand, counting down.
GCGCCGGGATACCACACCGACCACCACTGCACCGTAAGCGGAATCACGAACACCGCGAGCGCGACCGACCAGTCGCCGAAGTCGGGCAGAAGCGCAAGCGATTTCGAAGGCACCTTTGAGAGCAGACCGGCGATGCCGCCGACCGCGGGCTGCTTCAGCGCGTAGTACGTCACGGCGAATGTCCCGCTCATGGTGATCATGAACTGGATCGAGTCCGTCACCAGAACTCCCCACAGTCCGCTGACCGACGCGAAAAAGATCGTCATCACGCCGCACACGGCGAGTGTGCGGCCCATGGGCCAGCCGAGCACCACGTTCGCGATCTTGGCCGCAGCGAGATTCACCGTGGCCATGATCATGCAATTGAAAAACAGGCCGAGGTAGATCGCGCGAAATCCGCGGAGCGCAGTCGCCGCCTTTCCCGAGTACCTGATCTCATAAAACTCGAGATCCGTGAGCACGCCGGACCGGCGCCAGAGTCGCGCGTAGAAAAACACGGTGAGCATGCCGGTGAGCAAAAAGCTCCACCAGAGCCAGTTCTCGGAGACGCCGACATCTCGCACCATGTTGGTGACGAGGTTCGGCGTGTCGGTGCTGAATGTCGTCGCGACCATCGAGACGCCCACCAGCCACCACGGCGCAGAGCGGCCGGCCGTGAAGAACTGCGACGTGTTCTGTCCCGCGCGTTTGGCAAAGAATATCGCGGGCAGAAACGAAATCACGATGCTCGCCGCGATGATGCCAATATCGATCGGCGCAAAGCGAAATCCACTAGTCATCAGAAATTCTTGCCGCAGGTTGCCGCAGGTTCGCGCAGATCGACCCGCGTAGTTCCCGCGTAGACCTGCGGCAAAATTGTCGTTTTCTCTATCAAACCCGCGCCCTATCCCAATCGCCGCGCGTGAAGTCGGGGAATTTCATGGGAGCTGATCCCTTCGCGACCGACATCTCCGTGAGCGGAAACGGCGCGCTCCATGCGGCTGCATCGTACACGTCGTAATCGGGCACGAGCCCCTCGTGCAGACACTGCACGAGACGATACGCCATCACGAAATCCATCCCGCCGTGACCGCCATTCTTGGCCTTCTCACCAAGTTGGGCCCACAACGGATGCGTGTGCGTGGCCTTCCACGAATCGATCGTCGCCCAGCGCTCACCACCCTTCTGCCCTTCCACGTACACGCGCGGCGGATAGTCCTCGAACGCGCCCTTGGTACCCTGCACGCGATTGTGGCGGGTGTACGGCCGCGGGTTCGACACATCGTGCTGCAGCATGATCGTCCTGCCCTTCACCGTGCGGATGATCGACGTGTTGTGATCGCCGGTCACATAGTGCTCTTGCCACTTTGGATCGGCGTGATCCTTCACCGTGGCCTCGCGATACACCTCGAGCCCGCGCTCGGGACCCGCCACCGACGCGATATAATCGAAACGATCGCCGGCGTGAATATCCAGGTACCACGCCACCGGCCCGAGCCCGTGCGTGGGATACAGGTTCGCGTTTGCGCGCGTGTGCCACGCCCTGCGCCAGACTCCTTCGTCGCGTGTCTCGAATAGAATCTCGCGCAGGTCGTGCAGATACGCAGCCTCGGCGTGCAGCATCTCGCCGAACACTCCGTCGTGCACCATGCGGTTCACCATCATCTCGGTCTCGCCGTAGCAGCAGTTCTCGAGATGCAGGCAGTGCCTGCGCGCTTTTTCCGATGCATCGACCAGCGCCCACAGATCCTTGAGAGTGGTGCCGATCGGGCACTCGCTGCCGCAGTGCTTCCCTGCGTTCAGCGCGGCGAGCATCACGGGCACGTGCCATTCCCACGGCGTCGCCGTGTAAACGAAGTCGATATCTTCGCGCTTCACGAGCTCTTCAAATGCGTGATCGCCGTTTCCATAAGTCGCCGGCGCCGCGTGGCCCGCGTCGGTGATCATCTTGGTGGCCTTCGCCATTTTGTCCGCGACGACATCGCTGATCGCGACGATCTTTACATTCTCCAGCCCGAGCAGCTCGTTCAGCACCGATCGCCCGCGCAACCCCGTGCCCACCATCCCGATGCGAACCGTCGCGTGCCGCTCGAACGGCACGCGCCGCATCGTCTGCCTGCGCGCCGGCGCCGGCGGCGCGAGATCTGGATGCGCGATCGCGTCAATATTCTCTGCGATCGCCGGCTGAAAGGCGCCACCAGCGGCGACGCCCAAACCCGCGAGCGCCGCACCTTTCAGCAGATCGCGCCGAGAAAGTTCGCTCATTCGGTCCCCCTGGCCTCGGAGTACTCGCCCATTGATACCGTTCCTTTCACCCGCGAAATCACCGCGTGATCACCCACGAGCGATCCGCCAAGCACGCTGCTCTCGATCTTCACCAACCTGCCGACGATCGAGTCGCGCACGCTGGAGTGCGTGATGCTCGTTCCTTCTGAAATCGAAACGTTCGGCCCGATCGTCGATCCCGTGAGCGTGACGTCGTCTTCTATATAGACGGGCTCAACGATGGTGCAGTCCGTCAACCCCGCGGGCTTTCGCGCGCGGCCTTTGCTGAGCATCACGCCGTTCGTCGCGATAATCGTGTCTACCTGCCCGGCATCGTACCACCCCGCGGCCTCGGCCACCTTCAGCTTCGCGCCCTTCTCCACCATGTACTGAAACGCGTCGGTGAGATACCACTCGCCCTTGTTCTTGGGCTGGGACATCACGTGATCGATGCCGTCGAACAGCAGTTTCCAGTTCTTGATGTACTGCAGCCCGATGTTCGCGCATTTTGAAATTGGCGTCGATGGCTTCTCGACGATCTTCGTCATGTGTCCGTTCTCGTCCTGAACGATCACACCGTAGCGGTGCCAGTCCTCGACGACCTTCGTCCAGAGAATGCCGTCGTCGTTGCTCGTCTTGATCACCGAGAGATCGGCATCGAAAATCGTGTCGACGAAAATGATGAGCACGGGCTGATCGACGCGCGATCGCGCGAGTCCCACCGCGCCGGCGGTGCCGTCCTGCACCTGCTGCTCGATGAACGACGCTTTCATATCGGGATACGCGCTCCGTGCGTGCAGCTCGACGGCTTCTTTCAAATGGCCGGTGATGTAAATGACTTCGTCGACGTCGCCGAGTTTGCGCACGTCGTCGAGCACGTAGTCCATCACCGGTTTCCCCGCGACGCGAAGCATCGGCTTGGGAACCGTGAGTGTGTGCGGGCGGAGCCGCGTGCCCTTTCCTGCGAGCGGGATGATGACTTTCATGGCGCGCTGGTTCCTTCGCGACCGTAGCGATCGGTGAGTCGCACGACATCGTCGAGGTGCGGAGTCGATGCTTCGAGCAATACGCAATCAGTGACCGCTTCCATCTGGTGGATCATTCCGGGTTCGTTGCGGAACGACTCCCCCTCT
>JANYIJ010000086.1 GCA_025362095.1 Gemmatimonadota bacterium | reverse complement strand
CGTGCACGGCTCGCTCCTCAAAGGCTTCGCCGACGAAGAAGCGGGCCGGCACGCGCTCGATAATTATTTGCGCGCGTACACGATGCGGCTCGGCGTGGATGCGCTGGTGCAGCAGCTTCGCGCGATGCGCGACCCAACGGTCATTGAACTCGGCGCGCGTCTCTCGGACATCACCCAGCCTGCGTCAATCGTGTGGGGAGCAGGCGATCCGTGGCTCGGCGTGGAGTTGGGCGAGCGGCTGAGCGCAGCGATTCGCGGGGCGACGCTCGAGGTGCTTCCCGAGGCGAGGCACTACTCGCCGGAGGATGCGCCGGTGAAGGTGGCAGGAGCGGTGGCGGCCCTGCTCAAGAGATAGGAGCGGGAGGAACTACGGCGAATGGCGAGTGGTCATTGGCGAGAGCGTTGCCACTCGCAAGTCGCCACGCTCTCGCCAATTACGACTCGCCATTCCCCGTAGTTCAAAGTTTCCGCACCTCATTCGCCGCGTCGAGGACGCGGCCGATGTCGGTCGAGAGTGCCCGCGCTTCCTGCGTCGCGCCTGTCGTCGCGTCGAGCTTCGCGTCGAGTCCGCTCGACCTCAGCTTGAACAAATCGAGCTTCATCGTCTGCAGCACTAGCGACGCGCGCTCAAGCTGATCGGCGACTGCGCCGCGCCGCGCGGCGAGATCCTTGAGCGTCGCCTGCTGCCGCTCCAGCAGCTGCAGGCGCCGTTCGAGATCTGGGGAGTCCGCCGGACCCGCTTTCGCGTCGGCCACGCGACGATCCAGTGCCGCGATTGCAGCTGGCGAGGCATCGACGTCCAACTGGTGCAGTCCCTGCGCGAGAGACAGCACGCGCTCGACGAGCGCGTCCACGGTGGGCTGAATCTCCGGAAGCATCTGCCGGTCTGCGGCAGAGAGTTTTCCGAGCACGTCGGCGATCGTGGCTTTGGTGCTCAGTGCTTCGCGAATCGTCGCGCCGTGCGCGCCGTCGAGCACATCGCGTGGAATCGCGGCGAGCTCGGGCGGTTCGCGATACCCCATTGAGGACGAGACGAGAGCCCGCGGCTGCACAGCGGACGGAGATTCCGCGCCTGCGCCGTACGGCGCGGACGGCGGCTGCGGCCGAAAGAGACGGCGCAGCGGAATCCCGTCGGACCAGAGTCGTGATACTCGCGCCATCACGCCGAATCCCATGGCCATCGTGGGAAAGATGAACCACGGAAATCGGTTGCGGGTGGCCACGTTGACGATTAAAAAAAACGTCGACATTCCCACCCAGCCCGCAATCGCGGCCTGCGTGCGGCGGATGCGCTCCTCCGGCGGTTGCGCTGCGCGAAGCGCCTCGCGATACGCTTGCCGCTCCGCTTTCCGGCCGACCCGGATCCCGATGACGGCCTGCCGTCCGTGCCGCTCGCGCCAGCGCTTCGTCTCTTCCTTCCACTCGCGCAGCGCGTCGCGGCCGTACTCGCGCGTGTCGGGATTGAACATCCATCCGGCCGGCAGCACGGGAAACTTCGGATACGCTGGCATGCCGCCGGCTGCCTCCCCCGGCTCGAACGCGGGCACGGGAGCCGCGCTCCGCACCGGCGGCGCCCCGCGCGACGAGCGCTGCGCCAGCGCAGTCTCCGCGAGCGCATCACGAAACGCGGTCGCGTCAGGCCAGCGATCGTCTCGCCCTTTTTGCATAGCGCGCTCGATCGCGTAGATGAGATTCGCTGGCAGATCCGGGCGCACTTCACCCAGCGGTCGCGGCCGCTCGCTGATGTGTTTCATCAGCATCGACGGTGTGTTCGCCGCTTTGTGCGGCAGCTCGCCGGCGAGCATCTGATAGCCCACCACGCCAAGCGCATAGATGTCCGCGCGACCGTCGACGTCGCGATCGCCCATTGCCTGCTCCGGGCTCATGTACGCCGGCGTGCCGACCGCGACTCCGGTGACGGTGAGCCGCGTGTCGCCCTCCGCCGCGCGAGCGATACCGAAGTCCGACACGAGCACGTGCCCCGTCGCGCCGTCGACGAGAATGTTGTCCGGCTTCACATCGCGGTGAACCACGTGACGCGCGTGCGCGTATGCGAGCGCGTCCGCGACTTCGCGCAGTATCGAGCGTACGGATTCAAGCGGCGGGCGCGGATCGCGCGCAAGCTGCTGCGCGAGCGTCTCGCCCTCTACGAGTCCCATCGAGAAAAACACGACGCCGTCGATCTCGTCCACCGTGAAAATCGGCACGATGTTCGGATGCGAGAGCTGCGCCGACATCTGCGCCTCGCGCAGGAACCTCGATTTCACATCCGCGCGGAACGCGAGTTCCGGCGGAAGAACCTTCAGCGCGACCTTCCGGTGGAGGCGCACATCGCGTGCCCGATAGACGACGGCCATGCCGCCGCGGCCGATCTCATCTTCGATTTCGAAAAGCGCGCCGACCGCGCCTTCAACGCGGTCGCGCAGCGCGTCGCGCTCGGTCACGACCGTCCCGACTCTGTGCGGGGCGTGCTCGAGCGGGGATTCAGCCGGGCCATTTCATCGGCGACATATACCGCGTTGTCGACGTCGCGCGCGAGCGACATCGCCTGATCCGCGATCGAGGTGATGTGCCCCCAGCTCTCGGCGTTCGTGCCGGTGCGAAGCCGCACCACGTCGAGTCGCATGTTTTGCAGCGCGAGCGAGCAGCTCTCCAGCCTGCCGCTCATTTCGCCGCGACGACGTCCGAGCTCGGCGACGCTGCGGCGCTGCCGCTTGAGCGCGGCGAGCCTGCGCACGCGATCCTCACTTCCTGCGCGGTCGAGCGGATTGGCCTGCGACTCCAGCAGCGAAATTTCCTTCTCGATCTTCTCGCCGGATACCGTTCCGGCGGCGCGATCGAGCTGTTCGAGCGCGGCGGCGAGGCCGAGCACTTTGTTGGAGAGCGTCTGCGCGGTGGAAATCACATCGGGAATGCGCGCGCGGTCGGCTTTGGGCAGTGACTCCACGAGCCTGACGATTTCGCTGCAGTCGTCCGCGGCGCGGCGCGTGACCGCCGCGTGCGGGCCGCCCGAAAAAGTCGCGACGCTCGCGGCTCTGTCGGATGCTGCCGTACCCACAGAGGGTGTCGTTCCCACCGGAACCGGGCTGAACATGCCCGGTGCGGAGAGCCGCGCGACATGGCGCTCGCGAACTTCCACGCGCTTTCTCGGATTCCAAAACGCCTGAACCTCGTCGCCGAGCTCGGTGATCACGTCCATGAACAGCCGGTGCCGCGGCTGGCGGAACACGTCATGCCAGTCGTAGCCGCCGCTCCACAGCAGTGCGTACCGATACGCGAGGTACACCGCGTACAAACCCCAGACGCCGAACACGCTGCGGGCGACGTTGAACGGCGAGAGGATCACCAGAGCGGCGCCGACGAACATGAAAGGGCCGAGCTTGCGGCGGAACTTCGCGACGTCGAGTTGCTCCCAGCGCGAGCGATCCTCGCTCGTCGCGACGTACGATCCGACCGGATCGCTCGTGGTGGGAGAGTACGGAAACGACGTCTGCGCCGCGGGCGCCTGCGTCGGGCGCGGCACGGGAAGGTTCGGAACGTTTCCAGAATCGAGCGCGGTGACGAACGCCTGCGCGCTCGGAAACCGGTCGTCGGGATCTTTCTCAAGACACAGCATCACCGCGCGAGCGAGGTCCGGCGGAATGTTGGATGCGCGCTGATCAACGGGAACGGGGCGCTCCGACAGATGCTTCACGAGCAGCGCCGGCGTGTTCGTCGCGTTGAACGGAAGCTCGCCGCACAGCATTTGATACGCGACGACGCCGAGCGAATAGAGATCGCTGCGGCCGTCCACGTCGCGATCGCCCGCAGACTGCTCCGGGCTCATGAACGCGGGCGTGCCGATCGCGATTCCGGTTGCGGTGAGTCGCGCGCTGCCGTCGCTGATTGCCCGCGCGATGCCGAAGTCCGTGACCATCGGACGGTTGCTCATCGCGTCGAGCAGAATGTTATCGGGCTTGATGTCGCGGTGAACGACGCCGTGCGCGTGGGCGTAGGCAAGCGCGTCGCCGACCTCCCGCAGAATTCGGCGCACTTCGACCGGGTCGAGCGCGCCGCGATCGTGAATCCGTTTTGCCAGGGTGTCGCCGTTGACAAACGCCATAACGAAAAAGACGAGCCCGTCCTTTTCATCTACGCTGTAGATCGGAACGATGCACGGATGCGACAGCTGTGCCGCGGTCTCCGCCTCGCGCAGGAATCGCGAGCGAATTTCCGAGCGAAATGCGAGCTCCGGCGGCAGCAGTTTGATCGCGACCGTGCGCTTGAGGCGGCGGTCTTTCGCGCTGTACACGATTCCCATGCCGCCGCGACCGATCTCGCGATCGAGCTCGTAGGTCGCGCTAAGCACGCGCTCGACGTGCGAGCGCAGCTCGGCGTCCGACTGCGTGATCTGCGGTTCGTCCAAGTTGTTTGGTATGGGGGTCTGCGCAACGGAGAGCATAGCACCACGCCGTACAAGGATACAAGGCAGAGAGGCCCAGCCTGAAAGGATTACCCGTTTCGATTCGCGATCCCGCAGACTGACAGTCCCTACGTCATGACGGCATATGAAAGTTGCAATCCCCGCCTTTATGTCGTAAGTCAGATTGGAACGTCCCTTGCGGTGTACCGATGGCTATGAGCACACGTCAGACACTCCCAGTCCTGCCCTTGCGCGGGACCGTAATCTTTCCCGGACTGACGGCCCCGATCGCAGCGGGCCGCCCGGGTACCCTGCGGGCCATCGAGTCCGCCCTCAAAGGCGACCGTCTCGTCTTCGCCGTCGCACAGCGCGACAACACCGACGAGCCGAGTGCCGAAATCCTCTACAGCACCGGAGTCATCGCTAGAATCGGTCAGGTTCAGCGCGGACTCGGCGGTGTCCAACTCCTGCTTCAAGGCGAGCAGCGCGCAACAGCCATCCAGTACGTGCAGGGTGAGGGCTACCTCTCCGCCGTAGTGATGGACATCGAAGAGATGTCTCCTCTCGACGACAAAGACCCGGCGTTCGAAGCGCTGCACAAGGAAATTCGCGAACGCGCCGCCGAACTCGGCGAGCGCCGCGGCCTCCCCGAGGAAGTCGTGCACCAGGTGCTCGACTCGGTTACCGAGCCCGGCAAGTTCGCCGATCTCGTCGCTGGCTACATCGAGCTCACCGTTCCCGAAAAGCAGGGACTTCTCGAAACGCTCTCAGTTGAGGAGCGCCTGCGCCGCGTGCTCGTGCACGTGCAGCGCCAGATCTCGCTGCTCGAAGCGCAGGACGAAATTAAATCGCAGGTCCAAGAAGAGCTCGGCGAGCGCCAGCGCGAGATGTTCCTCCGCGAGCAGATGAAGGCGATCCAGAAAGAACTCGGCGACGACGACCAGGCCAAGGAGATTGGGGAGCTTCGCGAGAAGCTCAACAAGCTCGAGCTTCCGAAAGAAGCCCGCGCTGAAGTCGAGCGTGAGCTCGGGCGCCTCGAGCGTTCAGGACGCGAGTCGATGGAAGCGCAGGTCATTCGCACCTATCTCGAGTGGATGGCGGAGCTGCCATGGGGCAAACGCTCCGACGACCATCTCGAACTTCCGCACGCCATCAAGGTTCTCGACGACGATCACTTCGGTCTCGAAGACGTAAAAGATCGGATCGTGGAATTTCTTGCCGTGCGACAGCTGCGTGCCAAGCAGCTCGCCGAGGAGATCAAGACCACAGGCGAGTTTCCGGCAGCGAAGCTCAGGGTCAGCAAGGAGAATGCGACACCCTCGCTCAAGAAGAACGAGGAGGACGACGGACGGCCGATCACCGATCAGAAGGAGGCCAAGGCCCGCGCGATGGCGAAGGGTCCGATTCTCCTGTTCGTCGGTCCGCCGGGCGTCGGCAAGACATCGATCGCAAAGTCTGTTGCACGAGCGCTCGGGCGCGAGTACGTGCGTGTCGCACTCGGCGGCGCGCGCGACGAGGCCGACATTCGCGGTCATCGTCGCACGTACGTCGGCGCGATGCCGGGCCGGATCATTCAGGGGATGAAACAGGCGGGAACAAAAAATCCCGTTTTCCTGCTCGACGAAGTCGACAAGCTCGGGGTGAGTTTCCAGGGCGATCCTTCGAGCGCGCTGCTCGAGGTGCTGGATCCCGCCCAGAACGACACGTTCACCGATCACTACCTCGGAGTGCCGTTCGATCTGAGCGAAGTGCTGTTCATCGCGACCGCGAACTTCATCCAGAACATTCCGGGCCCGCTTCTCGACCGCATGGAAG
>JANYIJ010000005.1 GCA_025362095.1 Gemmatimonadota bacterium | reverse complement strand
GCGATCACGCGAATGGGCGACAAGCGCGAAATACAGGTGCTCGAGCCGTATCTGATCGAACGTCAGTTCGCGCTCTCCGACATTCCGTTCGACAAACAGCTCGGCGAACGTGATCTGTGGGATGTCGCGCGCTTCATGCGCGTCGACGAAGTGCTCTTTGGGACGGTGACGGCGAAGCCGGGCGAGGTGACGGTCGTCGCAGGGCTGCGGATCACGCGCGATTGGGGACAGCGCCAGCCGCTCCCCGTCGTGCACGCGGCCACGCCAACCGAAGCGGCCACAAAGCTGGCGGCCGAAGTCACGCAGGCGCGGCAGCAGCTGAACCCGCTGCGCCGCTGCGAGAACGCGATGCATTCACGCAATCAGGTGAATGCGATTCATTTCGCAGAAGCGGGCGTCAAGGCGTATCCGGCGAGCACATTCGCGCGCACCTGTCTGCTTGCGGGGCTGCTGTGGGTGGGCGAACGCGCGGACTCGGTGCTGCGCGTGGCCGATCAGATTCTCGGCCTCGACTCGCTGAATATTCTCGCGTCTGTCGCGCGGGCGTCCGCGCTCCAAGCCGTGAATCGCCCTGCGGATTCCGAGAAAGCGTGGCTGCGGGCAACAGATCTTCGCGCGGACAGCGTAGAACTCGGAGTGGATGCCGCCGAGGCGCTGCTCAAGCTCCCGCGGCCGGCGTCCGCACTCACGCTTACAAAGAAGTTCAGCGCGGTGGACGAGCGTGAGCCGCGGTTGAAGCGACTGCGTTTCCGGGCCTGGTACGCGCTTTCATCCTGGAAAGAGACTGTCGCGCTTGGCGACTCGCTCGATGCCGCGGACGACACGGAGTTTCACGACGACTCGAGCTACGCCGTGCGCTATGTCGATGCGCTGCGCCAAACGGGAGATTCGATCGGCGCGCTCGCGATCAGCGCGCGATCGGTGAAGCGGTATCCCGGTGACGCGCGCATCTATTCCCAGTACGTGGCGCTGATCGGCGGCGAGAGCGGCGCGGCGCTGCCGCGGGGCATCGCACGGTTTCCCTCGGAGCCCGAGTTCTACGTGATCACGGCGAAGAACGCGCGCGACGCCGGCAATCGAAAGGTCGCGATCGCTGCTACAGCGGCCGCGGTGAAGGCGGACCCCGGTCTGTCGCAGGGCTACCTGCAAATGGCCGAGCTCTGGTTTGAGGAGCAGCGTCCCGACAGCGCGCTAGCGGTATTGCGCAGGGCGCCGCGGAAGGGAGAGGGGCTCGAGATGCTGCGCAGTTACGCGATCGGTCGCGGCGCGCGCGTGCTGCGCTCCGCCGCCGACACGGCGATGGATGTGCAGCGGCTGGCAGTGGAGTTTCTCGTTCTCGCAGACAGCATCGAGTCTCGGGACGACTCGCGAAGCTACGTAACGGCAGGCATGCTGCAGCTGGCGCGCGGCGAGCTCGTGCGGGCATCAACGTCGCGTGAGTGCGACGCGGTGAAGCGCGCTGATGCGTACCTTGGAACGTCGGAGGGATTCCTCAGCCGCGGCGTGAACACCGCCGTGAATTCCGCCGAAGGTTTCAAGCAGGCTCACGACGCCATGCGCGCGGCAATCGACAACGCGCTGAAGGTACTCTGTAAATGACCATGCGAGACAAGCTCGATCTTCTGGAGAAACGGCGCGCCGAATCCGAGCTCGGCGGCGGCGCCAAACGTCTCGAAGCCCAGCATGCGAAAGGGAAACTCTCCGCGCGCGAACGGCTCGACGTGCTCCTCGACGAAGGCAGCTTCACCGAACTCGACCGCTTCGTCACGCACCGCTCCAACGATTTCGGACTCGATAAAGAGCGCCCATACGGCGATGGCGTGGTGACCGGCTTCGGCCGTATCGACGGCCGCCTCGTCTACGTATTCTCGCAGGACTTCACCGTGTTCGGCGGATCGCTCAGCGAAACGCACGCCGAGAAGATCTGCAAGATCATGGACCTCGCGATGGAAAACGGCGCGCCGGTGATCGGGCTGAATGATTCCGGCGGCGCGCGAATTCAGGAAGGCGTGGTCTCGCTCGGCGGCTATGCGGACATCTTTCTGCGGAATACACTCGCCTCAGGAGTAATTCCGCAGATCTCCGCAATCCTCGGCCCCTGCGCTGGCGGGGCGGTGTACTCGCCGGCCATCACCGACTTCACGTTCATGGTCCGCGGCACGTCATTCATGTTCGTGACCGGCCCGAACGTCGTGAAGACAGTCACGCACGAAGACGTGACGATGGAGCAGCTCGGCGGCGCCGAGACGCATGGGGAGATCAGCGGCGTGTCGCATTTCACCTCGGCCAGCGAGCTCGAATGCCTCGAGGGAATCCGCGCGCTGTTCCGATTTGTGCCGTCGAACAATGTCGATGCGCCGCCGCGCGGCGCGGGCACCGATCCGCGCGACCGCCGCGACGAAGCGCTGCTCGACGTCGTACCGGACAACGCGAACAAACCGTACGACATGCACGACGTGCTCAAACGCGTGATCGATGATGGCGAGTTCGTCGAGGTGCAGAAAGATTATGCCGCGAACATCATCGTGGGCTTCGCACACTTGGGCGGCGATTCCGTCGGCATCGTCGCGAACCAGCCAGCCGTCCTCGCAGGCGTGCTCGACATCAGCGCCAGTCTGAAAGCCGCGCGCTTCATTCGTTTCTGCGATGCCTTCAACATTCCGCTCGTGACGTTCGAAGACGTGCCGGGTTTTCTGCCGGGGCTCACGCAGGAACACGGCGGCATCATCAAGCACGGCGCGAAGCTGCTCTATGCCTACTGCGAAGCCACCGTGCCGAAGCTCACGGTGATCACGCGCAAAGCGTACGGCGGCGCGTACGACGTCATGAGCTCCAAGCACATTCGCGGCGACTACAACATCGCCTGGCCCACGGCAGAGGTCGCGGTGATGGGACCAAAGGGCGCTGTGGAGATTCTCTTCAAGAAGGAAATCGCCGAGAGCAAGGATCCCGCGAAAGCGACCGACGCGAGAGTGGCCGAGTACACAGAGAAGTTCGCGAACCCCTACGTGGCTGCGAGCCGCGGATTCGTGGACGACATCATCGATCCGCGCGACACACGCCCGCGATTGATTGCCGCGCTCGAGTCGCTGCGCGGAAAGCGGGCGAAAAATCCGCCGAAGAAGCACGGCAACATTCCGCTCTGATTCATTGATGTTGAAGAAAGTCCTGATCGCGAATCGCGGCGAGATTGCGCTGCGCGTGGTGCGCGCGTGCAAGGAACTCGGGGTCGCGTCTGTCGCGGTCTACTCGGATGCCGACGCGCACGCGCCGCACGTGCGCGAGGCCGACGAGGCGGTGCGGATCGGGCCGCCGCCCTCGAGCGAAAGCTATCTGCTCGGCAACGAGATCATCGCGGTTGCAAAGCGCGTCGGGGCGGACGCGATTCACCCGGGGTACGGCTTTCTATCCGAGCGGGATTGGTTTGCGCGCGCAGTGCGCGAAGCCGGGCTGGTGTGGATCGGGCCGCCCGCGGAAGCGATTGCTGCGGTTGGATCAAAAACGGCCGCGCGCACTCTCGCGGTGGCGCACGGCGTGCCTGTCGTTCCCGGCACGACAGAGGCGCTGCGCGACGCGAGCGAAGCCTCGGCCATCGCCAAGAAGTACGGCTTTCCCGTTCTGCTGAAGGCCGCGGCGGGCGGCGGCGGCAAGGGCATGCGCGTGGTGCGCGCCGAGAGCGAAATCGCCGGCGCGCTCGACGCGGCCAGGCGCGAAGCCAAGAACGCGTTCGGCGACGACGCTGTTTACGTCGAGAAATACATCGAAGGCCCGCGCCATGTTGAAATCCAGGTACTCGGCGACAGCCACGGCACGATGATCTCGCTGGGTGAACGCGAGTGCTCGGTGCAGCGCCGCCACCAGAAAATGATCGAAGAGGCGCCGAGCCCGGCTGTTTCACCTGAACTCCGCGAGAAGATGGGTGCGGCAGCCGTGCGGTTCGCGCGAGCGGCTGGCTACACAAACGCGGGCACGTGCGAATTCCTGCTTGCGCGCGACGGCAGTTTCTATTTTCTCGAGATGAACACGCGAGTGCAGGTCGAGCATCCAGTCACAGAGCTGGTGACGGGCGTCGACATCGTGCAGTGGCAGATCCGCGTGTCGTCGGGTGAAAAGCTCACGATCCCGCCGCGCATCGTGCCGCGCGGGTGGGCGATCGAGTGCCGTATCACGAGCGAAGACGCGGAGAATGGTTTTCTCCCTTCAACCGGACGCATCAGCTATTTGCACGTGCCCGGCGGCCCCGGCGTGCGATGGGACGCAGGCGTCGAGGCGGGAAGCGAGGTGGGACTGTTCTACGATCCGATGCTCGCGAAACTGATCGTCTGGGGCGCGACGCGAGCTCAGGCCGTGGAGCGGATGCATCGCGCGCTCCTCGAGCTCATGATCGACGGCATCGAGACAAGCCGCGAGTTCCATCTGCGCGTGATGGAAGACGCGGAGTTCCGCGCGGGCGCAATCGACATTCAGTGGCTGGAGCGGAGGCTGCCGTCGCTGCTAGGCGCGGCGCCGACTGATGCAGAAGTGCGCGCGGCGGCAATTGCGGCGGCGCTGATTGCGGACGCCGAGCGCGCCGGGCGCGGAGCGAGCGCGGCGGCGAGCGGTGCCGGCAACGACAACGCCCGTGAAGATTCGCCATGGGCGAAAGTCGCCCGAGCCGAAGGCCTGCGCGTTTTATGACTCAGCACCAAGCACTTGTACCTCAACACTCAACACTGTCGCTAGAGATCGAATCGATCGCCTCCGGCGGCGACGGCATTGCCCACAGCGAAGGCCTCGTCGTCTTCACGCCACGCACCGCAGTCGGCGATCGCATAATCGCGAGCGTCAGAGTGAAGGGGAGACTCGCGCGCGGAGTGATCGAGCGCATCGAATCCAACGGCCCGGATCGCACGACACCCGAGTGCGCGCACTACGTGAATGACAACTGCGGCGGCTGTCAGCTGCAGCACATCACGATCGCCGCCCAGCGCGATGCGAAACGCAAGATCATTTCCGACTCACTGCGCCGGATTGGAAAGCGCGACGTGTCGCCGCCGGAGATCCATGCCGGTGCGAATGCGTGGCGCTATCGCCGCAAGCTCACACTCGCGCTTCGCCGCGACGGCAGCGGCAGCGGCGGCAGATGGATCGCCGGTCTTCATGCATTTGATGATCCTGCGAAGGTGTTCTCACTCAACGACTGCCCGATTTCCGACGAAAGGCTCATGCTCGTCTGGCGCGAACTCCTCGCGGCGCAGGCTCATTTTCCTTCTGCGATTCAGCTTCGCGGCGCCGTGCGCATGCTCGCCGACAGCGGCAATCGCGCAGCGTTCGTGCTCGAAGGTGGACGCGACTGGAATTCGCACGAAGCGTTCTTCGCAGCGGTTCCTTCGCTCGACGCGCTCTGGTGGATGCCGGAGAACGGTGCCCGCCGGCTGCTCGGTGACCGCAGGACGAACAGCGAGCCCGGCGCGTCGTTCGCGCAGGTGAATCCCGCCATCGCGGCAAAACTCGAATCATTCGTCATCGATTCTGTGATGGCGCACGCGCCTGCGAGCGCAGTGGACGGCTACGCGGGCGCCGGTGATGTCGCGGTTGCGCTCGCAGCACGCGGGGTCCGCGTAGTGGCGATAGAGCTCGACGCCGAGGCGGCGGCCTGGGCGGCGTCGCGTCTGCCGGCGGGCTCGCGCACAGTGACCGCGCGCGTCGAGGATGCAATTCGAAATACGCTGCCGGCCGATGTCGTGATCTTGAATCCCCCGCGCACTGGCGTGGATGCGCGGGTGACGGCAGCGCTCGCGAACGCCGCGCCCGCCGTGCGCGCGATCGTCTATGTGAGCTGCGATCCCGCGACGCTCGCCCGCGACATCGCGCGGCTTCCGAACTGGCAGATCGCGCGACTCACCGCGTTCGACATGTTCCCGCAGACCGCGCACGTCGAGACCGTGTGCGAGCTGGTTCCGGTGATGGCATGAAGTACATCGTCGATATCGCGGGGAAGCGGATCGAGGTTGCTGTCGACGGCGACCAGGTCTCGGTAGACGGCGGCGCCTCTGAGACGGCTCGTCTGAGCGAACTGGAGGGCACGCCGGTGCGCCTGGTGACGATCGGGGATGCCGTGCACCGCGTGATGGCGCGCAGGGACGGACAGCG
>JANYIJ010000253.1 GCA_025362095.1 Gemmatimonadota bacterium | reverse complement strand
CCGGATTCAGTGCGGCTCTCCGTTAGTGGGCCTGCTTCAGCGCCAAGACTGCATAGGACGTCGCCGCGTCACTCATAAAGCGGCCGATGTCCGTCGAGAGATCGCGCTGTTTGTTGAGCGACCATGCCAGCCACCGTCCTTCTTTGCGATCCTGATTTCCAGCGAGCCACTCGAGGGCGCGGCGGAGCTGCGGCTGGTCGCGTGACACGCCGGCGCGCTGGAGCGCGTACGCCACAAGCCCGGTCGCGTAACCGTCGCTCCGGGATTCGAGCGCGGTGCTGTCGGCGCGTTTCCAGCCGCCGACGAACTCCGAAAGGCTGAACCCGCCGTCCGCATGCTGCTTGGCGAACGCGGCGGCGATGATCGTCTGCTGCTGCGCCGGAGTCAGAATGCCGGGAATTCCGGTGGAAGCCCAGAGCAGCACCACGCGATCGATCAGGAACTGCCGCTCCTGCTCACGCGCGAAGTAGTCGCGCAGCGCGCGCAGTCCCGCCTGAATCTCAGGTCGCGAGCGATACCCGCCCGGCGCCGACCCGATCGCGATCGCGGCGAGTGCGGTGCCATAGAACTGCGAATCTCCCTCCCATGGCGCGTTGTGGAACTGGAGCCAGGGCCACGCGCCGCGATCGTCGCCGGTCGTGATCTGCTGGGCCCACATGTTGTCGAGCGCGAGCTTGCCGTCGGCGCTCTGCGTTCCTTCACGCGCGTCGTACGAGGTAAGGATGATTGCATTGAGCACCGATTCCGTTCCGCGCGATTCGTACGTCTTCGGCACACCGCGCTTCGCGTCGGGATAGAACGGCTCGACCTCTTTCCAGAGGCGCACCCGTTTGGAGACGTTGTCGAGCAGACGCCATTCGAGTTGTGTGCGCGCGCGACCCTCCGCGGCGGTGCGCAGCGCGGATCGCGACATCGCGTAGGGCACCGCGGTGTGACACGACACGCAAAATGTGTCGTGATCGCGCTGCGATGTAGTCCAGGTCATCCACCAGCCGATTCGCTGGTCGAGATATGCGGCCGCGTTGCTTTCGCTCCACTGTGCGCTGAGCGGCACCGCGCGCGCGGCGACGAGCAAGAATATGGAAACAACCCGCGACTTCACTTGAAACCTCCCGGATTCTCGGCGGCGACGCCGAGCGCGCGTTCCAGCGCGACGCCGGCGCGACAGATCGTTCCTTCCCCGAACAGCTGTCCGAGGAGCGTGACGCCGTGCGGCACACGGCGCGGCGGCGAAAACTTCGGCAAGGGATGCGCCGGATCTGGAGCCCAGTCGCTCCGCGCCTCAGCGATCTGCACAAAGCCGGCGCGAAACGTGAGCGACGGATGGCCGGTGAAGCTCGAGATCACGAGCATGTCATCACGCAGCGACGGCACGAGGAGCATGTCCACCTGTGACATGACGCGCGCCATTTCATTCGCCACTTTGCGGCGCATCCGATCGGCCTGTACGAAATCGACTGCCGACAGAAAGCGCGCCTGGCGGAAGAGATTGGGCCACCCGTCGTTGACCTGCGCTTTGAACTGGCTCGTCGCGCCGCTGAGTGTGAGCTCCTCAAAGGCCGCGGCTGCCTCGGCGAACAGAATGATGTTCAGCGAATCGTACGGCAGATCGGGGAACGCCACCTCCACAGTGTTCATGCCGAGCGCGCGAACTTTCTCGAGCGCAGCCCGATCGACGTCGGTGGAGGGCGATTCCTTGAACCACGCCGGAGCGAATCCGACGCGCAGCCCCTTCACATCCGCGCTCGCATCGAAGTCCAGTGCAGCCGAAACGCTGGCGAGATCTCCTGCGTCAGGGCCGGAGATCGCGTGCAGCACGAGCATCGTATCTTCGACGCTGCGCGCCATCGGACCGAGTTTGTCACACGTCCAGCTCAGCGTCATCGCGCCCGTGCGCGGAACGCGGCCAAAGGTTGGACGCAGACCGGTGACGCCGCAGCGCACCGACGGACTAACGATGCTTCCCTGCGTGTCGCTGCCGATTGCAAAGCCAACCAGACCGGCGCCCGTCGCGGCGCCCGGCCCCGCGCTCGAACCCGAGGATCCTTCCTCGATCACCCACGGGTTCATTGTCTGTCCGCCAAACCAGATGTCATTGAGTGCGAGCGCGCCGAGGCTGAGTTTCGCGACGAGCACGGCGCCCGCGTCGTTCAAGCGTTTTGCAACTGCGGAATCCGCGGTGGGGACGCGATTGCGAAATGGCTCGGCACCGTAGGTGGTCGCGATGCCGGCGGTGTCGAGAAGATCCTTTGCGCCCCACGGAATTCCGTGCAGCGGTCCGCGATATTTTCCGGCAGCGATTTCTGCGTCTGCCTTTTTCGCCTGCGCGAGCGCCGTCTCTGTGCAAAGCGTGATGACGCAGTGGAGCTTCGGATCGAATCGCGTCAGGCGCTCGAGGTAAATCTTGGTGAGCCGTTCGGACGTGAGCTTTTTCGTCTCGATCCAGCGCGAGAGTTTCGTTACCGGCGCGAACGCGATCTCGTCGTCGCTCGCGGGGAGAGAACCGGGATCGACCTTGGAGCGACTGAATCGCTCGCGCACCGTCGCAGCGTGTTCTGCAGTTCCGAGCGGAATCCAGCGCGTGGCCGGCGCGAGGTCGGATTCGAGCGGCACTTTGCGTGGGCCGGTGCGACGCTCGTAGAACGATGCGATGTTCGGACGCCAGCTCTTGGCCGCCTGCTCGCGCTCCGCCTTGCTCATCGTGACCTGCACGAGCTTTTGCGCCTCCTCGAGCGTCGCCTGCGAAACATCGGGTCCAACGAGAGGGCCGGTGCCGAACGCCTGCGGTGCGCCGGGCGGCGGCGCGCTGCCGCCGGCCTGTTTCTCGTCACCGCTGCATGCGGCGACTGCGCCGATCAGGCCGAGCGGCGCCTGGAGAAGAAACTTTCTTCGTGAGTTCATGGTGTGGTGTGGAGTCGTCTGGTGCAGCCGCTACGGCACGTGTGATTTGGGAGTGCCGAGTTTGGCCTCGGCGCGAACGTAATCGGCGACGTCTTTGTGCGTGGCCCACCAGACCTTCCCTGCTCCCTTCGCCTCGATGTGCGCGATCAGCAGCTCGAGCGCGACGATCCGCGAGCGATGGCCTGAGATGTGCGGATGCATCGTGAGGAGAAGCATCGTGCCTTCGTCGTATGCTTTGTCAAACTCGTCGATCCAGACCTGCGCGATTTCGCGCGGCGACGCGTAGCGGGCCCCGACGGGATCAAAGAGCGGCGCGTCGTCGAGAATCCACTGCACCGGCAGTTCCACTATGCCGGTGGGCTGGCCGTTTTGCATGAGCTCGTACGCGCGATCGTCGGACATGAGCGAACTCTCGTAGCGGAATCCATTCTCGCGGAGAATCGAGAGCGTGTTCGGGCTGAAGTTCCAGCTCGGTGCGCGGTATCCCACCGGTCTGCTGCCGGTCATTTTCGTGAGCTCGTCGACCGCTTTCTTCACGAGCCGGCGCTCGACGGAATCGGGGAGATTCGCATTCATCTCGTGAATCCATCCGTGCACGCCGATCTCGTTGCGTCCGCTCTTCTTGATGAGATCGCCCATTGAGGGTGTCAGCGCGAGGCTCACCGAGGGGATGAAAAACGTCGCGGGAATTTTGTGCTGGTCGAGCAGCTTGATGATGCGCTCGAGACCAACGCGCCCGCCGTACTCGGCCTGCGAGAGCGCTCCGACGGTCGGCTCACCGAAACGAAGCGCGACCGTTTCGTTGTCCACGTCGAACGAGAGCATCACGGCGGCGCGCGCGCCGCTGGGCCATTTCGCAGGCTGAAGGGAGCGGCCGGCGCGCACGGCGTTCACGACGGTTCGCGCGCTGTCGTACGTCCACTGCCAGCCGGGTTTCGCCGTCGTCTGCGGAACGGGCTGCGCTTGCGAGAGCAGCCACCCTGGTGCGACGAGAAGCGCGAGCAATCGATTCGAACGGCGGGTCGTGGCTGGCACAGCGTCCTCCCGTGGGGTCGACGCTGTGAATCTACGACCGGCCAGCCGACTCCGCGCTACTTTTTTGGGAAATCGCTCTGACGCTGGACGGTGCAGACCTGAATTTTGTACTCGGAGTAGAAATCAGCGCGGCCTTTCTTCTTTGCGGCCATGTGTTCCTCTTGCTGGCTCCACCCCTTCAGCGAAACCTCGTCTTCGAACTCGACGATGGTTACCCGCTCGCCATCCGGCGCGGTGAATCCCTTGTGCGAGATGTAGCCCGGCATGGTCTTGGCGAGGTCGCTCATGCGGCTGGCCCAGTCGCCGTATTCGGCGACGGACTCGGGGCGGAGGCGGGAGCGGAATACGGTGACAATCATCGCGATTCATCCGTGGATGGAGGACAGGCGGCGTCGCGTCCCTCAGCGGCGTATCGTAGCTTAACGACTGCACTCCCACCATGCCGACCCAACTCCGATGGCCCTCGATCGACGCGACTTTCTTCACGCTCTCGGCGCCGGCGTTGCGGCAGGCGCTGCCGCCAGTCACGCTGACGCCATGACGCTGGACGAACTGCCTGGTGCGCCTGCGGCGCCGAGCCCGCTGTGCTTTACGAGCGGCCGCGAACTCGCGGGGATGATTCGCGCGAAGAAAATCTCGGCGCGTGAGCTGATGCAGGCGGAACTCGATCAGATCGCGCGTGTGAACCCGCGGGTGAACGCGATCGTGGCGAAACTCGACGATCAGAAGTGTCTTGCGCTCGCGGACGAGTCGGACCGCGCGCTCGCTCGCGGCGGAAAGATCGGAGCTCTGCACGGATTGCCGTGGGCGTTCAAGGATCTTGCGAACGCGGTGGGATTCCCGAACACGCAAGGCTCGCCTATCTACAAAGATTTCATGCCGAAAGAGGACGACACGCTCGTCGCCCGCGTGCGCGCGGCCGGAGTGATTCCGATCGGGAAGACGAACGTACCCGAGCTGGGGATGGGTTCGCACAGTTACAACAAAGTGTATGGCACCACGCTGAACCCGTGGGATCTCACGAAAAGCGCGGGCGGTTCGAGCGGCGGCGCGGGCGTGGCGCTTGCAACGGGAATGCTTCCGCTCGCCGACGGCACGGATCTCGGCGGATCGCTCCGAAATCCCGCCAACTTCAACAACGTGACAGCAATTCGTCCGACAGTTGGACTCGTGCCGGTTTCGCCGTCAAGTCTGCCGCTGCTCGGGTTCAACGCGAAGGGACCTCTCGCGCGAACGGTGAGTGACGTCGCGTTCCTGCTCAGCGTGATGGCGGGACCGGACGTGCACGATCCCGGCTGCTATCCGTCCGATCCGTCGGTTTTCGCGAAGCCGCTCGGGCGGGATGTGCGCGGCGTTCGCGTCGCGTGGTGCCCGGATCTCGGCGGTCTGCCGCTCGACAAGCGGGTGCGTGCCGTGCTCGACGCGCAGCGCAAGATCTTTGTAGACCTCGGCTGTATCGTAGAGGACGCCGTACCCGATCTCTCCGATGCCGCAGACGTTTTTCTCACGCTGCGAAAATGGCGTTCGTGGATTTCCTACGCGCCGCTGCTGGCTTCACATCGCGACCAGCTGAAGCCCGAGGCGATCTGGGAGATCGAAGCGGGCGCGAACGTCACGAGCGGCGACATTGCAAACGCGATGGTGCGACACACCGCGCTGATGAATCGCGTGCGCGTTTTTCAGGAGAAATACGAATTCATTTTGTGCGCGGTGAATCAGGTGCCGGCGTTCGAGGCGCAAATCGACTGGCCGCACGAGATCGACGGCACGGCGATGGAGGATTACGTCTCGTGGATGAAATCGACCTATATGATTACCGCGACATTTCGGCCCGCGATGTCGGTTCCGGCCGGATTTACGAGCGATGGGCTGCCGGTGGGAATTCAAATTGTCGGACGCCATCGCGACGACTTTGGTCTCCTTCAGTTTGCGTATGCGTTCGAGCAGGCCACAAAGGTCGGCAGCCGGCGCCCGCCGATCGCGATGGCATGAGGAAATCCTGAGCCATCACATCGTCGTCTTTAGTTGTATATGTTCGTGAGAGTCGCCACTGGACCGTTGTCTCATCCCGCCAGGAGAAAGGTCATGCGCCGGAACCTGTTCATCGCCGCGATTGCGATCGCGTCGGTTACACCCACGCTGCACTCGCAGGCTGCTGGAAACGAGGGCCCATACAAAGTTCTTCAGCGCGAGAAAGTCGGCGGAGAAGGTGGCACCGATTACATCTTTGCCGACGTCGAGGGACGACGGCTCTACATCACGCGCAATGCGGTGCGCGCCGTTCCAGCGACCGACGCGGCGCCTGCGCGAGACGCGCTCGCCGGCCGCGTATCGGTGTTCAACCTCGACAACTTGTCGCTGATCGGTGAGATTGCCGGCCTTTCCGGCAACGGCGCGGCCGTCGAGCCGAAGTCCGGACACGGGTTCACGAGCAACCATCCGGACGTCGCGATGTTCGACGTCAAGACGATGCAGTTCATGAAGACGATCCCCGCAGACTCCGGCTTCGGCCCCGACGGAATCCTCGCGGACTCGTACAATCAGCACGTCTACGTCTTCAGCCACCCGACCAAAACCGCCGGCGTGTTTGACGCGAAGGACGGCGCGTATCTCGGCCACATCGATCTCGGTGGAGTGCCTGAGCAGGGAGTCGTCGACGGCAAAGGAACGCTGTGGGTCGTGATGCAGGACGCCGAGGGAGGCGTCACGAAGGTCGACGTGAAGACGATGAAGGCCACGGCGCACTTTCCGTTCGGCGACAAAGGCGGCTCGTGCAACGGCCTCGCGCTCGATGCGAAGAACCACATTCTGTTCGCCGCGTGCGCGACGTCGGGTGGATTGCAGCCAGCGCAGCCGCTGCCGAACGGCACGATGGGACCGCAGCGCCAGCTGCCGAAGCCGCAGATGGTGATTTTGAGCGCGGATGACGGCCACATCATCACGACGCTGCCGCTCGCCGGCGGGTCCGATGGCGCGGCATTCAATCCAAAGACGATGGAAGCGTTCAGCTCGCACGGCAATGGCACGCTGACCATCATCAAGGAAAACAGCAAGACGGATTTTGTGGTGGAGCAGAACCTCGACACGATGAACGGCGCGCGTACGCTGACGCTGGATGAAAAGACGGGACACATTTTCGTGATGAGCGTGGAGCGTGGGCCGGCACCGCCGCCGCCGCCCGGTGGCGGGCGCGGAGCCGGAGCGCCGGTGATTCCGGGGTCGTTTACGGTCTTGATGATCGGGAAGCCGTAACGGCAAACGGCAAACGGCAAACGGCAAACAGCAAACAGCAAACAGCAAACAGCAAACGGCAAACGGCAAACGGCAACCGCTTTACCACGGATTTACACGGAAAACTGCGGCCGGATTGTACGGGCTGATCAAACAAAACCTTTTTGGGGGAACGGCAGCTACAGCAGCGCGCTGAAGTTGTTGTTCGCCCAAAGATTTTGTAGTTGCAGTTGTAGTATCCGGCCGGTGATCCGTGGATTCCGTGGATAAGCAGTTGATCTCCCCTCTGCTGTATCCGATCGAATCCGCGGAATCCGCGGAATCCGTGACAAGCAGTGGC
>JANYIJ010000176.1 GCA_025362095.1 Gemmatimonadota bacterium | reverse complement strand
CCGGCGATCCGTTGAAAATGCGCAGGCCCGAGCCGACCATCAGCGTGAGTGCAACCGCGTTCACCCAGTGGGTGACGCGGACAATCCAGTGATGGCGCGTTTTCATTCGCAAAGGAGGAGCATACGGCGAAGATAGTGCGTATCTTTCCCTTCGCCATGCCTTTTCTGCCACTCATCGGTCACGACGCGATGCGCGAACGCCTCAGCGAGCAAGTCTCGCGCGGCGCGCTGCCGGCGAGCCTGCTGCTGCAGGGCCCTCCGGGAATCGGCAAGCAGCGGCTGGCCCTCTGGCTTGGACAACGGCTTCTCTGCGAATCGGACAATGCGCCGTGTGGCACATGCCAGCACTGCACGTATGCGCTGGCAGGAGTGCACCCGGATTTGCTCTGGTATTTTCCACGTCCGAAGATCAAGGATTCATCCGACGTAGCGTTCGATGAGGTTGCCGCCGACTACGCGGAAGCGATCGCCGATCGATCTGCAGCGCACGGGTTGTATGCGCGCCCGGACGGATCGCAAGCCATCTATCTGTACGCGGCCCGATTGATCGTACAACAGGCGGTGCGCACGCCGGCGATGGCGCGACGCAAAGTTTTCGTCGTGGGCGATGCGGAGCGCATGGTGCCGCAGCTCGGCAATCAGGAGGCAGCGAATGCGTTCCTGAAGCTTCTCGAAGAGCCGCCCGCCGACACCACACTGATTCTCACGTCGAGTGAGCCGGGCGCTCTGCTTCCCACGATCCGCTCTCGCGTGGTGAGCCTTCGCGTGCCTCCGCTCACCGATGCGGCGGTCCGGGTGTTCCTCGCACAGCCTGCGGCCGCGACCGCCGCCGGGAACAACGCAACGATCGACGAGCTCGTGCTGCTGGCGCACGGTGCCCCGGGCGCGCTGATCGGCGCGGAGAACGGCGGGATAGCGCTCGAGCGCGCAAAAAAGTTGCTCGACGCCGCGCGCCGGGGGCGAGAGGGCGCTCTGCGCGCCGCGTTCGTGCAGGGAACGTCGAAGGCGCGTGGACAGTTCAGCGATGTGCTCGACGCCATGACGGTGCTGCTGCACGAGCGGTCACGCGATGCGGCCGAGAAGGGCGATGGCGCCGTCGCTGCCGCATCGGCGCGCGCGGTTCGTTATGTGGAGGAAGCGAAGCGCGCAGCTGAGGGGAACGTGAATCCGCAGCTCGTGAGCGCACGGCTGCTCGGACAGCTGGCAGAGATCGGGGCGTGAAGGAAAGAGCCGGAAGCCGGAAGCGTGGAAGCCTGAAGGCAACGCCGCGACGGCTTTCGCACGTGAACCGCTCGGGCGAGGCGACGATGGTTGACGTCGGCGCGAAAGTGCCGACCGCGCGGTTCGCGCGCGCAGAAGGACGAATCAAGATGAGCACCGCCGCGCTGCGCGCGATCAAATCGAACAGCGTGAAAAAGGGCGACGTGCTCGGCGTCGCGCGGCTCGCAGGCATTCAGGCGGCCAAGCGCACGGCCGAGCTCATTCCGCTCTGCCATCCACTCCCGCTCAGCGATGTGCAGGTCGCATTCACGATCGACGCCAAACTTCCGGGAGTGCGCGTGGAAACGAGCGCGCGCACCGTGGCACAGACGGGCGTCGAGATGGAAGCGCTCACCGCCGCGTCGGTCGCGCTGCTCACGGTCTACGACATGACCAAGAGCATCGACAAGGGGATGCGAATCGAGGGCGTGCGGCTGCTCGAAAAGACTGGCGGAAAGAGCGGCACCTATCTCGCGCGCGGCGCGCGCTGATGGCCGGCTGAACGCGCGCTGAATTTATTTCGCCGGCTTTTTCTTGACCGGCGCTTTGGCTCGATGCGGATAGCGCTCGAGTGACGGGTTCGGAACTTCGACCGCAGCGAGCACCGTCGATTTACCCGGAACGAGAATCGTCTGGCCCACGACGAGATTGCCGCTCTTCAGCCGCTGCGGCTTGGGGTTGTACCAGCCGAGTTGTTTCGCCGAGAGCCCATGCTTTTTCGCGATCGACGCCATCGACTCGCCTTTCCTGGTGGTCAGCTTGCTCACCGCGGCGCGCTCAACGGGATCGAGCGCAGAGAATCGCTCGTCGAATCCCGCCGCAGCGCCGGCAGGAACGCGCACCCAAAGTGAATCGCCCGGCGGCGTCATGCCGCGAAGCAGGTGCAGGTTCAGCTCATGGACTGACTGCGTCGTTGTGCCCGTGGCATTCGCGACAGCGGAGAGCGGCGTCGCGCCGCCAACGCGGACGGTGTCGAACAGGAGCGGCGGAAGCGATTCCACAGTGACGCCATAGCGCGACGGTTCTTTGCCGACGAGCGCCGCCGCGATGAGTTTCGGCACGTAGTCGCGCGTTTCGGCGCGGAGAAACTTCGTGCCCGCGAGCGAGAAGTAGCGATCCTCGCCTTCGACGCCGTTGAGCATCCCCGCGTAATGCGCCAGACCGCGCGAGACGCGCCCATCGCCGCCGTCATAGGCGGCCGCCGCGAGATAAAGCGAGCCGAACTGATCGCGCAGTCCCGCGAGCATGCGCACCGCGCCCTCGGTCGATCGCATGGGATCGCGGCGCTCGTCTACCCACCAGTCGACGCGCAGCCCCACGCCGCGCGCCGTTCCCGCCATGAACTGCCAGATCCCCACTGCCGCGGCCTTCGAGAAGGCGTTGGGGTCGTACCAGCTTTCTATCAAGGCGAGGTATGTCATGTCCTCGGGAAGTCCGCCATCGCGCAGCTTCTGCCGGATGAGCGCGCCGTAACGCGTCTGGCGCTGCAAGCTCTTCTCGAACTCGGCGCGAACCTTTCCCGAAAAGAGACCGACGAAGTGCTGCACGCGCTCGCGTGTCTCGTACGTCAGCACGTCGATGTCCCACATCGCGCGGGCGGGGGGCAACGCGACTGGAGTAGTGTCTGCGACTGAAGTGGCTTGCGCGGAGCCCTGCGCACTGGCCTGAGCGAACGGCGCGGCCGTGGCGAGCAGCATCGCGATTACTGCGCCGCCGCACCACCTGCCCGCCTTCCCGGCCCCGCTCGATGTCGTGCGCATGACTCTCATTCGCTCAGCCCCTCTCCAGTAACCTATATTCGGGGAATGCGCGCTCTCCGGCTACCCCAGTTTTTGCTCGTGCTCCTCGCGGCCTGCGCTTCGGCGACAGTCGGCACGACGCCCACCTCAAAGGTCGTCGCCGCCCAGACCACCGATTCGCTTCGCGAGCGAATCACGACGATCCTCGCCGAACATCCCGGCGCCGACGTGTCGGTCTACTACCACGAGCTCACGCATCACGACTCTCTGCTGATGAACGCGGATGTCTCGTATCACGCTGCCAGCACGATGAAAGTTCCCGTGATGATCGAACTTTTCAGGCGTGTCGATGCGCGAACAGTGTCACTTGATCAGACAGTAGTGCTGGAGAACAAGTTCACGTCGTTGGTGGATGGATCCCCCTACACGCTTGACCGCAACGACGACTCCGACAGTTCCCTGTATGCCCGCCTCGGACGCGTGGCGACGCTTCGGGAGCTGAACGAGCTCATGATAGCCCACTCCAGCAACTTCGCGACCAACACGCTGCTCGCGCTGCTCGACGCGAAAACCGTCAACGCCACGGCGCACCGCCTCGGCGCAAGAAACATGAAAGTTCTCCGCGGTGTCGAGGACGGCAAAGCCTTCAGCGCGGGACTCAACAACACGACCACCGCGCGGGACCTTGGGCTGCTGCTCACGGGCATCGAACGCGGTACCGCGGCGTCGAAGAGAAGTTGCGCCGCGATGAAAGCCGTGCTGCTTCGACAGGTGTTCAACACCGAGATTCCGGCGGGACTGCCAGCCGGTGTGCAGGTCGCGCATAAGACGGGATGGATCACCGGCACGCTGCACGACGCGGCGATCGTGCTGCCGAAGAATCGTCCGCCCTACGTGCTCGTGGTGCTCACGCGAAACATCGCCAAGGAGAAAGATGCGCAAGCGATGATCGCGGACATCTCGCGGCAGGTCTACGCCTTCAGCGCGTCCCGATAGTCGGAAACGAGTCCGTCGAATACCGCGTCCCACGTGCGCGTCGTCGCGAGGGCGAATGCCGCGTCGGACAGCCGTTTACGCAAGGCCGGATCGTTCGCAAGTTTCTCGACGCAATCCGCAAGTGACGCGGGATCCTGCGCGCGGAACTGGAGCGCGTTTTCCGTGGTCGCGAGTTCAGTGGTGGCGCCGATGTCCGGCGCGACCAGCGCGAGCCGGCTCGCCATCGCCTCGAGCACGACGTTTCCGAACGTCTCCGTGATGGAGGGAAACACGAAAATGTCACCGGACGCGTAGAACTCCGAAAGCGCGCGGCCGGTGAGCCGTCCCATGAAAACGGTGCCCGGCGGAGCCGTCGCGCGGCAGCGCTCTTCATCAGGGCCGTGGCCCGCGAGCGCGAAGCGAATCTTTGAGCCGTTGCGCTCCATCACCTGTCGCATCGCTTCAAGCGCGACGTGGATTCCCTTCTCCGGCGCAAGCCGGCCCACGTAGATCGCGAGCAGTCCGTCCTCAGGCACGCCAAGCTTCGCGCGCAGCTCATTCGAGCGGAACTTCGGGTGGAACTGGTTCGCGTCGATGCCGCGCGACCAGACGCGCGTGTTGGTGAATCCGTTCTGCTCGAGTTCGGCGCGCACGATCTCCGACGGCGCCCACGTCATGCGGCCGGCGTTGTGAAACCAGCGCAGATACGGCCAGCCGATCGCGTCGAGCATTGTGAGATTGTAATGCTTGAGATACGCAGTGAAGTGCGTGTGATAGCTCGTGACGAACGGCACGCGTTTCTCGCGCGCGGCGATCAGCCCGCCGAGCCCGACGCCGAATTCAGTCGTCGAGTGGATGAGCGTCGGTTTCCACTTCTCAATGAGATCGAGCGCTTTGTCGCGCCGCGGCGCAGCCATCTGCAGCTGTGGGTACGCCCAGAACGGAATGCTTGGCCAGCGCTCCACCTGGGGATCGCTCTTCGCGTCGGGATCGCTCACCGTGACGACCGCGACGTCACCGCCACGCGCCTCAACCGCCTTTACCAGCCGCGCGAGCGTCGGAGCGACGCCGTTGATTTGTGGAGGATACGTGTCCGTGAAGATCGCGAGCCGCATGCTACCAGAGCGCCCGCACAGCAACGCCCGTGGCGATCGCGATGGCCTGTCCGACCAGCACGTCGCCGGGGTAGTGCGCGCCGAGTCTCACTCGCGACACTCCAATCAGCGCGGCGATCACCAGCAGTGGCCAGCCGAGCGAGTGGAACGTTGCTGCATGAATGAAGGCGACGCTCATCGAGGCTGCGGCGTGGCCGGACGGGAAGGAAAAACGATCGGGCACGTGCACGTGCGCGTTCGAGCTGATGCGCTCGGTGGGCCGCGTGCGGACCACGAGGCGTTTGATCAGCTGCACGATGAGGAGAGAGATCGTGAGTGTCCACGCGGCCTGCACCGCCGAAACTTTCAGCTGGCCTTCGGCGGTGAGCAACGGCACAAGCGCGAACACCACGCTGGCGGTGACGCCGCCCATGTGCGTGAGGAAGGTCCAGAAAAACAAAGTCGCGCGCGACGCCGATTCACCGATTACCCAGCGAAGATAAAGCGCGCGGTCTCGATCATCGAGACTGTGTAGCAACCTGCTCTGGAGCATACGATTGAAACTAGCGAGGGGCGCCGAAACGGTGGTGCCGTCAATGGCGGCACCGATGTCGTATTGTTCATACATCACGCCGTCATTGGAAGTTTCGCGAATGCCTGCCGGTTCTTGCGCGGCGGCGAGTCGACCGCAAGGTTAGGGCACGGTAGCCCCCACCATTCGATTCGAGGATGAGATGTCCGAACCCACCGCAGCCGCACCGCCCGCCACGGACAACGCCAGCGTCGCCGAGGACTTCGTCGACATTTTTGTGTCGCCGTCGAAGGTGTACGCGCGCCGCGCGAAGGCGAGCCCCATGGTGCCGTTTCTGGTGATCTGCGTCATCATGATCGGGCTGTTCTTCTCGTCGAAGAACGTGCTCGCGCAAATTTTTGACGCACAGATGCAGAAACAGATGGCCATTCAAATGAAGGCGAATCCGCAGCTCACGCCGGAGGCCATCGAAAAGGCCCGGCCAATCACGAATGTCATCGTCAACATTGTCGGCGTTATCGGCGCGCCGCTGCTGCTCTTGTTCGTCACACTGATTCTTTGGATCGTCGGCCGGTTCTTCATGAGCTCGACGCTCACGTATGGCACCGCTCTGCTGATCATGTCGTACTCGTGGTTCCCGCGAATAATCAGCGGCGTGCTTGCCATCGTGCAGGGTCTCGTGATGGACATTTCAAAGCTGACGGAACCTGCGCAGATTGGCGCGGGAATCGCGCGCTTCATCGATCCCACGTCGGTCAGCGCCGGTGTCTACGCGCTGCTCACGCAGGTCGACCTGTTCACGATCTGGAGCACGGTGCTCGTGGTGATCGGACTGCAGTACGCCGGCAAGCTCGACAAATCCTCTGCGACCATCACCGGCGTCATCATGTTCGTCCTCGGCTGCATTCCGGCGCTCTGGCAGCTCATGATGGGCAGGTAGGCCCCAGAGCGTTCAGACTCCGGATTGAAGCGTCATCGTCACCACGTTGAGATCGGCGGCTCGCGAAAGCTGAAGCGAGCCGCCATGCGCGCGGGCGATCCATTCGACAATAGGAAGTCCCAGCCCGTCGGGCGCGCCGCTGTCAGTGCGAGCTTTCGGCGCGAATGCATCGCCGCCGCTAGAGACCTGCACCTGTGCGCCGCCTGAAGCCGGTCCGCACGAAACGGTGATCGGATGGTCCGTGGTCCCATGCCGGCACGCATTCTCGATCAGCTCCACCAGCGCTTCTTGCAACAGCGGCGCGCTTCCCCGCACCACGACATTTTCGGCCTTGCCGATCGCGAGCGAGCGGCCCAGAGCAGACGCGCGCTCACGCATCAGGTCCGTGCAGTCGAGCACGAGGCCGTCGAGCTCGACGTCGTCTTCGAGCCGGACTTTCTCGCCGGCCTGCGCTTCTGCGAGCAGGAACAGTTCGTCCACACGGCGCCGCATCTGCTCGGCCGCCGTGCGAATTCTCCCAAGCGTGGCCCGCATGCGCTCCGGTGTCGTGCTCGTTGATGCCAGCTCGTGTCCCGCTTCGCCGAGCACCAGCGTCAGCGGCGTGCGGATCTGGTGCGCCGCCTCGCGAATGAAACCGCGATTGCGTCGCTGCGCGTCGTCGAGCTTCTGCAGGAGGGAGTTGAATTCGGCGGCCAGCGCGGCGAGCTCGTCGTGCCTAGCGCCGACGGGAAGGCGGCGCGAGAGATCTGTTGGCGCGATCGCGGCAACGGCCACGCTGAGCTCGTCGACCGGACGGAGCGCCCGACGCGCCAGCGCGTAGCCGCCAACGAGGCTCAGAAGCAGGATGAGCGGCGCGGCGATCGCAATCGCCTCGCTCATGAGATGCGCATCGCTGTCGATTCCTTCGATCGAGCTGAACGCGAGCACGCCGAACTTGAGCGGGGTAGTGCCGTCGCGCGGCAGCGTCGCGTGCAATCCCGACGCGCGAAAGTCATCGCCGGGTTTGTCGACACCGAAATGTGGCGCGCGCGCAGCGCCCCAGGCCGCGATCATGCGATCGATCACCTCGCGCGGCCCCACGCCGGCGACCATCGCCCCGTTTTCATTGACGATCGCGAACAAATCGGCTGAGGCAGGCCACTCGCGCACGACTTCGTTGGCAGCGTGCGCGAGCGACGTGTCGCGCGACTCGCCGAGCACGCGACGGATGCCCGCCGCGACACCGTCGGCCGAGGCGTCGAGCCGCTTGTCGAGACGTCGAGTCGATTCGTTCCAGAGATATCCCAGCGCGACCGTGGCGAGAATCGCCAGCGCGACAAGAAACGCGAACGCAAACCCTGCTGCCAGCCGGAGCCTGAGCCGGCTAAGCGCCATTCGGCGCGGTCCGCGCTCGGTCGGTGATCGCGTATCCCGCGCCTCGAACGGTGTGTACGAGCGCGAGAAGCCCGGGGCGGTCGATCTTGCGGCGCACGCGGCCCACGAGCACGTCGACGGCGTTCGCGACGGGTTCGAAGTTGTCGTCCCACACGTGGCCGAGGATCTTCGTGCGGCTGAGCACCTGGCGCGGATTGCGCATGAGATACTCGAGCAGCGCGTACTCGCGCGACGTCAGCGCGATATCTGTCGCGCCGCGCCGCGCCCCGCGGGTGGAGGGATCGAGCTGCAGATCCGCGATCTTCAGCACCGGCTCGAGCGTGCTCGCGGGACGGCGCGCTAGCGAACGCAGGCGGGCGAGGAGCTCGCTGACGGCGAACGGCTTTGCGAGATAATCATCTGCACCCGCGTCGAGTCCGCGCACGCGATCGTTCACTGCATCACGAGCCGTGAGAATGAGCACCGGCGTGCGGTCCCCGCGCTCACGCATGATGCGGCAGACTTCGAAACCGTCGATGTCGGGCAGGCCGACATCGAGCACTACGAGATCGTATTCGTTAGCGGCGAGAGCTTTCAGAGCGAGCGTGCCGGTGCGCGCGGCATCAGCGGCCCAGGCGGCTTCGCGAATGACGCGGAGGAGGAAGGCGGAGACTTCAGGTTCGTCTTCGACGACTAGGAGGCGCATGTCTCTAAACTAGGGGCCTGATATGCGCGTGGGAAGGAAACCTACGGCTTCTTCGCTTTTGCTTTCGCCTTCGCTGAGTCCGACTTGGCTTCCTTCTTCTCCGCCGCCGGCGACTCATGCTCCACTTTTCCCACCTGCTTCCCCGTCATCGCATCCACGTTCACTTCATCGATCCCGCTCTTTCCCGCCGTCGTGAAATCGAACGAGTAAATCAGCTTGCCTCCCTCCTGCTCGATCTCTGCAGAGGTCAGCTTCGCGTTCGGAACTTTCGCCTGCGCCGTCGCGATCGCGGCCTCAGACGTGATCTTTGCCTTCTTCAGAAGGCCGGGCTTCTCTTCCTTCACCGTTACGCTCTGCGCACCGAGCGCCGGAGCAGCGGCGAAAAATGCGAGCACTGCGACAAAACCGATTCTATTGCGCGTCATTGCGCCTCCAGTTTGTAGGAACGTCCACGAATAGCCACGAGCAGAACAGGTACAACGAACAGAGTGATCGGCGTCGACAAAGCGAGACCGCCGATGACCGCGAGCGCGAGCGGTTTCTGAAGCTCGCTGCCGGCGCCAAGTCCCAGCGCGAGCGGCATCAAGCCGAACAGCGTGCACAGCGTCGTCATCAAAATCGGCCGCAAGCGCACGCGTGCAGCCTCGCGGATTCCCGTTTCGAGATCCACGCCGTCCGTCTGCATGCGATGCTTGGTGAAATCGAGCAGAATGATGCCGTTCTTCACGATGAGCCCGACGAGCAGGATCAATCCCATGAAGCTCGCCACATTGAGCGCCGTCTTCGTGAGGAGCAAGAGCGCGAGCGCGCCCACGAACGAGAGCGGCGCCGCGAGCAGCACCACCAGCGGCTCGACGAACGAGCGGAACTGAATCACCATCACGATCACGACACTCACCGCGGCCAGCCCAAGCACGAGGAGAAGTGCGGCGAACGCCTGCTTCTGGCTCGCATAGAGGCCGCCGAGTTCCAGTCGAATTCCCGGCGGCGGCGGCTGCTCGTCGAAGATCGCTTTCACCTCCGCCATCACGGCGTTGAGCGGGCGGTCCGCGACGGTCGCGGTGATGTGAATGAGCTGCTGCTGATTCTCCCGCAGATGTTCGCTGCGCACGTCGGTCTTGGTGAAATCCGCCACCGATCCGAGCGACGCCGATTGATGCGTCTGCGGTGAGAACACTGGCAGAGAGCCGAGCCGCTGCGCGTTGAAGCGCACGGAATCGGGCGCGCGCACGCGGACGCCGATCGTGCGGTCGTCGAGGCGAATCTCGCCGGCAGGGACGCCGAGCAGCGCGCCGCTCACCTCCGCGCTCACCTGCTGCGGCGTGAGGCCGAGCCGGCCGGCCTCCGCCGCCCGCACCTTCATCTCCATCTCGGCGGCGGGCTCGGCTTTGCCGGCAAAGAAATCGTCGAGTCCTTCGATCTTTCCGATCTTCGGCGCGACGGTCCCCGCATACTTCTCGAGCGACTCGAGATCTGCTCCGAACAATTTGATTTCAACTGGCTGCGGATTCCCTTCGGCGTCGCCAAGCACGTCCGAAAGAATCTGGTGGAATTCTACTCTGAAGCGCGGAACCGCCGCCGCGACTTTGCCGCGCACCTCATCCATCACCTTGAATATATCGCGGTCGCGCTCCGACTCCGGCTTGAGACGAATGCTCATGTCGCCGCGATTCTGTTCGGTGGCGAACAAACCCAGCTCGGCGCCGAGCCGGCGCGACGTGCCTGTGATCTCGGGTGTCTCCGCAAGAATCTTCTCGATCGTGTGCAGCTGGCGGTCGGTCTCCGCGAGCGACGTGCCGCCCGGGCTCCAGTAGTCGAGAATGAACGCGCCCTCGTCCATCTCGGGAAGGAACCCGGTATCGACGATCACGTACGCTCCAACCCCGAGTGCGACGAGCACGAGCGCCGCGGCGATGATCAGGCGCGGATGATGCAAAATGCGGCCGAGCGCGCGTTCGTATTTGTCCGCAATCGAATCGATCGCTGCCCCGACGCGCGCGAGCGCGCCGCGCCGCGCGGCCTTCTCATCGTGTTCGGAATCACGGGCCGTGAGGAACTGCTCTGCGAGCAGCGGAATGATCGTTACCGCCAGCACGAGCGACACGAGCACGCTCACGGTGAGCGTGAGCGACAGCGCGGCGAAGAACTGACCGGCGACGCCCTCGAGCAGGCCGAGCGGAAGGAACACCACGACCGTCGTGATCGTCGAGGTCGTCACCGGCCAGATGAGCTCCTGCACCGCCTCGCGGATCGCCGCAGTGCGATCGGACGAGAGCGCCAGGTGGCGCACGATGTTTTCGGTGATCACCACGGCGTCGTCGATCACGAGACCGATCGCGATCGCCATGGCTCCGAGCGTCATCAGATTGAACGTCTGGTTGAACATCCGCATCAGCAGCACGGTGATCGTGAGCGTGAGCGGAATCGACGTCGCGCTGATGGCGGTGATGCGAAGGTGACGCAGGAAGAGAAGCAGGATGATGACCGCGAGCACCGCGCCGATCAGCATGGCGTCGCGCACCGAGTGCACCGCGTCGCGAACGAGGGCGGCTTGATCGTATACGGGCTTCACATGCACGCCGGGCGGGAGCGACTTTGAGAGCGTCGCCATCGCGCTCGCAACGCTGTCGGCGATCCCGATGGAGTTTCCGCCGGTTTGCCGCGTGATGTTTATGAGGGCGGCGGGGCGTCCGTCGCCGGCCACGATGCGAACGTGATCTTCCGTTCCGGGCAGGACGAGCGCGAGATCCCGCACGCGCATCGCGCCCTTCACCACTACATTTGCGACATCCTCCGCCGAGTGTGCCTCCTGCGCGGAGACGACGAGATACTGCTTGTAGTCGGCGGCCACGCGGCCCACGGCATCGACGGAGATGCCCTGCTTGATTGCCGACGCGAGATCGTCGTATGTGAGCCCCGCAGAGGCGAGCCGCGCGGGATCGGCGATGACTTCGATTTCGCGCACGTCGGAGCCCTGCACATCTACACGGCCGACGCCCGGCACGCGCGAGACGATTGGCTTGATCTGGTAGCGCGCGATGTCGTAGAGCGTAGCCGCGTCGCCGCCCTCAATGTTGTATTGCACGACGGGAAAGAGCGTCGGCGTCATGCGCTCGATCTCGATATCGAGGCCGGGCGGGAGATCACCGCGAATCTGTTCGACCCGCGTGCGCACGAGCTGCAACGCGTAAGGCATGTCCGTGCCCGCCGCGAAAGTGATCGGCACTTCACTCGATCCGCGGATCGAGCGCGAGCGCACGCGGGTCACGCCGGGGACCAGACTCACGGCCTCCTCGATCTGCCGCGTGACGGCGAACACCTGCTGCCGCGCCGCGAGCGACGAACCCTGCGCGACAACCGTGATTCTTTGAAAGTTGAGCTCGGGATAGACGGCCGATGGCAGCAGCAGCGCCGACCAGATGCCGCCCGCGCTCAGGAGGGCGATCGCGAGGTAAATGAACCGGCGCTGCGACGCGATGACGTCGAACAGCGCCCAGCGGCCTCGAAGTTCACTCACGGCTTCTTGCTCGGTGCGGCGGACTTTTCTTCCTTCTCACCCTTCGCTGCCGGCTTACCCTCCTTCGCATCGCTCGCCGGAGATCCAGTCTCGACCTTCGTGCTGTCGTCCACGCCGTACGCGCCCTGTGTCACGATGTTCTCGCCGGCCTTCAGCCCATCGATGATCCACGCGCCGCGATCGGTGCGCCCGCCGATCTTCACCGGCCGTCCTTCAGCAATCCCTTTCTCATCCACGACGAACACTTTGAATCCTTCGCCCGTTGGGACGAGCGCTTCGAGCGGCACGACAATCGCCTTGTCGTGCTCGGCGATCGCAATCCGTCCGAACACCGTCAGGCCGATGCGCAGCGCACCCGTGCCGTTTGCGATTTCAACACGCGTGGGAACACCGCGGCTCGTCGTGTCGACCGCCGCCGAAATATCCGCGACGCGCCCCGAGGCGATCGCAGCGCCCGATGCAGCCGCGCCGGCGTGCAGCGCGACCTGATCGCCGATCTTCACGCGCGCCGCGTCGGTCGGCGAAAGCACCATGATCGCATCGAGCGTAGACGGATCCGAAATCTCGACCATCACTTGCGAGGGATCCGCACTCGCGCCGAGCACAGCGGCCAATCGGGTGACGACGCCATCAATTGGCGAGCGCAGCGTGGAGAGTTCACGTGCTCGTTTTGCCGTCACGGCGTTCAGCCGCGCGACGCCCAGTTCCGCGGCCGCAGCATCGGCATCCTTTCGCGGCACCACGCCGGCATCCGCGAGGCGCTGCGTTCGCTCCTGCGACTTTTCCGCTGCGGCCAGTGAGGCATCAGCGCCTTTTGCCGCCGCATCGAACGCCGGCTGTTCGAACTCCACGAGCGGATCGCCTGCCTTGACGTGCGCGCCGAACGACACGAACACCTTGGCAACTCGCGTGGGCGACGGCGCCGCGAGCGATGCGATGTGGCCCGCGCGGGGCGAGACGGTGCCGACGGCGTCGACACTCTCCGTGAAGTGCGCAGTCGCGACGGGCGCAACCTGCGCGCTCACCACGGCCTGCGGTTTCTCCTCTGCGGCTTTCTTCGCGCATGCGCCGCTGGTGAGAATGATCGCGGCGAACAAGAGATCTCGTTTCATTTGTCGTTCCGATGCGCGGTGAGCGTGAGCAGGCGAACGATGCCGGCCGCATTGCGCGCGGCGGCGACGTCGTCGACGTATTGCGAGAGCGTCTCGCGCGCGAGGCGCTGCGCTTCGAGCACATTCGAGAGCGGAAACGCCCCTTCGCGAAAGCCGAGGAGTGAAAGCTGTGTGACGCTGTTGGCGGACGCGACGAGCCGCTCGCTCCGCGCGAGCCGCTCGCGCGCCAGCGCGAGCTCGCGGCGCGCCCGCGACGCCTGCTGCGCGCCTTCGAGCCTCGCAAGCGTCAGCGCGGCCTCCGCCCGGTCATGCTGCGACTGCGCGAGCAGAATTGCTCCCCGATTCTGGTTGAACAAGGGCAGCGGCAGCGCGATGCCGACCGTCGGCAGCGTGCCGAGCTCCGCGCCCGTTGGATCCCGCTGCTCCCACCCGATGCTCAGCGACGGAGCACCGAACAGCAGCCGCTTCTCCAGCGTGAGGGCTTGATCCGCCTGGCGCATATCCTCCTCGGCTGCTGCGACGAGCAGCTGCGTCCCCGCCTCCGCGACTTCAAGCGCGCGCCCGGAGTCGAGTGTGTCCGCGAGCACGAGGGTCGGTGTATCGGATGGAAGACCCATGAGCGCCTGCACCGCGAGGATCGATGAGACCGCGTCGACCGAATCGCGCAACGCGACGTTCGCGAGCTGACCGAGATTCACCGACGCGAGCTGCAGGTCGAGCTCACTGCCGTCGCCCGCAGCGCGGCGCACGCGCGCGAGCGTGAGCACGCTGTCCGCGTCGCGCGCGATGCCGCGCGAATAAGACGCCCGTTTCGCCTCTGCGAGCGCGCGCGTGTACGCGGTGTCTGCCTCCAACATGATGGCCGCGCGCTCGAAATCGAAGCGAAACCGCGCGGCGCCGAGGCCCGCGCTGGCGGCGCCAATGCGCGCCCGGCGCAGCCACGGATAGTCGAGCGGGACGTTGACGGCAAAATGCTGCTGCGGCACCGACTTCGAATAACTCATCGAGAAGATCGGATTCTCGAACTGCCGCGCGCTCGAAAGGCCGGCAAGCGCGGCAGCGGAGTCCGCCATCGCGAACGCGATGCGCGGGCCGCGCGCGAGTGCAGCCGCCTCCACCTCGGCGCGAGTCACCGCGCGCTGCGCGCCGCTCGTGCCTGCGACCGCGACGAGCAGCGCGCCCGCGGCCGCGAACACTCCAGGCTTCATTCTATGCATTGGCATGACGTGAAAGTTCACTCAAGTCTCAGCGCCTCGATAGGATCCGAAGGAGACGCGCAGCACTTCGAAACAGCATCGTCCGTCAGGGCTTCTTCGGCGCTTTCACACCGCTGTCGTGCTCGGCCTGTTCTTGCCTCCAATTCGCTTCCTGACGCGCGAGCATGTCGTGATAGCGCGTGCGCTGCGCCGGCGTGAGGATGCTGTCGATTCGACCGCGCGTGTCATCGAGAACGGCCTGCATGCGCGGCCAGGTTTCCTCACGTACAGCGCTGACCGCCTCGAACTCGTGCTTGGAGATGCTGTCCACTGCCGCGGCCTGCGCCGGAGTAAGATCCAGCGCCTTCGCGAATCGTTCGCGCGCGCGAGCCGACGCTTCCCCCGGTTCGTGGCCCTCTTCCGCTTCTTCGACGGGCGCAGGCGTGAGCTTCATTCCCGGCACAAATCGCGGCCGTCCCTCGCGGTCGCCGTGCCCAAACTCGCGCAAGAGCGACGCTCCCGCGAGACCGCCTACGACGAACGCCACCGCGACCACGATTCCTGCGGTCGCGCGCGGTCCGATCTTCCAGAATTTCCCCCGCCCGTCGCTCCCGCCGGCTGCGCCGCTCATTTGGCGACCCTGCCCGCCGACTCGGCGAGGAATGCGGCCGTGGGAACGGGAATGAGCATCGCCATCGCCGCCCGCGGTGCCTCGACACCAGTGAGCACCGATTCAAATGCAGCGCGCGCGGAAGGCGCGTTTGCAGATGCGATCGCCAGCCGTGCGACCACCGGCGGCGCATCGGTCGCCGCAGAATCCGAGCGCAGATACGAGACGAGAAGCAGCGCGGCCGCAAAACCGATCGGCACCGCCGCGAGCGCCGCGCCTGCCGCGTAGTCCCACCACGCCGCGCCCGCTGCAGTCGCCACGCGATAACCGTTTGATGCGCTGGAAAAACGGCGACGCAACTCGCTCATGGCGGGTGCCACGGCCGCCGAGAGCTGGCTGTGAAATGCCGTCCAGTTCGTGTCACGCGCCGCCGATTCCTCGACGGCGTCGCGCAGCTGCGAGCGGAGCTCTTCTGTCACATCGTCGTCAATCATAAATCCTCCCTCCGTAACGGCGCGAGCGATTCGCGCAGCGACGCGCGCGCCTGATGCAGCAGCCATCTCACTGTTCCGCTCGGCATCGCGAGCTGCTCCGCGATCTCCGCGCTTGTAAATCCTTCGACATCCGCAAGCTGAACGATCAACTGCTCACGGTCGGGAAGCAGCTTGAGAGCGGCGCGGAACCGGTCACGAATCTCCGCGCGCTCCTGAAGCGATTCGCTCGACGCGGTCACGGCATCGCTCTCTGTCAATTCCGTATTTCTCAGGTGTTTCGATTCGGCCGCGCGCGATCGAATGGCCGTGAGCCCCTTGTTCACGACGATACGCATGAACCAGGGCCCGAACGGACGCCCCGGATCGAACGAATCGATGGCGTTGACCGCTGCGATGAAGGAATCCTGAACCACGTCTTCCGCGTCGGCCGCGTTCTGCAAGAGACGATTCGCCACCGCGAACGCGCGTTTTGCGTATCGTCGCGCGAGCCGGTCGAACGCCTCGCTCTCTCCGCGCTGGACCCGCGCAACAAGTTCGGCGTCGGATACATCGGTCTGAGCCACGTCGTTCCCGGCGGCGAGAGGTCTTTGAGCGGTCGCGAATTCGTTTCCACTCTCCGGATACAACGAGACACCGCGGAGTGTTGGGAGAACTTATCGCTTCGCTGCTGGGACGGCAGGCCCCACTCCGCAATCCCTTCAGGAAAAGTGGGTCGAATCCTGACTCCGCACCGAGCCGGACGGTGGCATCGTGCCTGCAACGGCGAACACCGCGGCAATTGTCGCTCCGCGCATCGCCGGAAATTCGAGGTGCCACATGACTTTCCGCTCTGGCATTTACATCGTTCCGACCAATCTCCTGAAAGCAGACACTTGAATCGTCGGTTCAATTCCCCACGAAATCAGTCAGCTAAACCCTCGATTGGCGTAGGAAGTTTCCCTGCTGAACGTCACCATTTCCGCTGTGCGAGAGACTAGGTCGCTTCTAGCACTTTCGTGCGATTGTGGGGCCGCTAGAGGACCCGATAATCTACTTTCATCACCCGTTCGTCCCATCCAGGCGACCGGCTGGGGACATGAACGCATCCAAACGCGGAGGCGGGGCCGTGCCAACATCCGGGGCTTTTCGAGCGATGCTCATTCGCGACGATCAGGTAGAGACTCCGGTCGCGGAACAGCTCCTGCTCGACATCATCGACACGGTGCGCGAGCCATTGCTCGTCCTCGACCCGGAATTCCGCGTCATACAGGTGAATCGCGCGTTCTTCCGCATCTTCCGCGTGGCGCGAAGCGAGACGATCGGCAACGTGATCTTCGCGCTCGGCGACGGCCAGTGGGACATCGCGCCGCTTCGCGAATTGCTCCGCGACAAGCTGGCGATCGAGCCGCGTCTCGACGATTTCGAAGTCGATCACGTGTTTCCCAGCATCGGCCGCAAGATCATGTCCCTCAACGCGCGCCTCGTTACGCAGGGCGGCGACGGGCCGCGCCTCATTTTGCTCGCGATCGAGGACATCACCGAACGCCGGTACACCGAGTGGCGTCTCGCGGCGCAGCACACGGAGCTCATGCGCTCGAACGCCGCGCTCGACGAGTTCGCGGCCGTGGCCTCGCACGATCTTCAGGAGCCGCTTCGGAAAATTCTGATGTTCGGCGAGCGCCTCTCCACGGCGGCCCTCGAGGGCGAGAACCGCAAGTATCTCGACCGCATGCTCGGCGCCGCCAATC
Organism: Gemmatimonadota bacterium; assembly: GCA_025362095.1. GTDB lineage: Bacteria > Gemmatimonadota > Gemmatimonadetes > Gemmatimonadales > Gemmatimonadaceae > Fen-1231. Next base: position 443 of record JANYIJ010000176.1, on the reverse strand, counting down.
GCATGCGAACCCTCGTCGGTGATCTGCTCGCATACTCCCAGATCTCGACGCATGGCCAATCTTTCGTTCCGACCGACCTCGGCCGGATCGCGCGCGAAGTCATCGCCGACCTCGAATCCGCGATTGCGGATGAGGGTGCCAAAGTCGAAATTGGTGAGTTGCCCGTTATTGAGGCCGACCCGCTTCAGATGCGGCAGCTGCTGCAAAACCTGCTCGGGAACGCGCTGAAATACCGCAAGAAGGACGCGCAGCCGGTGGTCCAGCTCAACGGCGCCCGTGTCGACAATCGATTCTGGGCGATCACGGTCAAGGACAACGGCATCGGATTCAGCGAACAGTACGCCGACAAGATTTTCAAAATGTTCGAGCGTTTGCACGGCCGCGTGGAGTACTCGGGTTCGGGCATCGGGCTCGCGATCTGCAAGAAGATCGTGGAGCGAGAT
>JANYIJ010000172.1 GCA_025362095.1 Gemmatimonadota bacterium | reverse complement strand
TCAATCGCGAGAACGCATTTCATAGGTGAAGGAATATGGCGCGCGATAGACGCCTTTGTCGGTGATCACGCCGGTGATGAGTTCCGCGGGCGTGATGTCGAATGCGGGATTGCGGACTGCCGCGCCGGCGGGGGCGATGGCACCGCCTCCAGCGAAACGCACTTCGTCGGCATGGCGATGTTCGATCGCGATCGCGCCGCCATGCGGCGTGGCGCGGTCGATGGTGGACCAGGGCGCGCACACATAGAACGGCACGCCGTGGTGCCGCGCTGCAACCGCGACCGCGTACGTACCGATCTTGTTCGCCGTGTCGCCGTTGGCGGCGACGCGATCGGCGCCGACGAGCACCACGTCTATTTCTCCTGCGCGCATGAGGCTCGCGGCCATGCCGTCGGTGAGGATGGTGACAGGAATCCCGGCTCGTGACAGTTCCCACGCGGTGAGCCGCGAGCCCTGCAGCAGCGGGCGTGTTTCGTTTGCGAAGACACTCACGTGCCGGCCGTCCCGCTGCGCGAGATACACAGGCGCGAGCGCCGTGCCGATTCCCGCGGTGGCAAGCGCGCCAGCGTTGCAGTGCGTGAGAATCCGCGCGCCATCGGCCACGAACTGGAGGCCGTGCGCGCCAATGGATTCACACATGGCGCGGTCTTCGGTCAGGATGTCGGAGGCTTCAGTACGGAGTGCGGCGATGAGTTCTGAGGTCGAAGTTGTGAGTGCTGAGTTGGCGCGCGCGGTCATGCGGGACATCGCCCAAGAGAGGTTGACTGCCGTCGGGCGGGCGGATGAGAGAACAGCCGCATGCGCTTGAAGCCTGGCGCGAAACAGAACCGGACTCTCGCTCTCAAACTCGAGAAGCGAAGCCACGAGGCCGATCGCTGCGGCGACGCCGATTGCGGGAGCACCGCGCACGGCAAGCGTCGCGATCGCATCGCGGATTTCGTCGACTGTTTTCAGGTCGAGTTCAACGAAGTCAAGCGGAAGCCGCCGCTGGTCGATGATGCGCAGCGACGTGCCGTCGGGGGACCACTGGACTGATCTGATCGGTTCCACAGACGGAATCTTAACACTTGATGCGGAGTGCGGAATCTCGATACGATGCGGGGTGCGGATAAGGAATGCGGAATCTCGATACGATGCCGGGTGGCGCATTCCTCATCCGCACTCCGCATCGGGCCGAATCTCCCCACTCCCATCTGCAGCGCGTACATTCCTAGAATGGCCTACGAACTCCTGCTGCTGGAAATCTCCGATCGGATCGCGACCGTTACCATCAACCGGCCCGACAAACTCAACGCGCTGAACGACGCGCTGATGAAGGAACTCGGCGCGATGATGGACGAACTCACCGCCAACAAAACCGTCGGCGCGATCATCATCACGGGCGCAGGACGCGCGTTCGTCGCGGGCGCGGATATCGCGCGCCTCGCCGCGGCCGAACCCGGTGAGCTCGAGACGTTTGCGCGGCGCGGGCAGGGCGTGTTCCGGCGCATCGAACTCTCCGCGAAGCCTGTAATCGCGGCCGTGAACGGCTTCGCGCTCGGCGGCGGGTGCGAGCTCGCGCTCGCCTGCCACGTGCGCATCGCGTCGACGCTCGCGAAATTCGGCCTGCCCGAAGTGAAGCTCGGACTCATCCCGGGATATGGCGGCACGCAGCGCCTGCCGCGTCTCATCGGACGCGGGCAGGCGCTTCAGATGATTCTCACGGGCGATACGATCGACGGCGCCGAGGCGGTGCGTGTGGGCCTCGCGAATATCGCGGTCGAGCCCGATGCGCTCGCAGGGGCAGCGCGCGCGATGGCGACGGCGATGCTCAAGAACGCCCCCGTTGCGATTGCGCGCGCGATCGAATCAGTCGACGCCGGGCTCGACGCGACGCTCGAAGACGGCCTCCGCCTCGAGGCGCGGCTCTTCGGCTCGCTCGAGGCGACCGCCGACATGCGCGAGGGCACAAAGGCTTTCCTCGAGAAACGTCCGCCCGATTTCCGCGGCGTCTGACGTGACGCAGGCGGTGCCGTCGCGCGTCACGCTCGACTCCCTCTCAATTCGCGATTTCCGAAACATCGAGCGCGCTGATCTCGCGATCCCGCCCGACGGCATCGCGCTCGTGGGCGACAACGGCCAGGGCAAGACAAACTTTCTCGAAGCGATTGCGTACCTCGAGCTGCTGCGATCGATGCGCGGCGTGCGCGACCGCGACCTCACGCGGTTCGGCGCGACGGCATTTCACATCGCGGCGTCATCCTCCGGCACGGCCACGCAGCGCGTTGGGATCGGTGTGGAGCGCAGCGGCAAGAAGCGCATCACGCTCGACGGCGTAGACACGCCGCGGCTCACGGACGCGCTCGGCGCGCTTCCGTCCGTCTGCTTTTCGCCCGGGGACATTGCGCTGATAGCGGGAGCGCCCGCCGAACGGCGCCGGTATCTCGACATCGCGCTCGCGCTGAGCTCCAAGCGGTATCTGGCGGCGCTTCGGCAGTATCGCGCGGCGCTCGCGCGGCGCAACGCGGCGCTGCGCGAGGCGGCGCGCCCGGGAGCGCGGCATTCGAGCGTAGCGGCGTGGGAACCGGCGCTCTCGGAGCACGGGGCGGTGATCGTCGAGGAGCGGCGCGCGTGGGTCGCGGAGGGCGCGGCGGAGTTCACGCGGCTCTGCGCGGAGATAGGCGAGCGCGCGCCGATGCAAATCGCCTATGAGTCGGTTCTGTCGGATGCGCCGGACGTTCGATCGGCGCTTGCCGAAGCGCTGCGACGCGGACGCGAGCACGACACGCGGCGGCTGATCACGCACGCCGGACCGCATCGCGACGATCTTGCGGTCACGCTGGGCGCGCGCGACCTGCGGCTGGTGGGCTCAGCTGGACAGCAGCGCACGGCGGCGATTGCGCTGCGCCTGCTCGAGGCCGCGACGTTCCGCACGCGCGGCGGCGCGCAACCGGTGCTGCTGCTCGACGTTCCATTCGCCGAACTCGATCGCGAGCGCGCGTCGCGCGTGCTCGCGCTGCTCGAGGAGAGTTCCGCGCGCGGACTGGGTCAGACGATTTTGTGCGTGCCGCGCGAGGACGAGATTCCGCGCGCATTCACGCGGCTGGAGCGGTGGAGCGTTCGCGACGGCGTCTTCACGGCGGCCGGCAGCGCGAGCGAGGCCGCATGAGCTACGAGAAGCGAAAGCCGCGCGCTTGGGGAGATTTGGGAAAACCCGAGCCCATCGCAGACGTGCTGAAGGGATTTCTGCGCACGTCGGGCCTCGACGCGCGCGTCGAGCGCGCGCAGGTGCTGGTGGAGTGGGCGTCGTTCGTGGGGCCGCAAATCGCGAGCGTGACGGAGCCGCGCACCGTCACGGAAGATGGCACGTTGTTCGTCGGCGTAAAGACGCACGGGTGGATGACCGAGCTTTCGATGATGGAGCGTTCGCTGCTCGCCAAAATCAACGCGCGGGCGGGCCGGGATCCCATCCGGAAGATCCGCTGGGAACTCCTCCGCTAGGCCGGGTGGTAAGTCGTTGCGGGGGGTATCTTTGGGGCCTCGTTTTTTCATTGCGTTTCAGAGGTACAATCGTTACTTTTTAAGGTCGGTGAAGGGCACCTGAATTCGGTCTTTATTCGCGCCTCAATTCCGGCAGTTTTTCGCCCAAACCTCTCCCCCCGCAATGGCCAAGACGAACGACGCCGCCGCGCAGAGTTACGACGCGTCAGATATCCAAGTACTGAAGGGCCTCGAAGCAGTCCGCAAACGTCCCGGGATGTACATCGGCAGCACCAGCGCCCGCGGGCTGCACCATCTCGTTTACGAAGTAGTCGACAACTCGATCGATGAAGCGCTCGCCGGTTATTGCGACACGGTGAATGTCATCATCCATCCAGATAACGCGATTACGGTCATCGACAACGGTCGCGGAATCCCGGTCGACATTCACCCGGTCGAAAAAATCCCGGGCGTCGAACTCGCCATGACAGTGCTGCACGCCGGCGGCAAGTTCGACAAGAGCAGCTACAAAGTTTCCGGCGGTTTGCACGGCGTGGGCGTCAGCGTCGTCAACGCGCTCTCGGAAACGCTGAAGGTGTGGATCCAGCGCGACGGGCAGGAATACTTCATGGAGTTCCGCCGCGGCGATACCGTGCGGAAACTCGAAGTGCTCGGCGAAGCCGGCGCGAAAGAAACCGGCACGAAAATCTGGTTCAAGCCCGACGCCGAAATTTTCACGGAGCTCGTCTACGACTACACGACGCTCCAGTCACGCCTCCGCGAGCTCTCGTATCTGAATAAGGGCGTGACCATCACGCTCAAGGACGAGCGCCCCGGTCAGGAGAAGGAAGAAACCTTCCACGCGAAAGGCGGCCTCAGGGAGTTCGTCGCCTTCCTCGGCGGCAACAAAAAATCGCTGCATCCCGAGATTCTCTATCTCGACATGGAGAAAGACGACGTCGGGATCGAGCTCGCGCTCCAGTACAACGATGGCTACAACGAGAACGTCTTCTCCTTCGTCAACAACATCAACACGCACGAGGGCGGCACGCACCTCACGGGCTTCAAGTCGGCGCTCACGCGCACGATCAATGCCTACGCCGCCAAGGGCAACGCGCTGAAGAAGTCCGACTTCACGCTGTCGGGCGAAGACGTGCGCGAAGGACTCACGGCCGTGCTGCACGTGAAGGTGCGCGAGCCCCAGTTCGAAGGGCAGACGAAAACCAAGCTCGGCAACTCCGAAGTCGAAACCGCGGTGAAGACCGCGGTAAACGAGTGGCTGGGCGGATATCTCGACGAGCATCCTCGCGTCGCGAACATCATCATCGAGAAGGCGGTCAGCGCGGCGCGCGCGCGCGAGGCGGCGCGAAAGGCGCGCGATCTCACACGCAAGAAGTCGGCGCTCGACGTCGGCAACCTGCCCGGCAAGCTCGCAGACTGCTCGCTGAGCGATCCGGCGATGTGCGAAATTTATCTCGTGGAAGGTGATTCCGCGGGTGGAAGCGCCAAGCAAGGGCGCGACCGCATGTTCCAGGCGATTCTTCCGCTGCGCGGAAAGATTCTCAACGTCGAAAAAGCCCGCATCGACAAAATCCTCTCGAACGAGGAAATCCGCACGATCATCACGGCGATCGGCGCGGGTATCAAGGATGAATTCTCGATCGAGAGCGCGCGCTATCACAAAATCATCATCATGACGGATGCCGACGTCGACGGCGCGCACATCCGCACGCTGCTGCTCACGTTCTTCTACCGTCAGATGCCGGAGCTGATCGAGTCGGGCTTCGTCTACATCGCGCAGCCGCCGCTCTACCGCGTCGCCAAGGGAAAAGAAGAGTACTACGCCTACGACATGGCGGAGCGCGACGAGATCGCCAAGCGCATGGGAAATGGCGAGGGCAAATCTTCACTGAACATCCAGCGCTACAAGGGCCTCGGCGAAATGAACCCGGATCAGCTCTGGAAGACCACGATGGATCCGGAGACGCGCACGATTCTAAAAGTGAACGTCGAAGACGCGATTCAAGCGGATGCGATTTTTCAGACGCTCATGGGCGACGAAGTCGAGCCGCGCCGGTTATTCATCGAAGCCAACGCCAAGTTCGCGTCTAACCTGGATATCTGACGAGGGCGACGGGCGACAGGCGACGGGCAACAAATCAGGGGGAGCGCAGACGAACCTGCGTCCCCCAGGGATCCTTCGCGATTCCGCCCGTCGCATCGCGCTCCACCGCATGACCATGTGATTCCAAGTTGCCCAACGCCGCGCTAGCATCTGCGGCGTTGGGCACTTGTACTTCCCACTCCAGCAGCCGTGCATCGCCATCTGTCGCGTGCGGCGCGCCCGCGGCCCATGTGTTGGTGCCGACGTGGTGGTGATATCCGCCAGCGGCGAGAAACAGCGCGCCCGGATAATTCCAGACCATTTTGTCGAAGCCGAGCCCCTCGTGATAGAAATGCGAGGCCTTCTCGATGTCGCCAACGTACAAGTGCACGTGGCCGATTTTCGTGCCGCTTGGCAGCCCGGTGAACGGCGCACTGCCGCCCGCGGCCATCAGGTTTTCGGCGTCGAGCGGATCGCTCGCCATCGCGAGCTGACGATCGATTCTCTTCCAGCTCTCGCGAGGGCGGTCGACGTAGACCTCAATGCCGAGCCCGTCTGGGTCGGTGAGGTAGAGCGCTTCGCTAACGAGGTGATCGGCCATCCCCACGTGCACGCCGAGCGACACGGCATGGCGCAGGAATCGTCCGAGGGACGCGCGATCGGGGACGAGGATCGCGAAGTGATAGAGCCCGAGCAGTCCGCGGCGCGGCACAGCGTTGACGCCGGGTTTTTCCGTAAGGCCGACGAGCATTCCGTCGTCCCCCTGCGCGCCCAGCCTCGCGTTCCCGCTGCCGCGGCTGATCGTCTGCAGCCCGATCACCGACTCGTAGTACGCGACCGAACGTGCGAGATCGGCGACCTGCAGTTTCACCGGTCCGAGCCGCGTCTCGTCCGGCAGTCGGTACCCAGCGGGCGCGACGCCGTAGTCGAGGCTCATGACCGCGAGCGGAGAGTCACTATCGCGGCATGGGGCTCGAGCCGTCCTTCAGCTGCTTCGCAAACGCGAGGTGCGCTCCGGCAAGCACTGCCACCGGGACGATCATCGCGATCGTCACGGTATACCACAGCACGCTGTCGAATCCGCCGCCGGACACAGGGCGAAACACGAGCACGAGCGCGAGGTACGCGACGAACGTTCCAACTGCAACGCCGGCGGCGCCCATCGCCGCGACCTTCAAGAACTTTTCCATATGAGTGCCTCCGGGATTGTTGAAAGGTGAATGAGAGATGAAAAAGCGCAACTGCAACTACACCCCCTTGTCGCGGATTTACTCAGATTGAAGAAGGGCGATTTCCGCGATACTTCAAAAACTTGGGGGAACTACAACAGCGATTCTACTCCGGCGGCCGTGACGCGATGCGAAACGAGCGGGCGACGCTTCACGTCCGAGTCGCCCAAAACGAATGCGGCATCGAGGGCGGCGCGGCCGGCGGCGGCGCTTGCCGCATCGCGCGCGAGGATCGTCGCGAGCGGATGGCCGCGCGCCACGCGGTCGCCGGGCTTCGCAAGAATTTGGAACCCAACCCGCGGATCCACGACATCGGACATCTTCGTGCGGCCGCCGCCCATGGCCGTGATGCCCTTGCCCACGGCGCGCGGCTCAACGCGCTGCACCACGCCGTCGCGGCTCGCGAGATAGTCCTCGCGGTGCGGCGCGGCTGAAACGACGAGCGCGGGCTCCTCGCACACCGCGACGTCGCCGCCCTGCGCAGCCACCATGTCGCGAAATTTTTCGAGCGCGCGTCCGCTCGCGATCGCGTGCTCCAGTTTTTCCCGCGCGTCGGCGGGATCACGCGACACGCCGCCGAGCTGCAGCATTTCCGCGCCGAAGCGCAGCACGAGCTCGCGCAGGTCGGGCGGTCCGCCGCCCTTGAGCGACTGCACCGACTCGACGATTTCGTTCGCGTTCCCGCATGCGATACCGAGCGGTGAATCCATGTCGGTCAGCAGCGCCACGACGGGGCAACTGTGCCTCGCGCCGAGCGCGATCATCATCGTCGTGAGCGCGATGTCATCTTCGAACGTCGTGAGAAACGCGCCGGCCCCGGTCTTCACGTCGAGCACGAGACCGTCGAGCCCTTCCGCGAGTTTCTTGCTCATGATGCTCGACGCAATGAGCGGAATGCTTTCCACCGTGGCCGTCGCGTCGCGCAGCGAGTACAGCGTGCGATCCGCGGGCGCGATCTCGCCGGTCTGGCCCATGATCACGCAGCCGATGCGATCAATCTGCGCGCCCGCCTGCGCAAGCGAGAGGCGCGTGTGGAATCCCGGAATCGATTCAAGTTTGTCGAGCGTGCCGCCCGTGTGACCGAGGCCGCGCCCCGAGACCATGGGCACCGCGACGCCGCACGCGGCAACCAGCGGCGCGAGAACGATCGAGACTTTGTCACCCACACCCCCCACGGAGTGTTTGTCGACGCGGCGGGTCGCGCCGGTCGACCGCTCCATGGTGCGGCCGCTCTTCAGCATCGCCTCCGTCAGCGCGACCGTTTCGTCGTCGCTCAGGCCGCGGAAGAAGATCGCCATCAGCAGCGCCGATACTTGATAGTCCGGCAGCGTGCCCGCCGCGATCTCGCGGGCGAGCTCGTGCCAGTCGGCGGCATCGATGTGACCACCGTCACGCTTGCGCTCGATCAGATCTCGAAGCGTCATTGACCCGAGTCGTTCATTTGACCTACGTTCTTGAGCTGGTGAAAGAGCCGTTTCCAGCGCGCACAATTCCCGGAGCCGTCGCGAATGTGGACTCGTTGGAGGATGACCGTTCTGCTCGCCCTGCGCGTAGCCGCCGGGCCGCAGGCCGGTGCGCAGACCGCGAGCGAACGGATCGCCCAGGGAGACCACGCGTACGCCGACTTACAGGCCAAAGCAGCACTCGATCAATATCGCCTGGCGCTCTCGATCGAACCTAAGAACTACGAAGCACTGTGCAAAGCGTCACGGGTGGAAGTGGACCTCGCCGAGGGGATGGACGGCGGCGCGACGCACGACTCGCTGCAGACGAACGCCCAGCGTCACGCAGAGGCGGCGATCTCCGTAAATTCACGGAACGCCGAGGGGCACTTTGCCCTTGCCCGCGCGCTCGGACGCAAGGCACTGAGCCGCGGCACGATGGACAGGATCCGCTACGCCAAGCTGATCCGGCTGGAGGCGCTGGAGGCGCTGAAGTACGATTCCCTCCACGCCGGCGCGCTGCACGTGATGGGAAGCTGGAATGCCGAGGTCATGCGCGTGAACGGGCTGGAGCGCGCGTTCGCGAAACACTTTCTCGGCGCGCAGGTGTTCGCCGAGGCGAGCTGGGACGGCGCACTGCGATACATGGAAAAGGCGGTGCGCATCGATCCGAATCAGCTCGTGCACCATCTCGATCTCGGAGCGATCTACGCCGATCGCGGCGACAAGGCTGGAGCGCGCGAGCAGTTGCAGATTGTCATTCGCGCTCCGGTGCGATTGTTCAACGATCCGCTGTACAAGAAGAAGGCGGCCGATCGTCTGAAGAAGCTGTGAGGTGACGGAGCAGTGACCGCATCGGCGCAACCTTGAAACGAATATGACCGACGAATCAAAAGAGAGACTGCAGCAGCTCGAGGCGCGCGTCGCCGAACTCACGAGAGAACGCGACAACCTCGCGGCGGTCGTGGACATCCTGCAGTCGATCAGCGCGTCGCTGCACTTCGAGGAGATTCTGCAGACGATCGCGCGGAAACTCGGCGAGGCGTTCGGTCTCGACCGCAGCTCGATTTTTCTCGCGGGCGAACGCAGCGAAGTGCGGCTCGTGGCGAGCTACGAAGACCCATCGATCCGCAATCTCGTGGTGGATCTCGACCGCTATCCCGAACTGAAGCGCGCATTCGAGTCGGGCGAGACGGTGTTCGTGCCCGACGCGATGAAGGACCCCATGTTCCTCGCCGTGCGCGACGAGCTTGACCTGCGCAAAGTGAGATCAATCATCGTCGTGCCGATCCGCTGGAGGCAGGAAGTGATCGGCGCGATCTTTCTTCGCACGGAACGCGACGCGACGCCATTCAGCGAAACAGACGTAAAGTTTTGCCAGACGATCGCCGACCTCACCGGCAGTGCGCTCCGCAATGCGCACCGGTTCGACGCGATGCTGAAGGCGTCGGGCGACAGACCGAAGGACCAGCACAACTCCGAGCTCCCTGCGATCGCGCTGCTCGCGTTTCTGCGCAGACTGCTCGACCGCTACGCGTCGAGCGAAGGTCACATCTGGGCCGAGACCCTTCTCGCGAAGGCGAGTGACGAAGAGCTCGAGCGGCTGGTCGGCGTCACGCTGCAGGTCATCGAGGAAGAGGCCAAGGGGTGAGCGTTCCGAAACGCAGCGCGGAGCGCAGTGCGGAGCGAAGTGCGGAGCGGAGCGCGGAACTGAGGCGCACGCTCGAACAGGCCTCGGTCGACTACTACGTGCGCGACCGTCCCACACTCCCGGACCGCGAATACGACACGCTGTTTCGCGAGCTGCAGGCGCTGGAGAGCGCGCATCCGGAGCTGCGCACACCCGACTCGCCCACTATGCGCGTCGGCGCTGAACCCGCGACGAGTTTTGCGAAGCATTCTCACCTCGTGCCGATGATCTCGCTCGCGAACGCGTTCAGCGATGACGAAGTCGGAGAGTGGGAGGCGCGCGCGGTGAAGGTGGCCGGTCCCGCCGTGCGGAAGACCGGCTACTCCGCGGAGCTGAAAATCGACGGCGCCGCGGTGAGCCTCACGTATCGCGAGGGCGTCCTCGTGATGGGCGCGACCCGCGGCAACGGCGCAGTGGGCGAGGACGTGACGACGAACCTGCGCACCATCCGGGAGATCCCGCTCCGGCTGCGCGGCAAGGCGGGCACACATCCGCCGCTGATCGAGATTCGCGGCGAAGTGTATTTCCCGTTCGATGCGTTCGAGAAACTGAACGAGGAACGCACGGAAGCAGGCGAACCGGTGTTCGCCAACCCGCGCAACTCGGCGGCCGGATCGCTGCGCCAGCAGGATTCCGCGATCACCGCCGCGCGACCACTCCGATTTTTCGGCTACGCGTACGCTGTGCCCGGCGCGAATTCTCTGCCGTTTGAAACACAGTCGGAACTCCTCAAGACACTCGCGTCCTGGGGCATTCCGACTGCACCACATCACTCGCACTGCCGCACGCTCGCCGATGTGAACGCGCAGGCGCACGCGATCGAGACCAAAATTCGCGGCGAGCTGAACTTCGGCATCGACGGCATCGTCGTGAAAGTCGAATCGCTCGCGCTGCAGGCGGAACTGGGCGACGCCGGCCGCGAGCCGCGCTGGGCGATCGCGCGAAAGTTCGCCGCGGATATCGCCGAGACGAAGCTGATCAGGATCGAAGTGAACGTGGGACGCACGGGAAAAATTAATCCGTACGCCGTGCTCGAACCCGTGGAGGTCGGCGGCACCACCGTGAGCCGCGCGACGCTTCACAACTACGAGCTGGTCAAGCAGAAGGATCTCCGCGAAGGCGACACAGTGCTGCTCAAGCGCGCAGGAGATGTCATACCGCAGGTTATCGGTCCCGTCCCGGAAAAGCGCGACAAGAAACATCCGCCGCCGAAGCCGGTGATTCCAAAGAGGTGCCCGGCGTGTGGCACACCAGTGCGCGCTTCTGAGAAGGATCTCTTCTGCGACAACGATTTCTGCGAAGGGCGACGGCTCGAGGGGATCGTGCACTTCGCGTCGCGCGGCGCGATGGACATCGACGGACTTTCGTACGCGCGCATCGAGCAGCTGCTGGACGCAGGCCTCATTCACGATCTCGCGGATCTGTACGAACTGAAAGAAGCCGACATCGTTTCGCTCGAGCGGTTCGCCGAAAAAAGCGCGCAGGCGCTGGTCGAGGCGATCGAAACGTCCAAGCAGCAGCCACTCTCGAGACTGCTCTTCGGCCTCGGGATTCGTCACGTCGGAGCAGAGGCGGCGGCGCTGCTCGCGCGAAACTTCGGCAAACTCGACGCGATCGCGAAGGCCAGCGCCGACGAAATCGAAGCGGTGCACGGCATCGGCCCGACGATCGCGGCCTCAGTCTATGAGTATTTCCACGACGCGCGAATGACGAAGCTGATCGAGCGGCTCAGAACGAGTGGCATGACGTTCTCCGAACCCATCCGTGCGAGCTCAAGTGATGCCTTCAAGGGCCTCACAGTCGTCATTACCGGGACACTGCCGACGCTCAGCAGACCAGAGGCGAAGGCGATGATTCAGGACGCAGGCGGACGCGTGACCGATTCGGTGTCGAAGGGGACGAGTCTGCTGGTGGTCGGCGCCGACGCGGGGAGCAAGCTCGACAAGGCGAGGGCGCTCGGCGTCGCGGTCATCGATGAGGCAGAACTCTTGCGCCGTCTCGGGAAGTAGAGGTTTCTTTCACCGCAATGGCAACCAACGTGGACCTTTCATCATCGGAGCTGGTCGCATTTCCGCGCGCTTCACTGGGCGCGCTGCGCAACGCTCTCATTCGTGACACGGGCGGCGCGTTCGCGACGTTCCTGCAAGAAGCGGGATACGCGGGCGGGGACGCCGTGTATGCATCGTTTCGCGGATGGCTCGCGGATCGCGGCGTTGGCGCGCCGGAGACGCTGAGCGTCGATCTGTTTCAGGCGCAGGCCGCAGAATATTTCCGGCAGATGGGCTGGGGCACGCTGGAGATTTCGCCCCTGCACGATGTCGTCGCGATTGTCGAGTCGATGGACTGGGCCGAAGCGGATGCGGCCGGTGGGCTGCCGTATCCGGCGTGCCATTACAGCACCGGGCTATTCGCCGATTTCTTCGGCAGAACAGCCGAGGCACCGCTCGCGGTGCTCGAGGTGGAGTGCCGCTCGAGCGGATCGCACAGGTGCCGGTTCTTGGTGGGATCAGCCGAAGTGATGGGCCACCTCTACGACCGGATGGCGGGCGGGGCTTCGTACGACGAGGCGGCGGCAGAGTTGGCGTAACTAGTAACTTATTCGTATTTCGGGTTGGGCAACAGCTCTCCGTCAACGATGATTTCTTTGTCCCACGGCAGCACGATTGTGCTTTCCGTCTCCAGCCCGAAAAAATCCGGCTGATAATCGCCCGTCTTGAAGCTCACCGCTGACCGCACGTCGGCCGCGCCGGCATTGAGCACCGAGGCGATGGCGAGACGAAGCGTGGCGCCCGAGCCGCAGGTTTCATCGACCACCAGAACATTCTTGCCGCGCACTTCCATCGGTGCGGCGCCGAACACAGCCGGCGTCTCACGCACCGTCTCGGTTTGATAGCGGCGGCTCACGAGCATCGAGTGAAACGGGCGGTCCAGCATCGCCGCCACCGCAGCGCCTGGCACGACGCCCGCCGTGGCGATGCCAACGACGAGATCGGGATCGTACTCCCGCGCCACTTTCAGAGCCAAAGCCCGCGACAACTCGCCGAAGAGCGGCCAATCGACGATGAATACGTCCTTTGCTGGACGCACGGGCTTCTTCTTGGGCATTTTGGAAGGTAGTCCAAGTGTGCCAAAACGCCCACAAGAGCGTCTTTTAACGAAATGTCATGGCTCAGCCGCCTGCTCGGCGGCAAGACGAAGAGCGACGTGCGACCGCAGCGCCTCGATTATCTTAACGAGGCGCTGGTGCTGGAGCGTCAGGGTGACTACGACGCCGCGTTGACGTCGTATCGTCTCGCGCTCCGCGACACGCCGAACGATCTGAAGGTGCTCCAGAACATGGCGATCGCGTTCTCACGCACCGGTCGCTTGGAAGAAGCAGTGAGAGCCTACCGGCGAGCACTCGAGATAGATCCGTCGCTCTCCGGCGCGCACTACGGCCTGGCATTTCTCCTCGTGAAGCGCGGAGACAATGCGGGCGCGGAGAAGCACCTGAACGCTTTTCTTTCTCAGCCGCCGTCGGGCGAAGAAGCCGAACGCTGGATCCGCCACGCTCAGGCGACGCTCGAGCAACTGAAGAATCCAACTGGTGGCGTGACGCCGTCTGCTGAGGGGTAACCGAGGGGTAACGTGGGTCAGATTCTCGCGATCGTCAGTCAGAAGGGCGGAGTCGGCAAGACCACCACAGCGGTCAATCTCGGAGCGGCGTTCGCGCGGCGCGGGCTGAAGACGCTCATTGTGGACGTCGACCCGCAGGGTTCGGTGCGCTACGGCGCGGCGCTGAAGAAGGGACATGCGTCCTACGGTTTCGCCGACTACCTCAACGGCACGCGGCCGCTCAAAGACGTCATCCTTCCGACGGCGCTCCCGTGGCTCCGGGTGATGCTCGTCGGCACGGTGACGGACGACGCAGATCACTCGGAGTACTCGCGAAAGATCGCCGAGGGCGATCTGCTTCCGAAGATGCTCGAGGCCGCGCGAGGACGCTGCGACATCGTCGTGGTGGACACGCCGCCGGGACTCGGACCCATCACACGCCGCGCGCTCGCGTCGAGCGATCGCGTGCTCGTGCCGCTCCAGTGCGAGCCGCTGGTGCTGCAGACCACTCCGCAAATTCTGCGCGGCATTCAGGATGTGGTCGCGCACCATCCGCAGCTCACGCTCGACGGCATCCTGCTCACGATGTACGAAGCCGGAAACGCCGCGTGCGAGCGCACGGAGAAATATCTGCGCGGCCATCTCCCGGCGAGCATGGTGTTCGACCTCGTCATTCCTCGCAGCGCGGCGGTGAGCGAAGCGTTTGCGGCGGGTCAGCCCGCGGTGCTGCGCGCGCCGAGCGATCCGGGATCGCAGGCGTACATTCATCTGGCCTCGCTGCTGGCGGAGCGTTTCGCGAAGTGATGGCGCAGTGATGCGGCCGAACCGGATCGCGCCGGCGCGGTTGATCGCTCCGTGCATTGTCGTGCTGGCCGCCCTGATCGGCAGCTGCACGCAAATCGGCACCAGCCCGACGACGATCACCGCGCTCCAGTTCGACACGCTCCCCTTCCCGGCCATCGTCACCGGCGACTCGCTCCGCGATTCGCTCGGCCAAGTGGCGCCGTTGCGCGCGATCGCGTTCAACGCGACCGGCGGCGTGATCGCGAACGCGTCGCTGCAATATCTCGCGCTGGATTCCGGGCTGACGATCAGTTCGACTCGACTCGTGACCGCGCAGCTGCGAAACGGCCGCGTGCGCATCATCGCGTCGGCGCCGGGACTTCAGTCTGTGGCGGAGACTTTGATCGTGGCGCGGCGTCCGGACAGCGTGATCGCGACTCCGCCGCTGGTCGACACGGTGCGCTACGTGCTGCCCGACAACGCCGGCACGAACGTCTCGCCGTTACTGGGACTGCAGATCGCGACGCGCGACACTGCCGGAGGGATCACCGGCACCGAAGGATGGCTGGTATCCTATCAGCTGTTGTTTCACGGACGGGCGCTCGCGATCACCGACACACTGGTGGCCTCGCTGTGGGGTGGCAACAACAGCGTGGCGTCGCTCGCGCAGCGATCGGCGGCCGGTGGACTCGTTTCGGCCAGAGTGCGCATCCGCCCCGCCGGATTGCCGACCACCGCGGAATCTGTCACTGTTGTGGCGACGGTTCGCTACCGTGGCGCTCCGGTTCGCGGCAGCCCCGTCACCTACGTGATTCAAATTCGGCCCAAATAACGTGCCTGGCACGCTGACGGAACTGTTCTTCGAGGCGCTCGAGAAGTTCCACCGCGACGACGCATACCAGGTGAAGCGCGACGGCAGATACCAGCCGATCTCGCACGCCACGGTGCACGAACGCGTGCGGCGAATCGCGCTCGGCTTGCAGGAACTCGGACTCGCGCGCGGCGACCGCGTCGCAATCCTCTCGGAGAATCGCCCCGAGTGGGCGTTCGCAGACTGGGCCTGCCTCTCGCTCGGCATGACGGACGTGCCCGTGTATCCGACCCTTCCCGCCGCGCAGATCACGCACATTCTCGTGAACTCCGGCTCCGCGGCGATATTCGTCAGCGGCGACTCGCAGGCCGCGAAGATTGCGGAGATTCGCGCGGAAACTCCCGGCGTGCGGCACGTGATCACGTTCGCGGAGACGAAGCCCGCCGGAGTGGATCACACGCTCGCGGAGATCGAAGCGCTCGGCGCCGCCGTGGACAGCGCACCGCGCGCCGCGAGGTGGAAGGCCGAAGCGCTCACCGTGAAGCCCGGTGACGTCGCGACGCTGATTTATACGTCAGGCACCACGGGACTCCCGAAAGGCGTGATGCTCACGCACGGAAACCTCGAGTCGAACGTGCGGACGGGAGCAAGCGTGCTGCCGTTCTCGCTCGAGGACGTCGCGTTGTCATTTCTCCCGCTGTCACACGTGTTCGAACGTTCCGGCGATTATCTGTTCTGGATCGCAGGCGTGTCGATCGCGTACGCCGAGTCGATCGACACCGTGCCGTTGAACATGTCGGAGGTGCGGCCGACGCTGTGCATGTCGGTGCCGCGGCTCTACGAGAAGATGTACGCGCGCGTGCTGGAAAATGCGCTCTCGGGCGGAACGGCCAAGAAACAGATTTTCTTTTGGGCGCGCGCGGTTGCCGACAAGTGGGCCGACGAGACGCTCGCGGGACGCACACCAAACGCGTTCCTCGCGCTGAAATATTCGATCGCGCAGAAGCTCGTGTTCAGCAAGCTGAAGCAGCGCACGGGCGGACGCATGCGCTACTTCGTGTCCGGCGGCTCGCCTCTCGCGCCGGAGATCAACAAGTTCTTTTACGCGGCCGGGCTCACGATTCTCGAGGGCTACGGCCTCACGGAGACCTCGCCGGTAATTTCGTGCAATCGGCCGGGAATTTTCCGGATCGGCACAGTGGGAAAGGCGTTTCCGAATGTCGAGATCAGTATCGCCGCGGACGGCGAGATCCTCACGCGCGGCCCGCACATCATGGCGGGCTACTACAAGAACGAAGAGGCGACGCGCGAGGCAATTGATCCCGATGGCTGGTTCCACACCGGAGACATCGGCGTCTTCGACGACGGCTACCTGCGCATCACCGATCGCAAGAAGGACATCATCGTCACGGCGGGCGGAAAGAACATCGCGCCGCAGCCGATCGAGAACGCGATCAAGACGAACAAGTACGTGAGTCAGGCCGTGATGATCGGTGACAAGAGGAAGTTCCCCGTACTGCTCGTCGTGCCGAACTGGGAACAGCTCGAGCGCTGGGCGGGGCGGCGCAACATCATCTGGACCCAGCGCTCACAGCTGCTCGAGATGCCGACGATCCAGGCAAAGATGGAGAAGGAAGTCGGCAAGCAGACCGTAGGGCTCGCGAAATTCGAAGCGCCAAAAAAGATCGCGCTCCTGGAGCACGATTTTTCAATCGAGCGCGGAGAACTGACGCCAACGCTCAAGGTGAAGCGGCGCGTAATCGACAAGGACTACAAAGCGCTTATCGATTCGCTCTACGTCGTCACCGGAGACACGAGGCTCGCCTGACATGTTCGTCGAACTTCTGGACAAACTTCGCTGCCCGCACACTCACGAGGACAATCCGCTCATCGCCACGACGGCCGTGACGTTCGAGCGGTACATCGTCGAAGGGACGCTCGGTTGCTCCGTGTGCCTCGCCGAATATCGTGTGCATAAGGGAGCGATGGACATGGAAGGCAACTTCCCGGTGCCTGCGCTCACGCCGGAGTTGCTGTCGGAGGAGGAGTCGACGCGCCGCGCGGCGCTGCTCGGACTCGACGAGCGCGGCGGGCTCTATCTCGTGGACCTGCTCGGACGGTACTCTATTCCAGCGCACCTCGCGATTTCGCCGGACTCGCAGTTCGTGGCGATGTCCGTGATGGATCGGCAGGAGCACGCCGTCATGTCGATTTGCGGCCGCCCCGACACGCTGCCGTTCGCGGCGGCGTGCATGCGGGGCATCGCGTTCGATATCGATGTCCCTGTGTCGCTGCTTCAGTCTGCGGTGAACGCGCTGGCGCCCGGCGGGAGGCTCGTTGCGCCGGCCGACACAGCTGTGCCGCCTGGAGTCGAAGAAATCGCCCGCGATGATCGCTCGTGGGTCGCCCAGCGAGTGGCGACTCCGGTGCTGAACGTGATCAGGCGCGCGTCGCGCTAACTGCAGAAACCGGCAGCGGCGGGCGGCTACGAGCGCGTGATTCGCAGCTCGTCGACGTTCACGGTTTCGGGCTGCGTCACAGCGTAGAGCACGGCGCGCGCGACGTCGTCCGCGCTCAGCATATCTTCCGCTTTCGGGAAGTTCGCGCGCGCTGCTGCGGTGAGACCGTTCCAAATCGGCGTGTCGACCGCACTCGGTGAAACCAGCGTGGCGCGAACGCCGCTCCCTTTGGTCTCGGTGCGGATGACTTCGTGCACGGCGCGCGCGCCGAACTTGCTCGCGGAATATCCCGAGTTGCCGGGCAACACCGTACGATCGGCGACGGACCCGATGGTCACGATGTGCCCGCGCTTCGCCTCGCGCATCGCGGGGAGCAAGGAGCGAACGAACCGGAACGGCGCCACAAGATTCACGCTCAGCATCGAATCGAATGCCGCAGCATCGAGATCGGCGATCGGCGCCGGGTGAAAGAGGCCGGCGCTGTTCACGAGAATTCGCGGCGGCCCGCCGAACGCGGTGATGATCGTGGCGACCGCCGCGTGTACGCCGGCGGCCTCGCTGACATCGCATTCCACCGCCAGCGCGCGGTTGCCGAGTTCGGCGGCCAGTGTGTGCAGCGCGTCGCGACTGCGCGCGACGAGCGCCACGCGAGCTCCCGACGCGGCGAGCGATCGCGCGATCGCCTCGCCGATCCCGCGAGACGCGCCGGTGACGACGGCGGTCGCGCCGTCGAGCGGCTGGCTCAACGCCCGATCAACGGAGCGGCGTAGACGGCGTGTAGGCGAGACGCAGGAACTCGTCGCGAGTTTTCGCGTCGTCGCGGAACGAGCCGCGCAGCGCCGACGTGATCGTTTTGGAGTTCTGCTTTTCGACGCCGCGCATCATCATGCAGAGGTGATACGCCTCGATGACGACGCCCACACCGAGCGGCCTGAGCACGTCCTGGATGGCGATCGCGATCTGCTCGGTGAGGCGCTCCTGCACCTGAAGCCGGCGCGCGAACATCTCGACGATGCGGGGAAGTTTCGAAAGCCCCACAATGCGGCCGTCTGGTATATACGCGATATGCGCCTTCCCGAAGAACGGCAGCATGTGATGCTCGCAGAGCGAGTAGAGCTCGATGTCGCGCACCATGACCATCGACTGATGCGCTTCATCGAACAGCGCCTCGCCGACGATCTCATCGACGTGCATTTCGTAGCCGCGCGTGAGCCAGAGCATGGATTCGGCGACTCGATGCGGCGTGCGAAGAAGTCCCTCGCGCTCGGGATCTTCGCCAAGCAGCGCGAGTTCGGTCTTGACCATCGACTCGAGCTCGGCGGTGCAGTCGCCGCGGAGTGATTTCTTTGACAGCTTGCCGGCGCCGTTGCGCGCGGGCTTGGATCCCGGCTTGGCGCCCGGCCTGACGCCCGGCTTGGCGCCCGGCCTGATGCCCGGCCTGATGCTCGGCCTGACGCCCGGCTTACTGCCCTTCGTACTCGACATAGTTGTTCTCCGTTTCCCACAGCTTCAGCCGCGTGAGTTTGGCCGGCTTGAGCGCCGGCTCGAGGCGGCGCCAGCACGCGACGACGATATTTTCGGTGGTCGGGTTGATGTCCTTCATGAACGGGACATCGAGATTGAAATTTTTGTGGTCGACGAGATCGACGTACTCTTTCTCGACGATCCGTTTGACCTGGGCAAGATCGATGACGTAGCCGGTAACGGGGTCGGGTTCACCAGCGACGGAGACTTCGAGTGTGTAGTTGTGACCGTGCCAGTTCGGGTTGTTGCATTTGCCGAAGAGGCGGAGGTTTTCCGCGTCGCTCAGCGCGGGGTTGTGGACGCGGTGGGCTGCGTTGAATCGCACTAGGCGGGTTACGATGACCTGAGGCATGACTCGAATCCTAACAGGAGTGAGATGGGAGGGCAGACTCGAGGGGCGAGGGCCAGGGGTGAGCGGAGAGATTTAGCGGCTAAGGGGCCAGCACGAGTCGGCAGGGGCCAGGCAAACGCGCGGGTCTCGCGTCCCGCGTTGGCGAACGTAGTCCTCAGTGCTCGCGCCTCGTGCTCGCCCGTTAGCCACTAAATCTCTCCGCTCACCCCTGGCCCTTGCCCCTCGAGTCTGTCCTCCCATCTCGCTCCTGTGAGGGGCGTGTGGGGCGTCCGCGCTGGAAGATGGGAGATCAGTCTCTAGGGGCGAGGGCCAGGGGTGAGCGGAGAGACTAAAGAGGCGAGGGGCCAGCACGAGTCGGCAGGGGCCAGGCAAACGCGCGGGTCTCGCGTCCCGCGTTGGCGAACGTAGT
>JANYIJ010000190.1 GCA_025362095.1 Gemmatimonadota bacterium | reverse complement strand
TCGCCGCTGGTGGAGCCGTTGGGATAAAACGTGACGGTCGGGTAGAGATATGTCTGATTGAGATAGGTGAGGCCCGGACCGGTGGCGTAGTAGGGCGTCGCGCCATCGATGGTCGTCGGAGGCATCACGAACTGCGCACCTTCGACCAGCGTGCGATTGTACGTGTACTCGGTGGAATCACCGACGCCGTTCGCGTTCATGTCCTCGGTGATGGTCAGCCGGCCCTGATCGTACACGATCGTCACGATCATCGGCCGGTTCTTTTGGATCGCGTTGATCTGCTGCGCGATGAACTGGTTCTGCACGGTGCGCGCATTGGCGTCCATGCGGTAGCGCTTGAAATCGATGTTCGGAAGCGCGATCGCAGCCAGGATCACGATGATCGCCAGCGCGATGGACATCTCGATGATGGTCCAGCCGCGGCGGACGCGTTTCGCTCGGAGGGGCGTGCGGTTCACCATGGGGCAGTCAAGTTCGGACAGGTCTGGTGTTGGACGGTGCGGCCTGCGACGATACCATGCGTGTGCATTGGCGACGATAACGCCGAACGTAACGTAACCCCGATTGTGCGCAAGCGCGTGGAAAAAGCACGATGCTCGTAGTGGGACTCACGGGAAATATCGGAAGCGGCAAATCGGCGGTCGCGCGCCTGCTCGAGGCGCGCGGTGTGCCGGTGATCGACGCGGATCTTCTCGCGCGCGAAGCCGTCGCGCCGGGAACACCAGCGCTCGCGGCGATCGCCGCGCGCTGGGGCGCCGGCGTGCTCGCGGCGAACGGAACGCTCGATCGCGCCGCGCTGCGGAAGATCGTGTTCGCGAACGCCACCGAACGAGAGGCGCTCGATGCGATCGTGCATCCCGCCGTGAAAGCGCTCAGGGACGAGCAGCTCGCCGCTCACCGCGCGCACGGCGCGCGAGTGGTGGTTTGCGACATCCCGCTGTTGTTCGAGATGGGGCTCGATCGCGATGTGGACGTCACGCTGCTCGTGCATGCGCCGCTCGAACAGCGACTCGCGCGGATCGAACGCGACCGCGGCCTCAGCCGGGTGGAATCGCTCGAGATGGCCAATGCGCAACTCCCGGCGGACGAGAAGCGCGTGCGGTCCGACTATGTGGTCGACAACGACGGGACGCTCGAAACGCTTCGCACACGCGTCAACGAAAGCTGGACGGCGCTGGAGCGCGAGCACTCGGGTTGAGAAAGCCCGTATCGCGGCCTACGTTTCACCGCATTCCTCCTCCGCACTCCGCATCGTCCCGGAGTCCCGCCTTCCTCATCCGCACTCTGCATCGCCCCGACCATGTCCGCAATTCCAGCCGACCTCCGCTACACGACCGATCACGAATACGTGAAATCCACCTCCGATGCCGGCGTGTACGCGATCGGCATCACCGACTACGCGCAAGGCGAGCTCGGCGACATCGTCTACCTCGAACTTCCCAAGAAAGGCGCGAAGTTCGCCGCCCACGCGACATTCGGCACGATCGAGGCGGTAAAAGCCGTGAGCGAGCTGTTCTGCCCGGTGGCGGGAGAGGTTGTGGAGGTCAACGGACGGCTCGATGGGGAGCCGGCGCTGGTGAACACCGAGCCTTATCAAGGTGGATGGATGATCAAATTGAAGGCGGACCCGGCTGCGGTCGCGGCGCTGCTGGATGCGGCGGCATACACGAAGCAGCTCGCGGGAAAGTAATTCCAAAAAACGAGTGAACTGTTAACCACTAACTGTTGGTCGGTTAACCAAGGTGTAATAATCAGCCCGGGCCACGAACCATTTCGATTGGGTTCGTGGCCTGGGCAAATTATTTAACTTTGGTTAACCGACCAACAGTTAGTGGTTAACACTTCACTCGCTTTCCATCAGTTCGAAGCCGCATACTCCTCAATCGGCGGGCACGAGCACACGAGGTTGCGGTCGCCATAGGCAGATTCGATCCTCCCGACTGCCGGCCAGAACTTCCTCTCCCGCACCCACGCCAGCGGAAATGCCGCCCGCTCGCGAGAGTATGCGTGAGTCCACGCATCGCTCGCCACCGACTCCAGTGTGTGGGGCGCGTGCTTCAGCGGGTTGTCGTCCTTGGGCAGCGTTCCGTTCTCAATGTCGGCGATCTCGCCGCGGATCGCGATGAGCGCGTCGCAAAACCGGTCGAGTTCCGACTTCGGCTCGCTCTCCGTCGGCTCGATCATCAGCGTGCCGGCCACTGGGAACGACACAGTCGGCGCGTGGAATCCATAGTCCATCAGCCGCTTCGCAATGTCCTCGACTTCGACGCCTGAGCCACCCTTCAGGCCGCGCGGATCAATGATGCACTCGTGCGCGACGCGGCCGTTCGCGCCCTGATAGAGCACGGGATAGTGAGGCGCGAGCCGGTGCGCCATGTAGTTCGCGTTGAGAATTGCGATCTTCGTCGCGAGCACGAGTCCGCCGGAGCCCATCATGTCGATGTACATCATCGAGATCGGCAGGATGCTCGCGCTCCCCCACGGTGCGGCGCTCACCGCGCCGATCGCATGATCGCCGCCGGTCTTCACCACGGGATTTCCAGGCAGAAACGGCGCGAGATGCTTCGCGACGCCGATCGGCCCCATCCCCGGACCGCCGCCGCCGTGCGGAATGCAAAACGTCTTGTGGAGATTCAGGTGGCAGACGTCCCCGCCGATGTCCCCCGGCCGGCAGAGTCCCACCATCGCGTTCATGTTCGCGCCGTCGAGATACACCTGCCCGCCGTGCGAGTGAATCGCCGCGCATACGTCCTTGATCGCTTCCTCGAACACGCCGTGCGTGCTCGGATACGTCACCATCAGCGCCGCGAGATTTGCTGCGTGCTGTTCGGCCTTCGCCTTGAGATCGGCAACGTCGATGTTTCCGCTCGCGTCGGTCTTCACCACCACCACCTGCATTCCCGCCATCACGGCGCTCGCCGGATTGGTGCCGTGCGCCGACTGCGGGATCAGGCACACGTTGCGATGCGTGTCGCCGCGCGACCGATGGTACGCGCGAATCACCAGCAGTCCCGCATACTCTCCCTGCGAGCCCGCGTTGGGCTGCAGCGACACCGCCGCGAAGCCGGTGATGCTCGCGAGCGCGGATTCCAGCCGACGGAACATCGACGCGTAGCCCTTCGCCTGCTCAGTCGGCGCGAACGGATGCATTCCTCCAACTTCCGGCCAGGTAACCGGAAACATCTCGGCGGCCGCGTTGAGTTTCATCGTGCAGCTGCCGAGCGGGATCATCGAGTGCGTGAGCGACAGGTCGCGTGACTCGAGCATCCGCATGTAGCGCTGCATCTCCGTTTCGGAGTGATGCCGGCTGAATACGGGATGCGTGCAGAATGCGCTCGTGCGCGCGAAGCGCTCGTCAAAGCGCGCGTCGGTTTCCCCCGCGATCGCATCGTGATCGAACGCCGGCGCCGAGCCGCCATTGAACACGGCGAGGAGATCGTTCACGTCCGCGACGGTCGTGAGCTCGTCGAGCGAAACGCCGATGTCGCCGCCTTCGAAGTAGCGCAGGTTGATCCGTTTCTTTTCCGCCGCGGCACGAACCGCGCCCGGCGTCTTACCGCTCGTGCCAGGACCGGCGCGCAGGGTGTCGAAGAACACGTCGTCGCGAATCGCGAAGCCCAGCTTGCGGAGTCCGGCGGCGAGCGTCTCTGCGCGATCGTGCACGCGGGCCGCGATGCGCGTCAGGCCATCTGGCCCGTGCCACACTGCGTACATGCCGGCAATCACCGCGAGCAGAACCTGCGCGGTGCAGACGTTGCTCGTCGCCTTTTCGCGGCGGATGTGCTGCTCGCGCGTCTGCAGCGCCATCCGGAGAGCGGGCCTCCCGTGGCTGTCGCGTGAGACGCCGATGAGTCTGCCCGGGATATGGCGCTTGTATTCGTCTTTCGTTGCGAAGAACGCCGCGTGCGGTCCGCCGTAACCGAACGGCACGCCGAATCGCTGTGAATTTCCAACTGCGATATCCGCGCCCCACTCACCCGGCGGCGCGAGCATGGTGAGCGCGAGCAAATCGGTCGCGACGATCACCAGCGCGCCTGCGGCGTGCGCGGCGGACGCGAGCGCCCGATGATCGCGCACCGCGCCGTCGGACGCCGGATATTGGATGACCACGGCACAGACGTGCGCATTCACGTCGAATGTCGCCGCTTCGCCCACGATCACCGTCATGCCGCGTGCAGCGGCGCGCGCGCTGACGACGTCGATCGTCTGCGGATGACAGTCGGAATCAATGAGCACGGTGTCTTTGCCCTCGCCCGCGATTCCGTGCGCCATGGTCACCGCTTCGGCAGCCGCGGTTCCTTCATCGAGCAGCGACGCGTTGGCGATTGGCAACGCGGTGAGATCGCTGACCATCGTCTGATAGTTGAGCAGCGCCTCGAGCCGGCCCTGCGCAATTTCGGCCTGATACGGCGTGTACGCGGTGTACCAGCCGGGATTCTCCAAAATGTTGCGCTGAATCACGGCGGGCGTGTGCGTGCCCGAGTATCCCATGCCGATGAACGAGCGCCACACCGAGTTGCCGGCCATCTCCGCGCGGAACGATGCGAGGGCGTCCTGCTCGGACCGCTCGGCGGGAACGTCGAGCGCGCTTCGGAACCGGATACTGGCAGGAATCACCGCGTCGACGAACGCGTCGAGCGTTTTGTAGCCAAGGGTATCGAGCATGGAACGCACATCGGCTTCTGAGGGGCCGATGTGGCGTGACACGAAGGAATCAGGGTTGGGGGCTGCCTTGGACACTCGCGAAGCTCCTGCAAAATGGGCGGAAATGGGACGCAATCGAAAGCTAATAACGGGGGCAATTAGCTGTTAGCCGTCGAGACGGGAGAGGGCCGAGATAGACGGGACGGGGAGATCGAGTCGGGAGAGGGGAGAGACGGGTACGGCGAATGGTGAGTGATTATTGGCGAGAGCGTGGCGACTTGCGAGTGGCCACGCTCTCGCCAATTACGACTGGCGATTCGCCGAAGTCGCCTCTCCCCTCTCCCGTCTATTTCTCCCCTCTCACGTCTGCCCCTAGATTGCAGTATGACCGAACCTGTGAGGGTCCATACCATGTCGTACAGAGCCGAAGCCGCGCGGGCCGGAGTCAGCCTTGGCAGCGTGCTTGCCATCGTCATCTCGTGGAACCTGCATCACTCGATCATGTGGGCGATCATCCACGGAATCTTCAGCTGGTTGTACGTGATCTACTACGCTCTTACGCGCTGACCCACTGATTCGCGGAGATCGCGCGTCACACCAACCTTGCGCTGGCGGTTTCTCGATTCGGGTCCCCTCGACGGCGTCGAGCAAATGTCGATCGATGCCGGTCTGATGGACCGCGCGCGCGAAACCGGTGAAGCGGTACTGCGCGTTTACGGGTGGTCGCGCCCTACGCTGTCGTTCGGCCGGCACGAGGCGGTGCGCGGCCGTTTTGACGCCGGCCATCTCGAACGCGAAGATGTTGGCGCTGTGCGGCGGCCCACGGGCGGCCGCGTGCTGATGCATCATCGTGAAGTGACCTACAGCGTGACCGCGCCCGCGCCGGAATCCGAGCGGCTTCAGGAGAGTTATCGCGGGATCAACGCGATTCTGATCGAGGCGCTTTCATCGATCGGCGTCGATGTGATGGCTGCTCCAGTGTCCACGCCCCGACGTCCGGGTGGAGCCGCTTGCTTTGCCGAGCCCGCGGCAGGCGAGCTCACCGTGAACAGCCGCAAGCTGGTGGGGAGCGCGCAGCTGCGCGAGCGCGGAGCGCTGTTACAGCACGGGTCGATTTTGCTCGAGGACGACCAGCCGCGAATCGCGGAGCTTGCAGTGCAGCCGCTGACACCCGCGCTCCCTGCGGCGACCCTGCACGCGTGCCTCGGCCGCGCCGCGACTCACCACGAAGTAAGCAATGCACTGCGCTCCGCGCTTGCGCTCGCTCACGGCGAGCCTGCCGCGCTCGATGCCGACGAAGCTGATCGATTTGCGGCGCCGCATCGCGAGCGATTCTCGAGTCCGGAGTGGACTTGGCGCGTTTAGCGGAATAATGTTTGCCGTCTCTCCTCGGAGCCCAATGAGATCCCAGTCGGTCAGACGCGGTGCGTACGTGGCGTTCGGCATCGTCGCGCTCCTCGCGGGATGCGGTGGCCGAGAGAGATCCGGCGGCGCCGGCACAGTCATCATCGGCAGCGGCCAGGATCCGAAAACATTGTTTCCGCCAAACGCGGACAACGTGCAGGCGCGAGCGGTAACGGAGCTGATTTTTCAGCGGCTCGCGGATCGCGGCGCAACTCTCAACACGGTTGGTGACGCCGGATTCGTTCCCCGTCTCGCGCTGAAATGGGACTGGTCCGCCGATTCTCTTCGCGTGACGTTTCACATTGATCCGCGCGCGCGCTGGCAGGATGGGCATCCAGTGAGCGCAGAGGACGTGAAGTTCGGATTCCAGCTGTTCACCGACTCGCTCGTCGGCGCGCGCGCGCGCGGCGAACTGCTCGCGCTCGTCGACTCTGTGAGCGTCGGCGACTCCGTTACCTGCACCGCGTGGTTTCGTGGCCGCGCTCCGGAGCGGTTCGACGGTCTCGTCACAACGGTCATGCCGCTTCCCGCGCATCTCCTTCGCAATTCGGTGCGAGACTCGGTTGCGCTGTCGGCGTTCTCGCACGCGCCGGTGGGGAACGGCCCGTTCAAGCTCGTGAAGTGGGAGGAACAAGTGCGCCTGGAGATCGGGCCGAGCGCGTCGTACTCCGGCGCGCGTCCCACGCTCGACCGGGTGATCTGGAGCTTTTCGCCGAACGGAACCACTCTCGCGCAGCAGTTCATGGCCGGAGAAAGCGATTTTCTCGAGAACCTCTCTGTCGACGACGCGGTAACCGCGTCGAAGCAGCCGGATTTCCGGGTGGTACGTCTCGGCAGCTATGACTACAACTTTCTCGCGTTCAATCTGCGCGACGGCGCGACGGACCGGCCGCATCCGCTGTTCGGCGATCGCGCGCTGCGTCGCGCGCTGACGATGGCGCTCGACCGGCGATTGCTGGTGCGCAGCGTATTCGACTCGCTCGGGCGCGTCGGACTTGGACCGTTCACGAGAGCGCAGTGGTCCGCCGACACGACGGTCACCCAGATTCCGTTCGATCGCGACGCCGCCACGCGGCTCCTCGATTCGCTCGGCTGGCGCGCGGGCGCGAACGGCGTGCGCATGCGCAACGGCAAGCCGCTGGCGTTCTCGCTGATCCTTCCTGGTGTGAGCGCGGCGCGAGGGCGCTTCGCCGTGCTCATTCAGGAGCAGTTGCGTCAGGTGGGCGTGAAGGTCGACCTCGAGAAACTCGAGGGAAAGGCGTGGCAGGAGCGGTCGGCGCAGCATCTGTTCGACGCGACGATGGGCGGATGGCACGCGACGCCCACGCCGACGGGCATCAAGCAGACTTGGACCTCTTCCGCCACGGGAAAAGGCGGACTGAATTGGGGTCGCTATCAGAACGGTGCGTTCGACGCGCAGGTCGACAGCGCGCTGACTGCCGCGTCGCAGCTCGCAGCACGAGCACATTATCGCGCGGCATATCAGATCATCATTGACGACGCGCCGGCAATCTGGCTGTACGAACCGCCCCTGCTCGCGGGAGCGAATGCTCGGGTACAGCTGGGCCTGATTCGGCCCGATGCCTGGTGGATGGGAATTCCGGGCTGGTCGATCGCGCCGGGTAAGCGGCTGCCGCGCGACGAAAGAATACGCACGCCCACGACGACGCCGTAGCGAGTGCGCCGATTTCTCGTCGTGCGCGGCGCCCAGGCGCTTGTCGTCATCGTACTCGTGGCGTCGCTCGCGTTTCTGCTCGTGCATCTCGCGCCCGGCGATCCGTTCGGCGCGAGCCTCGACGATCCTTCGAATGACGCGACGCTGCATGCGCAGCAAATGCATCGATGGGGATACGACCAGCCGCTGGCGGTGCAGTACATAAAGTGGATCGGAAATCTCGGGCGTGGCGAGTTTGGCTGGTCGCATTCGCGCAATCGCCCCGTGTGGGACGTGCTGCGTGAGACGGTGCCGCGCACGCTGCTGCTCATGGGGACCGCGTTGATCGCCGGCATGCTCGCGGGCCTCGCGCTTGGCACGTGGCAGGCCGCCCGCGCGGGAACGATCGCAGCGCGGGTCTCAGGTGCGCTGAGTGTCGCGACGCTCTCGATTCCGGAGTTTCTGTTCGCGCTGTTCGCGCTCGCCGTTCCGGGCGCGCGTTGGCACTGGTTTCCGGTGAGCGGAGTTGTTGATCCGGCGATGCACGACTCGATGAGCGCGGCCGGACAGGCGCTGGATGTTCTGCGCCATCTGGTGCTTCCCGCCGGCACACTCGCGCTCGTCACCGCCGCGGCAGTGTGCAGATATCATCGCAGCGCGATGCTCGCCGTGCTGCCGGAGGATTTCGTGCGCACGGCGCGCGCGAAGGGCGCCGGCGAGCGCATCGTCGTGATGCGTCACGCGCTGCGCAACGCGCTCGGCCCTATGATCACGATCACCGGCTTGCTGATCCCGGCGTTGTTCGGAGGCGCCGTGTTCGTCGAGACGATCTTCAGCTGGCCCGGCATCGGGCGCATGATGGTCGACGCGGTCACGGGGAATGACTACGCGCTCGCGATGGCCGGCGTGATCATCGGCACCGTGCTGGTCGCTCTCGGAAGCGCGCTCGCCGACACCCTTGCGGCGCTCGCGGACCCGCGCGTGCGGGTCGAAGCATGAAGCTCGCGATCGGGACCCTCGCGCTCTTCGTTTTCGTCGCGTTCGCCGCGCCGAAGATCGCGCCGTACGATCCGCGCGCGACGCCGCAGTCGGAAACGCAGAAGAACATGCCGCCGACGGCGGCGCACCCGTTCGGCACCGATCAATACTCGCGCGATGTGCTGAGCCGCGTGATGTGGGGCGCGCGGGTCTCGCTCGGCGTCGCGGCGGCGGCGGTGTTGCTCGCGCTCACGCTCGGCGCCGCAGTTGGCGCTCTCGCGGGATACAGGGGTGGAGTGACGGACGTGATTCTGATGCGCCTCGTGGACGCGTTTCTCTCCGTGCCGCGCGTGCTGCTTCTTTTGGTGATCGTCGCGAGCACCGGGTCTCTGTCGCCCGCGGGAATTGCGCTCCTGCTCGGATTCACGGGCTGGGCCGGCACGAGCCGGCTCGTGCGCGGAGAGGTGCGCCGCATGAAGGAACGGGATTTCGTGATGGCATCGCGCGCGATGGGATCGCCGGAATGGCGCGTGTTCGTGACGCACGTGTTCCCTGGCGTAATGCCGCAGCTGCTCGTCACGGGCACGCTCGCGCTTGCAACCGTGATTCCTCTGGAGGCGGGACTCTCGTTCCTTGGCCTCGGCATTCAGCCGCCGACGGCGAGCTGGGGCGGCATCATCAACGATGCCGCATCTCATCCCGGCGACACGTGGTGGGTCGTCCTCTTCCCCGGCCTCGCGATCGTCTGCACCGTACTCTCGGTGAACACCATCGGCGAGCGCCTGCGGGAGAAACTCGACCTGCGAGAAAGGTTCGTGCAATGACCGGCGAGCCTCTGCTCGACGTTCGCGACCTGGTCGTCACGTATGCGGGCGACGCGGGCGACGCGGGCGACGCGGGCGGGGCGGGCGACGTTCGCGCCGTCGACGGCGTTTCGTTCGCCGTTCACGCCGGCGAGACCGTCGCGCTTGTGGGCGAATCGGGGTGCGGAAAAACGTCGGTCGCGTGGGCGCTCATGCGCGTCATGGCGCCTGCCGCGCGCGTCGGAGCCGGGAGCAGCGTCACGTTTGACGGCGCAGATCTGTTTGCGCTGGAGGAGCGCGCGATGCGCGATCTCCGCGGCAGGAAGATCGCGATGATTTTTCAGGAGCCGGCGAGCGCGCTGAATCCTGTGATGAAAGTGGGCGCGCAGGTTGCCGAAGTCGCGCTGCTGCATGGCGAGCGGTCGAAGCGCGCGGCGTGGGACAAAGCGGTGGCGATGCTGGATCGCACGGGGATCGCGGACGCCGCGCGCCGCGCGCATCAGTACCCGCACGAACTCTCCGGCGGAATGCGCCAGCGCGTGCTGATCGCGATGGCGCTCATGATGCGGCCCGCGCTCGTGATTGCCGACGAACCCACGTCGGCGCTCGACGTCACCGTGCAGGCGCAGATCCTCGATCTGCTGCGCGACCTGCAGCGCGAAACGGGAATGGCCGTGCTGTTCATCACGCACGACTTCGGCGTCGTCGCCGAACTGTGCTCGCGCGCGATCGTGATGCGCGCCGGCAAGATCGTCGAAGACGCGCCGGTCGATGAAATTTTTCACGCGCCCAAAGATCCGTACACTGCCGAACTGCTCCGCGCGGTCCCCCGACTGGCGGCTGATCGATGATCGACAGCCTGGGACCGAAGATCGAAGACCGAAGCTCGAAAATACACGTCTCGGTCGATCACCTCACGCATGAGTATCCCGCGCGCCACGCGCTGTTCGGCGCGCCGTCAGCGCCGACGCGCGCTGTGAACGACGTGAGCTTCGCCATCGCCCGCGGCGAAACCCTCGCGCTCGTCGGCGAGTCCGGCTGCGGCAAGACCACCACTGGCCGCGCGATCTTGCGCCTGATCGAGCCCAGCTCCGGCGGCGTCACCTTCGACGGCATCGACGTACTCGGCCTCGCGCGCGAGCCGCTGCGAAAACTGCGCCGCCGGATGCAGGTGGTCTTTCAAGATCCGAACACGTCGCTCGATCCGCGGATGCGCGTGGGCCTCACCGTTCGCGAAGGGATCGAGGCGCACGAAATCGCCGAAGGCGCGGCTGCAGACGCGCGCGTGGCGCGGGCGCTTGAAGAAGTCGGCCTGCGCGCGAGCGACGCGGCCAAGCTTCCGCACGAGTTCTCGGGCGGACAACGCCAGCGAATTGCGATCGCGCGCGCGCTCGCCGTCGAGCCCGAGTTCGTCGTGCTCGACGAAGCCGTTTCAGCGCTCGACGTTACGGTGCAGGCGCAGGTGCTCGCGCTGCTCATGCAGCTGCAGCGCGACCGCGGCCTCACCTATCTGTTCATCGCGCACAATCTTGCCGTGGTCGAGCGGATCGCGACGCGCGTGGCCGTGATGTACCTTGGCCGGATCGTCGAGATCGCCGATGCCGCAAAGCTCTACGCCTCGCCGCAGCACGGATACACAAAAGCATTGCTCTCTGCGGTGCCGGTGCCGGATCCTCGCGTACGAAAGAAACGACTGACCTGGGACGGGACATGAGCTCTCCAGCCGCGCACTCCGAAGTCTTCGCCGACCGCTCGCTCTTCGGTCATCCGAAAGGACTCGGTCTGCTCTTCGTCACAGAAATGTGGGAGCGGTTCTCGTACTACGGCATGCGCGCGCTGCTCGTGCTCTATCTGGTCAACGCGCAGCACTGGACCGCAGAGCGCGCCGCGACGCTGTATGGCAACTACACGATGCTCGTGTTTCTCACGCCGCTGATCGGCGGATATCTCGCGGACAGAATCATCGGCACGCGGCGGTCGCTGGTCATCGGCGGCATCATCATCGCGGCGGGACACTTTACGCTCGCCCTTCAGGGTGAGGCGGCGTTCTACATCGGTCTCGGCTTGATCATTGTCGGCACCGGATTCTTTAAGTCGAACGTCTCGACGCAGGTGGGGCAGATCTACGCGGAAGGCGATCAGCGTCGCGACGCCGGTTTCACGATTTTCTATATGGGCATCAACACGGGCGCGTTCCTCGGACCGCTCGTGTGCGGATATCTCGCCGACAGTCCGAGTTTCGGATGGCACTACGGTTTCGCCGCGGCCGGAGTGGGAATGGTGCTCGGGTTGATCACCTATGTGTGGGGCCGCGAAAAATATCTGCCGGGCATCGGCCTGCCGCATTTCGGCGTGCAGGAAGCGGCCGCGGCAAGCGGCGCGGTGATTCCTGTCGCGAATCCGATGCACGGGATTGGCGGAGCTGTGATCGGCGGCGTGCTTGGATTTCTCGGCGGCAGCGTTCTCGGGCTCGCGATGGGCGCGGTGATCGGCGGCGCGCTGGGAATCGCGATCCTCGGCACGCAGGGCGAGGAGCGGCGGCGCGTGACCGCGATTTTCATCGTCGCGTTCTTCGTGGTGTTTTTCTGGGCCGCGTACGAGCAGGCCGGCAGCTCGATGAATCTGTTCGCTGACCGCAATACCGATCTCACGCTGGGCGGGCTTGTGTCGAAGCCCGTGCCGGCAGCGTGGTTTCAGTCGGTGAACTCGGGATTCATCCTGATCTTCTCTCCGCTGGCCGCGTGGATCTGGATGTCGCTCGCGAAGCGAAAACTCGAGCCGTCCACCGCCATGAAGATGGTGATCGGGCTCGGACTGCTTGGCACGGGATTCATGTTCATGGTGGTCGGCGCCAGGGGCGCGGACCAGGGATTGCGCGTCAGCTGGATCTGGCTTGTCTCGGCGTACTTCTTCCACACACTCGGCGAACTCTGCCTTTCGCCAATCGGCCTTTCGTACGTCACCAAGGTCTCACCGGTGCGGTTCGCCTCGCTGATGATGGGTGTGTGGTTCCTCGCGAATGCGGCGGCGAACAAGCTCGGCGGCACGATCGCCGCGATGGTCGAGAAAATCCCGACGCTCACGCAGTTTTACACGATTTTCGTCGTGTCGTCGTTCAGCGCAGCGTTCCTGATGCTCCTGTGCGTGCCGCTGCTCAAACGACTGACTTCGAGTGTGAAGGCGTAGAGACAACCGCTTGCCGCGGACTTCAATGGATTGCACGGATTCCGCCGATACCGCAAAAAGACCATCTTAAGAACGACAATTAAGAAAGTCTGTTGCTTTACCCGCGGAATCCCCTTGATCGTTTAAATCCGCGGCAAGCAGTTGCAGTTTCTACTGCCCCATTTTCCTTTTGAGCTCCGCGAGCTTCGCCTCCGCATCGGCATCTGCGGCGTTCCGTCGGCTGCTTCGTGCGAGGCTGTTCAGCTCGTCGTGAAGTTTTGAGTCGTTCGGAAGGCCGAGTTCTTCGTCGCTGATCTCCCCCTTTCGGGGCGCGGTGGGATCCGTGTTGGACCCGACCCCCGCGTTCGCCGCCTTGAGCTGCGTCATCATCTCGGCGAGTTCGCGCTCCGCGAGCTGCGCTTCCTCTTCCTGCGCGTCCAGTTTGCGCTGCAGAACGTTCACGTGATCGCCGTGCTGCTGTTCGTACTTCACGGCCAGCGCGATGGTCTCGGCGTCGTTGATCCCCTCGGCAAGCGTCTTTCGGCGCTGCACGGTGGCAAGCTGCTCGCGCTCCGTGGCGAGTTTTCGGCGTGTGATCTCGACTCCTTCGCGCAGATCCTCGACACCGAGCTTCGCGCTCACGAGGGCGCGTTTCATCTCGTAGACGGCCGCGCTCCGGTCACCCGGCGCGACGCGTCCGTGGAGCAGATCCTGGATGGTGCTCTTCAGAGACTCAAACATTTCTATTAGAATATTGTATGTCGAAGATCATTGCCATCAGTTCCACGGCGGATACTGCCAAGATCCGGTTGTCGCTCAACTACGCGAGGTCGCTCGAGAGCGCGGGGCTCATTCCGCTGATCGTGCCGCCCCTCGCTGACCCTACGCGCGTGGGGGAGATTCTGGATTCAGTCGGCGGCCTCCTGCTCACCGGCGGCGAGGACGTCGATCCCAAGCGCTACGGAGCGCCGGCGCATCCCAAACTGGGCGAGATCAATGCCGTGCGCGATGCGACTGAATTCGCGCTGATCGAGGCCGCGCGCGACCGGCGGCTTCCCTTGCTGGCGATTTGCCGCGGCCCGCAGATCCTGAACGTCGCGTTCGGCGGGACACTCTATCAGGATCTTCCGAGTGAGCGCCCATCCAACGTCGACCACAACCCGGCGACCGACAGGAGCGAGCGCACCCACGAGGTGACTATCACCGCGGGCTCACGACTCGCCGCCGCGACGGGCACCGCCCGGATGAGTGTGAACTCGTATCATCATCAGGCAGTGTGCCGAGTAGGAAAGGGGCTGCATCTCACCGCCCTCGCCACGGATGGCGTGATTGAGGGACTCGAGGTCGACGATCCGTTCTGGTGGGCGCTCGCGGTGCAGTGGCATCCCGAGGATCTCACCACCGACGTGCGGTCGTGGGATCGCGGCATCTTCAAGGCATTCGCAGACGAGGTGGAGCGCGTGGCGAAGACCGCTACGCCACCTTCCAGCGCGACTCGTCCCGGACCTGCCGCATAAGACGCTCGGGCGAGCTGACGTTCGGAAACATCAGCGTGTCGCTCACTCGGTTCAGCGCCACCCGCATTACTGCAAATCGCTCGGCCGCCAGCGCGAACATCGACTTCAGGCCGTGCTCGTTTGCGAGCCGGTGGTCGGCGGCGAGCTGGAAACCGCGCTGCCCCATTTCGTCGTAGTAGTCGATCGGTGGACCGCCGCGCCGCCAGCGACGGTGCTCGATGAAATCGGGGAAGATGCCGGCGAGCCAGAGGGCATAGTTGCCGAGGTGCGCGCGAACGAGGAGCGTGCGGCGCGTGTCGGGACCGTCGGCCTCGCCAGCGAGCGCCGCGAGTGTGTCGTAGGTCTCGTCGTCGGCGTCGGCGATTTTGTTGGCGCGTCCTCTCAAGCCGAAGTGCAGCAGTATCGACGCCGCGTAGTCGGCGAGCATGACTTCGTCTTCGCCCGACTGGAGCATCGCATGGCGCGCGACGACGTAGAGAAAGAGCGGCTCCGATGCTGCAGACCCGAGGCGCGTAGAGAGGAGTGCGCGCAGCAGGCGCGGATCGTCGAGGATGGCGTCGAGCCCCGAATCGCGGAGCTTCTCCTCGGACCGCTCGACAGTCTCGTCGCCCGACTGGTCGAGCAAGGCGAGCGCGAGATGCGCGTCTGCGCGTGTGAAGCAAGAGCGAACGTTTGCCACGAGCATGTCGGCCTCCCGTTCAAGAACGACGATTATCTGCTCACTCCTCAACATCCCCCTCACTATCTCCTTACCCCTCAACCTCGCCCGTAGCTATCTCCTCACCCCTCAACATCGCCCCTCGTCCCGTGTACTATTGAGGATCGGCACCCAGACCATCTGCGAGAAACCTTGCTCTATCTCTGCATTCCCTCATACAACGAAGCGCCCACAGTGGGCGTGCTGCTCTGGCGCATCCGCAAGGTGTTCCAGGAGTATTCGCGCGAATACGAAATCATCGTATACGACGACGCCAGCACGGACGGCACGCGCGAAACGCTCGACGCATATAAAAAAGTGATGCCGCTCACGGTGATCGGGTCGCGTGAACATGTCGGCTACTCCCAGGCGGTGGAGACGCTGCTCCGCACGGCGAGCGAGCGCACGAAGTATCCGAGGCGAGACGCGATCGTGCTCATGCAGGCCGACTTTACCGACCAGCCGGAGCACCTCCCCGAACTCGTGAAGCGATTCGAGGGCGGCGCAGACGTCGTCGCCGTCGAGCGCGTGATGAGCGACTCCGCGCCCGAACCCGTGCGCAGGCTCGCAAAGCTCGCGCGCTGGCTTCCCAGACTTTGGCCCATTCGATCGTTCGTCACGGTGCCCGGGGTGAAGGATCCGTTCGGCGGCTTCAGGCTTCTCCGAGTCAGTATCGTCCGCGACCTGCTAAAGGAGCAGGGCGCGAAGCCGCTCCCCGATGCTCCGGTCTGGGCGACGAACGTTGAATTGCTGCGGATGGCGGTTCGTCTCTCGCGGCGCACCGAGTGCGTTCCGCTTGAATCGCGCTGGGATCTCCG
>JANYIJ010000124.1 GCA_025362095.1 Gemmatimonadota bacterium | reverse complement strand
TGATGACGGGCGACCAGATCGTTTTTGTCGACACGTTCAACGTGAAGGCGCACGGCTGGAAGGTGGATTCGGTTTCGGCGCACTTGAAAGGACCACCGGGAACGAAGGTCACCGGCAAATTCCTTCGACCGGGCGTTGCGGATCTCATCACGGTGCCGTTCGTGCGCCGCGTGGTTCGCATCCCCGCGGTCGAATTCGCGATCATGCTCGACAACAAGACCGCATACATCTATGTCCAGCAGTTCAGCGAGACGGCGGCGCCCGAGGTGGCGGCTGCGTTGCAGCGGCTGACGGCGGAGGGCGCGAAGAGCGTGATCCTCGATTTGCGCGGAAACGGCGGCGGGTATCTGCCGCAAGCGATTGAGATGACCAACCTCTTCATTCCGAAGGGAAAGGAAATTCTCAGCGTCCGCGGTCGCGGTGAGCCGCCGATCACGTACACCACCGAGAACGCAGCTCTCGTGCCCAGCCTTCCGATGGTCGTGCTGACAGACGGCTACACGGCGTCGGCTTCTGAAATCGTGGCAGGCGCGCTTCAGGATCACGATCGCGCGCTCCTGCTCGGAACGACTTCGTTCGGCAAGGGACTCGTGCAGGGGATGTACCAGCTGGACGGCGGCTACGCGATCAAGCTCACGACGGCGAAGTGGTATACGCCGAGCGGACGCTCGATCCAAAAGGAGCGCTCACTGACCGACGACGGGCAGCTCGTCGAAGTGCACCCCGATTCGCTCGAGAGCGATTCGGCGCGCAGGGCGCGTCCGAAGTTCAAGTCCGACGGTGGCCGCGTGGTGTACGGCGGCGGCGCGATCACGCCCGACGTGTTCGTGCAATACGACACGCTGACCGCGGCGGAGCAGAAGCTCGCGCGCGCGCTCAACGGCAAGAGCGGCCTCGAGACTGCGCTGACGCTCGACGCATACTCGCTGGAGATGAAGACGAAGGTGAAGCCCGACTTCGTCGTCACGCAGGAAATGCGCGATGATCTCTACCAGCGCCTCGTGAAGCGCGGCGTCACCGTTGACAAGAAAGACTACGATGCCGGCTCGAAGTACATCGACCGCGCGATCGACAGCCGAGTCTCGACGTTCGCGTTCGGCGATTCCACCGCGAAGCGTCGTCAGGCCCCCGAAGACAAGCAGCTGCTCAAGGCGCTCGAAGTGCTGAAGAAAGCGACGTCGACTAAGGACCTGCTCGCGCTCGCCGCATCGATGCCCGGCGGCACGATGGGCAGGCCGCAGAAGTAAAAGGAAACTCGTCGTGCGCCGCACAGTTTCCGCGCTCGCCGCCGCGCTCTTTGCGGGGGCGCCCGCCGCGCGGGCGCAGGTCAACATCTCCGCGACTGCACTGCCGGGGGAGTCGCATCTCTCGAATCTTCACCAGCTCACGAATACAGGAACGCAGGCTGAGGCCTATTTCAGCCGCGACGGCCAGTGGATCACGTTCCAGTCGACCCGCGAAGGCCTGACGTGCGATCAACAATACGTGATGAAGATTGATGGGTCTGCGCTCAGGCGCGTATCGAACGGGCAGGGCAAGACGACCTGCGGCTGGTATCTTCCCGACGGTAAAACGCTTTTTTTCGGATCTTCACACGCGAACCAGGCGGCATGTCCGCCGAAGCTCGATCCGTCAAAAGGCTATGTGTGGGGTCTCGACCCGTTCGACATCTACACCGTCAATCGAGACGGCACGGGCCTCAAGCGCATCACGAACTACAACACGTACACGGCCGAGGGCGTTCTCTCGCCGGACGGCAAGCGCTTCGTGTTCACTTCGTTGAAGGGTGGCGACCTCGACATTTACACGATGAACGTGGACGGCAGCGACGTCCGCCAGCTCACGCATCAGTTCGGCTACGACGGCGGTCCATGGTGGTCGCCGGACGGCAAGAAGATCGCGTACCGCGCATATCATCCATCGGATCCGGCCGAGCTCAAGGACTACCAGGATCTGCTCAAGCAGAACATCGTCCGGCCGAACAAGATGGAGCTGTGGGTCATGAATGCCGACGGCAGCGATCAGCATCAGGTCACGCACCTCGGCGGCGCGAATTTCGGACCTTCGTGGAATCACGAGGGCAACCGTCTGATTTTTTCGTCGAACTACAAGAACCCGCGCAGCGGGAACTTCGACCTCTACATGGTGGGCCTCGACGGCGCCGGCTTGGAGCAGATCACGACGGATGAGGGCTTCGACGGGTTCCCGATGTTCAGCCCCGATGGCAAGAAATTGATTTGGGCATCGCAGCGGGCAGACGCGAAGTCGGGCGATGTGAACCTGTACATCGCCGACTTCAAGCCGTAGCGGGATTCTTCCGGTGTGCGGCGCAAAATCGCGCACCGAATGGAAACTCGTTGCCGCGCCGGAAGCGCGGCGGTATGATCAGCACGGACTCCCCTCACCCGTCGCTCTAATGACCCCAATCGAGATTATCCTCGCCGCTGTCGCCGTGGGCGCAGTGAGCATCGTACTGCGCTCTTTCAAAATTATTGGTCAGGCCGAAGTCATGGTCATCGAGCGCCTCGGCCGCTTCCATCGCGTGGCGCGTTCGGGATTCAACTTCCTGATCCCGTTCATCGAGCAGCCGCGGTCGATCGACGTCCGCTATCTCGCGTCCGACGTCGGCGGCAACAAACGACTGATAGCGAGCACCACGTCGCGCATCGATCTCCGCGAGCAGGTGCTCAACTTTCCGAGCCAGCCCGTCATCACGAAAGACAACGTGACGATCGACATCGACGCGGTGATCTATTATCGCGTGGCCGATCCGCAGAAAGCGACGTACGCGGTGCAGAATCTGCCGTACGCACTCGAGACGCTCACGCGCACGACGCTGCGCAACATCGTGGGCGAGATGGAGCTTGATCAGTGCCTCGTGAGCCGTGACCAGATCAATAAGCGGATGCGCGAGACGATCGAAGAAGCGTCGCTCGGCTGGGGTGTGGACGTCACGCGCGTGGAACTCCAAAGCATCGAACCGCCGCGCGACATCCAGCAGTCGATGGAGCTGCAGATGCGGGCCGAACGCGAGCGCCGCGCCGCGGTCACGAATGCAGAAGCCGGGAAACGGGCTGCGATTCTCGAATCGGAAGGCCAGCGCGAGTCACAGATCCAGAAAGCGCAGGGCGAGAAAGAAGCATCGATCCTGCGCGCGCAGGGACTCGCCGAGGCGCGGCTCGCAATGGCGAACGCGGAGGGAGAGGCGGTGAAACTGCTGACGGCATCGCTGCCGCCCGGCGAAGCTGCGATGTATCTGCTCGGACTGAAGTATCTCGAGGCGCTGCCGTCGCTCGCGCAGGGAAAGGGTTCGACGATTTTCCTGCCGGCCGAAGCTGCAGGCGTCATGGGCGCGATCGGTTCGATGAAGGCGCTGCTGCAGGGAAAGCCGAGCGACAACAACCCGCCGTCTATTCCCGGCGCCGGACCCTCGGGCGCGTTGAAGTAATCCATGGCGAAAATCACGCGTGAGCGCGCGGAGAAAGTCGCGCGGGCACACGCATGCGAAAGCTGCGGCGAGTATACGTACAAGAAGCTCTCGGTGAAGCCAGTGGCTAAGGGAAAACGATCCGAACTCAACGAGGCGTGGCTCGCAAAGAAGACCTGCGGCGTGTGCGGACTGCAGGAAGAACTTGGCATCGACGAAGAAGGCGAAATCGTCTGGGTGACACAGCCATGACACAGCCATGACACAGCCATGATCACGCCATGAGGCCGGCGTGACGGCGCTGGATCTCGCGGCGCTCACAGTTGGCGCGCGCGTGCAGCACGAGCTGATGGTGCGGAGCCGTGAAGACAAGGTCACGAAGAACGGCGATCCGTTCGCCGTGCTGCAGCTCGGCAATGCGAGCGGCCAGATTTCGGCGAACGTGTGGAAAGAGCAGCTGCTGTTCCTCGAAGGCGTGAAATCCGGAAGCGTGGTGCAGGTCATCGGCGCGGTGGAGAGCTATCAGGGACGCCAGCAGCTGAAAATCTCCGCGCCACTTCGCGTCGTCGCGGAATCCGCCGTGAACATTGACGAGTTCCTGCCGCGCGTGAGCGTCGGCACCGCGAAGCTGTGGGACACGGTCGACAAATGGCGCCGCGAGATGAAATCGAAAAAACTCCGGGCGGCGATCGATCTCTTCTTTGCCGACGACGCATTTCGCGCGCAGTTCGAACGCACACCCGGCGCGGCGCGCGGACACCACGCACAGATCGGCGGCTTGCTCATGCACGTCGTTGAAGTCGGCAGCATCGCGCGTGCGTCGGCGAGAACTATGCGCGGCGACGTGGATCTCGTGACCGCCGGCGCACTGCTGCATGACATCGGAAAGGTCGAGACATACTCGATCACCGCAGCGGGCTTCGACTTCACGCAGGGAGGATTTCTCCTCCAGCATATGGTGCTCGGTTCGCTAATGCTCGACCGCCGCCTGCGCACGCTGCCGGAGGGAACGCTGAGCGAGGCGCAGCAAATGGAACTGCAGCATTTCATCCAGTCGCATCACGGCATTCAGGAACACGGCGCCGCGGTGCGGCCGATGACGCTCGAGGCGGAGCTGCTGCACTGGGCCGATCAGAGTTCGGCCAACGGAAACAATTTCAACGACGCGATAGAGGATCCCGAACTGTTCCCCGGCGCGGAAGAGTTCTCGGTCAAGAAATACTGGCGGCTCGACCGGAGAGTGTGGCGGCGAAAACACGAATGGGAGTAGCGCAGACAGACGAAGCGGCGCCCGGACGATGGGCGATGCTCGCACTGCTTTCGCTCGCCGAACTGCTCGGCATGTCGCTCTGGTTCGCGGGAAGCGCCGCGGCCGGCCAGCTTCGCGAACAATTCTCGCTCTCGGG
This sequence comes from Gemmatimonadota bacterium, assembly GCA_025362095.1. GTDB lineage: Bacteria > Gemmatimonadota > Gemmatimonadetes > Gemmatimonadales > Gemmatimonadaceae > Fen-1231. The sequence continues at coordinate 16,352 of JANYIJ010000124.1, read as the reverse complement.
TGCTGAGGTCGCGGCGCTCACCACCGCCGTGCAGCTCGGATTCGTGATCGGCACCGCGTCGTCCGCCCTGCTCAACCTGGCGGACGTCGTTCCCGCGCGACGGCTATTCGCGATTTCCGCGGCGCTCGGCGCGATCGTCAACGCGCCGATGGCATTCGCCGCGACATATCCAGTTCTTCTCGCCAGCCGCTTTGCTGCGGGGGTCTGCCTCGCAGGCGTCTATCCACCGGCGCTCAAGATGGCGGCGACCTGGTTCCGCGCGCGGCGCGGGCTCGCTGTCGGCGCCGTTGTCGGCGCCCTTACGATTGGAAAGGCCGGACCGTATCTGCTGCACGCGCTGCCCGGCGCAGGCGTCGCGTTCATCGCACTGCTCGCGTCGGGCAGCGCGCTTGCCGCTTCGCTGATCGTGCTCGCCGGATATCGCGACGGACCGTTCGCGTTCGAATCGCGGCCGTTTTCGTGGTCGCTTGTCACGTCCGTGGTTCGCGAGCGTCGCTGGCGCCTCGCGACCGGCGGCTACCTCGGCCACATGGCGGAGCTGTACTCATACTGGACGTGGATTCCGGCGTTTGTCGCCGCGAGCGTCGCGCGCGATCCGCACGCGCTCACCGCGCCATCGTCACCGGCGGTCGCCGTGCTCTCGTTCGGCGTGATCGCTGTGGGCGGAGTCGGGTGCATCTGGGGCGGGCTGGTGGCAGATCGCATCGGCCGCGCCAGGCTCGTGACGCGCGCGCTCGTGATTTCGGGTACGTGCTGTGCTCTCGTCGGCCTCGCGTTTGGACATTCGCCCTGGATCCTCGCGCCAGTCGCGCTGATCTGGGGATTTTTCATCATCGCAGATTCTGCGCAGTTCAGCGTGCTGGTCACCGAGAGCGTTCCACCCCATGCGGTTGGCACCGCGCTTACACTGCAGATCTCGCTCGGCTTTTTGCTTACCATCGGAACGATCCAAGTGATTCCTCCGCTCGTGCGGTTCGCGGGATGGCCGTGGGCATTCGTGCTGCTCGCCATCGGACCGCTGGTCGGAATCCTGTCGATCCGGCGACTAAATTGAACGGCATCTCTTCACTACCCCACCGATGACGATCATCAAGCAAGACGACCTCATTCAGAGCATTCAGGATGCTCTGCAGCACATCTCGTATTTCCATCCCGTCGACTACATCAAGGCGCTCGGCGACGCATACGAAAAGGAGCAGTCGCCGGCGGCGAAGGACGCGATTGCGCAGATCCTCACCAACTCGCGTATGTGCGCCGAAGGGCACCGGCCGATCTGCCAGGACACCGGCATCGTCGTCGTGTTCCTGAAGGTGGGAATGAACGTGCGATGGGACGCGACGATGTCCGTCGCCGATATGGTGAACGAAGGCGTGCGCCGCGCATATCTGCAGGCCGATAACGTGCTGCGCGCCTCGATCGTCTCCGATCCGGCGTTCGGCCGCAAGAATACAAAGGACAACACGCCAGCCGTGATTCACGTGGAGCTCGTGCCTGGCGACACCGTCGAAGTGAAAGTCGCCGCGAAGGGGGGCGGCTCCGAGAACAAGGCGAAGTTCGCGATGCTCAATCCAGGCGACTCGATCGTCGACTGGGTTTTGAAAACAGTTCCGACGATGGGCGCGGGCTGGTGTCCGCCTGGAATGCTCGGCATCGGCATTGGCGGCACTGCGGAAAAAGCAATGCTCCTCGCGAAGGAATCGCTGATGGAGCACATCGACATGACACAGCTCAAAGCGCGCGGAGCTGCGACTCCGATCGAAAAACTTCGCGTCGAGCTCTACGAAAAAGTGAATGCACTCGGAATCGGCGCGCAGGGACTTGGCGGACTCTCCACCGTTCTCGACGTGAAGATCCTCGACTATCCGACGCACGCAGCGTCGAAACCAGTCGCGATCATCCCCAATTGCGCGGCCACACGCCACGCGCACTTCACGCTCGATGGCTCCGGCGTCGCGCATCTCCCTGTGCCGAGCCTCGCCGACTGGCCCGCTGTGACCTGGCGGCCGGACAAGAACGCGCGGCACGTGAACCTCGACACCCTTACGCGAGAAGGTGTGCTCGAGTGGAAAGCGGGCGAGCGATTGCTGCTCAGCGGCAAACTTCTGACCGGACGCGACGCCGCCCACAAGCGCATCGCCGAGTTATTCGCCAGAGGCAAGGGACTTCCGGCCGGCGTCGATTTCACGAACCGCGTGATTTACTACGTGGGGCCTGTCGACCCAGTGCGCGATGAGGTGGTCGGGCCCGCTGGTCCGACGACTGCGACGCGGATGGACGGTTTCACCGAGATGATGCTCGAGAAGACCGGGTTGATCGCGATGGTCGGGAAAGCCGAGCGGGGACCGGTGGGACTCGAAGCAATTCGGAAGCACAAGGCGGCGTACCTCATGGCGATTGGCGGCGCCGCGTATCTCGTTTCGAAGGCCATTCGTGCGTCGCGCTGTGTCGCGTTCGAGGATTTGGGGATGGAGGCGATCTACGAGTTCACCGTTGAGGACATGCCAGTGACGGTCGCGGTCGATTCGACCGGGAGCAACGTCCATGAAACGGGACCTGCGGAGTGGAAGAAGCGAATCCGCGAGCTCCCGTTGGCGGCTGTTTAACCCTCGAATTCATCGAAAATTGGGGTCTCCGGCACTACGGATTTGAGTCGGGACCGATTAGTTTTCTCCATCAGATAGGCAAAGTCTGATAAACAGGGTGCGCGCCAGGCCGAACGGCGGCGCCCCGGGTTTCTAAGGAGATGTCATGCGTAAGCCACGTCCCGCCTCGTACAATCCCGCTCAGGCACTCAACCTCATCGCCAACGATCGCAACGGAACGCCGCTTTCTTGCCCGTCTTGCTCGGGCGAAATCGAGAAGGATCCGGGTGACGTCGTCCCGCCGCCGCGCAGCCAGGTAACGCTGCGCTGCACGAACTGCGGCCGGTTTGCGCGCTACATCGCAGGCGCCGCGTAAGTCACCGATTCACAACTAGATAGAAAAAGGGCGGCTCTCTTCGGAGAGCCGCCCTTTTTGCGTTGCCTCGTTTTATGCCGAGAGTGGCAACTCCATCTGTTGCCGAAGCGCGGCGCGGCGCTCCGACCATACTGGCGCCGGCGTTCCTGTCCGGGGCCGTTCGGACGGATTGGCCGCTTCCGGCGCGTCGGCGACAGCGGCGTTGGCGCCGAGGAGCTGCACGGTGCGGTATCGGAACTGGAGCAACCGAAGCGGCGCGACGGACGGCGAGCCAAGCGCGGCGGCGCGGCGTTCCGCGGTTGCGTCGGCGAGCGCGTCCGGCGAGAGGATTCGCGCGAGCGGGTGCGCCAGCAGCCGGTCTATCTCGGTGATGTCGCGCGCGGCGAGTGCGGCGAGCAGCGCGTCGAGGTATGCGAGCATCGGCCTCCTCTTTATATCGTTATGTACACATTGCAACTAATACATATACACGGTCAATAGGTTCCGTGTCACCGTTTTGTCGCAAACCGTGGCGTTTAAGCGCCGAGTACGTCGAAACGGGGCCCGCCGCGTCCTCCTCGGCGTTTGCGGGGCGCGTAGCGGAACAATTGTGCGGGCCGCCCGCGCCCTTCGCTGCGCCATTCGTCGGTGGGCTCGACGAGAAACGCGGCGGTGAGCGAACGGCGGAAGCTGGCCTTGTGCAGGCGGCGTCCGAGGAGGAGTTCGTACACCGCCTGCAAGTCGCTCAGCGTGAAAGTCGCGCCGAGCAGGCGGAACGCGACGGGCGCGCGGTCCATGCGCTCGCGCAGCTGTGCGAGCGCAGCGTCGACGATGATGCGGTGGCGTGGCGCGAGAGACGGGAGATCGTCGGCGTCGAACCATTTGGTGCGCGGGGGCGGCGGATCGTCGCGATGTGGTGTCACGCCGAGATACGCGACCGAGAGCGCTGCGCCGCCGGGATGCCGTTTGGCGTCGGCGAACGCGCCCGCTTGCGAGAGCCACGCGGCGCGCGAACCGGCGGCGCGCTGGGCGACGCGCGTGGCCGTCAGATCGAGCGGTTCGTCTTCGTTTGCCGGCGACCAGGGGAGGCACCATTTTTCGCGGGCGTGCTTCCCGTCGTCGCGCACGAACAGCACCGCGAGCTTGCGGCCGCGGGGCGTGCAGAGGACGATGTCGATCGAATTACCGGAAGCGCCGCGCATCCCGCACAATTAGTAACAGGTTGTTACTAATGTCAAGCGAACCGGAACGCGTCAGTGCGAGATCGTGCCTTGCTTGCTCGTGTCGACGTCATCTTGCTGCCCAGCCTTGAACAAGAACGCTTCCATGTTGCGCGTGAGAAACTGCCGCGCCTGCGCGTCCATCACGTTCAACCCGTAATGGTTAATGAGCATCGTCTGCTGTTTCAGCCAGTCGGCCCAGCAGTCGCGGCACGTCCCGCCGAGGATCCGCGCGCCGATCGCGCCGGGGAACGGCGCGCGATCGAAGCCTTCCTTCTCATTCCCACAGCGCGCGCACTTCACTGGCGCCATCGCGCTACGCCTCCCGCGCGTACTCGACGCGCGCGAGTCCGACTGCCGAGAGCAGCTGGATGTACATCCAGCCGATGTCCAACTCGAACCACCGGTGGCTGAACGTGGCCGATTTACTCCGGTGCGTCTGCGCGCGATGCAGAAAGATCGTCACGCAGACGTTCGTGACGTGACCGGCGATGATCGCAAAGAGCACGGGCCGCCACCATGCGCCGGCCCAGCTACCGAAATGTGGCATCGTCGGAAGCTATGCGAACGAAGGGGCGCGGGCCACCGGAGAACGGCGACCTGCGCGCATCTCGCGATATATTCCGCGTCGCATGAGCGCACCGCCCATCACGCCTCCTCCGCACCACCGCCCCGGTGGTGGTTTTCGAAATCCGTGGCCGGGCTCGGTGGAGCACGGTTTCGGCGACGCGCTCAAGTGGATGATCCAGCGCGCGCGAAACGGCACGCTTGGATTCTCCGCGCGCGGCACGCCGCCACGCACGGTCGCGCACGCAGCGCTCGATTCGCGCGCTGCATCGCACAGGTGCCGCATCACGTGGATCGGCCACTCGAGCTTTCTCATTCAGATCGGCGGGCTCAACGTGCTCACCGATCCAGTCTTCTCGGACCGCGCATCGCCGGTGCGCTTAACGGGACCTCGCCGCTTGCAGCCGCCGGGAATCACACTCGACGCGCTGCCGCAGATCGATCTCGTGCTGCAGTCGCACAATCACTACGACCACTTCGACGCGGACGCGATTCGCGCGCTTGCAAAGCGGTCGCCCTCCACCGTCTGGTGCGCGCCGCTCGGCCTGGCGGGCCCGCTCCGCGCGCTCGGAGTGCGCCATGTGACCGAGAGCGACTGGTTCGATTCGGCGGAGCCGCTGCCCGGTGCGCGCGTCGCGTGCATTCCCGCGCGCCACTTTTCCGGCCGCTCGCTCCGGGATCGCAACGCGACGCTCTGGTGCGGATGGACGCTCTCCGCTGATGAAAAGCGAGTCTATTTCGTTGGCGACTCCGCCTTTCATCCGGACTTCGCCGCGATCGGAGAGCGCGAAGGTCCGTTCGACGCGGTCCTCATGCCGATCGGCGCGTACGATCCGCGCTGGTTCATGAGCGCCGTGCACGTGAATCCCGAAGAAGCCGTCACCGCGTTCACGACGATTCGCTCGGCACACCCTTCGCATCCGTGTGTGATGGCGGCCATGCACTGGGGAACGTTCGTGCTCACCGACGAACCCGTCGATGAGCCGCCACGCCGCGCGCGCGCGGCGTGGCGGCAGCAACAACTCGCTCCCGACGACCTTTGGATTCTCGCGCCCGGCGAAACGCGAACGCTCGGGAGTTAGGGCCGCGTCGCGCCAACCCGGGTTTCGAGCCACGCCGCCGCAAGTTTCTCGATCGCTTCGTGGCCATAGTCGACCGTCACCACGTGCCCGTTTCCGGTCGTCCAGTGCAGCGTCTTGTCGTGAGAAGCGATCATCGCGAATGCTTCCGTGGCGGACGACACCGGAATGCGATTGTCTTCGCGCGATTGAATCACGAGCACCGGCTGCCGCACCTGCGAGAGTCTGTTTCGCGCGAGTGTAACGACCTTCTCCAGTTCGACCACGAGTCGCGGAGTCGACGCGCGATACGCGATCATTGCCGCGCTCGCTACCGGATCGTGAACCGATCGTGAACCCCCGCCGGGGAGGTACTTCGCGGCGAGCGCCGCGACAGGCGCGATGAAGTGCAGCAGCGTCACCGGCATCGACGCGTGCAGATACGGCGCGAACCCGATCACCGCGCGAACGCTCGGCTGCTCCGCCGCGAGGACGAAGGCGAGCGCTCCCCCCATCGAGAGCCCGCCGACCGCAACATCGGCGTGTGTGGCTTGCAGCGCGACAAGTTCGGCGCGCGCGGCATTCTCCCAGTCGGAGGCGCGCGCCTTCGCCCAATCTTGAAGCCGTCGGCCATGTCCCGGCAGCAATGGAACGCGCACTGTCCATCCTCGCGCATGCAGCGCGTCCGCTACCGAGCGCATCGACTGCGGCGAATCGTTGAAGCCGTGCAGGAGCAGCACCGCGCCGGACCGCGCGCCCGTGAGCGTGTACGGCTCGGCGCCGATCAGGATGCCGTCGGCATCGAGCGGATGCGCTCGAGTGAATGCGCGTTCGCGGCGCCGTGCGAATCCTTCGCGCAACGCCCACAACGCGGCGAGAGCGGCCGGCATCCAGAGCGCGGCGGTCATCCCGTGGCCATGTGACGGTCGATGCCGCGATCGCACCGCGTCACGCCATCCCGCACCACCTTGAGCGCGAGCTCGAGGTTCGCGGCGTCGGCGTCTTTCTCGCGCGCGCGGTGATGCAGGTGGTACGACACAGCCGCAAATTTGAGATTGCGGCGGCGCACTCCGGAATTCATCAGGCGCGCGATGAGTTCGGTGTCTTCGCGCCCCCACCCCTCCATGTCTTCGTTGTAGCCGTTCACGCGCACGATGTCGTCTTTCCAGAACGAGATGTTGCAGCCGCGCGTGCGATGAATCGGGCCCGGCTCGCCGCGGAAGAAGCGCGAGAGAAACGGCGCGTGAATTCCGTTGATGCGATTTCTGACGTCTGGTGAAAGCGCGCCGGCGGAAAGTTTTCTCGCGGCCAGCGTTCGCGCCGTCGCCGTCTCGCCGAGCATCATGCGGCTTCCCTGGATGAACGCGTGTTTCCCGGCCGCGGCCAGATGCGAGCGCACGAACTCGCGGTGGATGAGCATGTCGCCGTCGAGCGCAATGAGATAGTCGCCGTTTGCGCGCGCCATCGTCTCATTCAGGATGCGGCTTTTCCGGAAGCCGTCGTCCTCCTGCCAGAAGTGGCGCAGCGGCACGGGAAAGGTCGCCGACTCGCGCAGAACAAGTTCGCGCGTGCCGTCGCTCGAGCCGTCGTCCGCGATGAGCACTTCTCCTGGCAGCACACTCTGCGCGCGCACCGTCGCGAGCACCAGCGCCAGCGCCTCTTTCCAATTGTACGTCGCGATGACGAGGCTGCTGCTCGCATGGCCCGACGTCACTTCGTGTAGCCGTGCGCCGTGAGTCCGGGGAGGCCGTCAAAATCCTGCGTGGTCTTGTAGCGCTCGAACCGACCGTCGCCCGCGACACCGCGCGCCTTCTGGCGCAGTGCATCCATTTCACCTGCGTGGAACGGCTTGAAATTCAGCGCGAGCTTCAGGTTTTTTCTGAGGATTCCACTGTTCTCCATTCCACAAATCACCGAGCTCACCGGCAGCGAGAAGCAGTAGCGGAGCGCTTCCTCCGGCTTCACAATGCGCGATCCCGCAATCGCGCCGCCCGCGAGCGCCTTGCACGCCATCACGGCTATGCCGCGCCGGACGGCTTCGGGAAGCACTTGTTTTTCGAATGAGCGGAACGACGAATCGAGGGGGTTCAGCGGCATCGTCACGACGTCCCAGTTGAAGCCGCGGTTCAGCAGCTTCAGATGGATGTGCGGAGATTTGTGGCCGCCGAATCCGATCCAGCGAGTCTTGCCCTGCTCCCGCGCTTCCTGCGCGGCGTCGAGTCCGCCGTGATCGTAGAGCCAGTCGGGGTCGTTGTCGTAGATCATTTCATGAAAGGACCACAGGTCGACGGCATCCGTTTTCAGTCGCGAGAGCGATTCGTCCACCTGGTGCATCGCGGTCTTGTAATCGCGAAGGTGCGCGCAGCACTGCCAGACGAGCGTGACGCGCTCGCGATAACCGTCCTTCAGCGCGAGGCCGAGCCAGCGCTCCGTGCGTCCCTCGCCGTACTCCCACCCTGTCTCGATCACATTGATCCCGTGATCGATCGCCTCGCGCACGATCCTGATCGCTTCCTTCTGTCCGGTCTTCGCGAGTCGCGACGTGCCCAGCGCAAGAATCGACGTGGGTCGTCCCGTGCGGCCGAGCGCGCGCTGCTCGAGGGGCGGAAGCGGTTTCTTCGGCATCGGAGTTTTCAGTCTTGGGTCTGGGTGAACATCGGTATTTTTCAAACGTCGTCGAATGCGTCGCGGGCCGCCTCGATGAGAAACTGCAGCCGTCCCTCGCGATCCGTCTCGTCTTGGGCCACCGCGCTCGAAAGAATCGCGAACTGACGGACCATCTCATCATGCACCAGTGAATCCGTGCGCGGCGCGCCAAGCACGTCGAGCGACCGCTCCGCAAGCGCACGCAGCTGTGCGCGCGTCGGGGCGTCGAGTGCCAGCAATTCTTTTGGATCCCCGGGCTTCACCCGTGAGTCGTTCGATCGCGAGCGCGGCAGGGTCTCGAACAACGCGCGAACGGACGCCAGTGTCACCACGAACGATCCGGGCGTGTGTTCCTCAAAGCCGGCGATCACGCCTTTTCTCTTCAGCGTGCCGAAAAGCTTGCGGATCGCCTCACGAACCACCGCGATGCCGCCTGGACTTCCTTTTCCGCGGCCGGTGATCACGAGCACATCACCTGCGCGCGCCATCTGACGTTCGCGCAGCCACGGCTCGGCGCGCCGCAGCGCCTCTGCGGCCGACGGCATCATCGAGCGCAAGTCGAGTGTGCGCGCCGGTCCAAAGCGTGCGTCATCGAACGCGCGGTGCAGCGCGATGTGCGACGGTCGGGTCATGGTGTGCGCGGCCGCCTCACTTGATCGCCTGCCGCAGCACGTGCCCGTCAATTTTTTCGAGTGGCTTCACACCAGCGAGTTCGGCGAGCGTCGGTGCCATGTCGACCACGCGCACGAACCCGTTGAACCGTCCTGCACTCACACCATTGCCGTAGAACAGCATCGGCACATGCGCGTCGCTGTCGTGCGGCGATCCGTGCGTGGGGTAGCTTCCCGGCGCCCAGTAGCTGTACTGCGTCAGCGTGATCATCAGGCGGGCGGCTCCGTCCGGCGCGAACATGTGCAGCCATCGTCGTGCGATCGTGTCCGTGGTGGTGTCGGCTTTCGCGAGACTCGTGATGAGATCCGCGCGAAGCACACCGTCCACTTTTCGCACCTCGCTCGCGAAACTCTCGATGGCGGAGTCGGCGCGCACGCGGGCCTTCGCAAATGCATCCGGCTTCTCCACCACGACAACCGAACCATCCTCGATCGAGAACGCCGTCGAGTCCACGCCCGCCTTGATCAGCCGCGCTTTGAACGCGCGCCACTGCGGAGCGATCGAGACGACCTTCGCGTCGTGGTTCGGGTAGATGGTCGACTTAATCGCGGGCAGCGGCGACATGCCATGATCGGCCGTGAGCGCGATCACCACGCGCCGGCGGTCGCGCATCTTGAAGAGCGAGTCGAGAAACATTCCGAGCGAGCGATCGAGGCGCAGTATCTGGTCATGCATCTCACGGGAGTCGGGCCCGTACGCATGGCCGATCGCGTCGGTCGTCAACAGCGAAATCGCGAGCACGTCGGTACGGTTCGCAGAGCCGCCGAGCTCGAGCTGCTTCATCCCCTCGAGCGCGAACTCCAGTGTGATCTCGTCCATCCACGGAAACGCAGGCGCCGATCTTCCGGCAACGAGCGGGTCGTCGGGCACGAAATGCGGAAAGGTGAAATTCGCGCCGCGGTTTTCCTGCGGAACGCTGTCCGCCTCGGGATACGCGCTGGCGGGAAGGAGGAGATTCCACTCCTTGCCGGCGTAGTCCTGTCCAGGTTTGCGCGCGTTGAAGCGCTGCACCCACGCGGGGAGCGTGTCGCCATAATAGCGGCTCGTGCTGAACGTCGCGTTTGACAGTGTCCACCAGTAGACGTCGCCCTTGCTCCGGCCGATCGGCAGGATCGCGCCGCGATCCTTTCGCGACACGGAGAGAAATCGCGTTTGCGGGTTCGCCGCACGGAGCCAATCGGTGAGCGTCGTCCCCTTGAAGCGGACCGGCGACGCCGCCAGATCGTTTCGATCCACGCTCCCGACAATCGCCGCGTCCGGAACGTCGTTCACGCCCGCGGAGTTCATTGTGATTCCGGTATGCACCGGAAACCTTCCCGACATCGTCACCGCGTGTCCGGGCGCCGTCTCTGTGATCGCGTGGTCCTGATATCCATCGAGGAAAAAAGCGCTCCTATCGAACAGCGTCCGCAGTCCGCCCGTCAGCTGCTTGTCGAACCGCTGAAAGTAGTCGGCACGCATCTGGTCGACCGTGATGAAGACGATCAGCGTAGGGCGCTGCTGGGCCGCCGCCGGCTGCTGTGCCGTGACGCATGCGAGGAACAGCGAAACTGGCAGGACGAAAAGCAGCGAGCGAAATCGCATTTCGAGAACGGGGGAGGCGGTGCTATTGGGGAGCCGGCGGCTCCGGGGCCGCTGTAGGATGCGGGCGGGTTTGGGCACCCGCCAGTGGGGTCCCTCGGTTGACCCCCTCCTTTCCGGCCTGCAAGTTCCCCCGTCGGCATCGCCCCAGGCTTGAGTTCTTCCATAGAGGAGGTTGTTGATGGCCCGCCGGTCCGGCCCCATTCCAGTCTGGTCGAACATTCTGCTCAGAACGGCGCTCTACTACGCCATTCTGGGGGTTCTGCTCTGGTGGCTGAAAGGCGTTTCTGTGGGCGGACTCCCGCTCGACGATGAGACCGCAACACTCGTTACCGGGCTGAGCAAGAAGGCCGCGAAGGCCGCGCCCGCCATCATGGACACCAACTCGGCCTCGCTGCACGTCTTCATCGCAATGGCGAGCGCCCTGCTCTTCTCGATTCCGGTCGCGTGGGTCTACACGCTGACGCACAAGAAAAAGGGGTGGAAGCAGGGCACGGTGCAGGCCCTGGTAATTCTTCCGGTGGTCATCGCTGGCATCGTCGTGCTCCTCAAATACAGCCTTCCGCTCGCGTTCGGCATGGCGGCGATTGTCGCGGCAGTTCGTTTCAAGAGTTCGCTCAACGACACGAGAGACTCCGCCTTCATGCTGTGCGGCATCGGCATGGGACTGTCTGCGGGCGTGGTGCCGGAGGTCGCAGGCGTTCTCTCGTTCGTGTTCAGCGCGGTGGTCGTGATCATGTGGTACGTCGATTTCGGCCGCGCTCCCGCATCGCTCGAGGGCAAACTTGCGGAAGCGACGCTTGAGCGCGCGCTCGAGCACGCAAGCCGGACCGGAACGTTCGTCGCGCGCATGGACGACGAGGTCTTCAAGTCACTCGGCCCCGATCAACTCGAGGCGATCGCCGATCGCGCATGGCGGCGCCGCAAGCGCAACGCGCCAGATCTGGCCGACGACGATCGCGCGGTCACGCACGAGGACTACAGTCTGCTCCTGCGGATTCGCACCGGGTCGCCCGATAAACTGCGCGACGTGGTCGAGCCGGAATTTGCAAGTCTGTTCAAGCGCTGGCGTTTTGGCGACGTGGTGCACGAAGACGACGGACTGCACACCGTGGAATACGCTGTCGAGCTTGGCAGCACGGTCACTCCGGGCGTGGTCAGCGATACGCTGCGTGCCGTGGCCTCGACTCACCTCGTGCGATTGGAGCTCCGATGACACCCAGCATGCGCACCCTGTTCCTGGCCGCCGCCGCAGCGGGCACGATCGTCGCGCCGCGCGCCCAAGCACAGCGTCTTTTCCGCACCGATTCGGCAATGACCGTCACGATCACGACCGACCTCGGTCCGCTGCTGAAACAGCGCGACAGCCTCGAATTGATAAAGCACCCGGCGACGTTCACGTACGACAACGGCGGCAAACCCGTGAGCGTGCCGGTCCGGCTGCGCGCGCGCGGACATTTCCGCCGGCAGGCGCGAAACTGCGATTTCCCCCCTCTCTGGCTCGACATCAAGTCCGCGGACGCCAAGCAGACGGCGCTGTCGGGACTGAACAAGCTGAAGATCACTACCAGCTGCCGGCCGAAATCCGCGGAGTACGAGCAGTACATCCTGCAGGAGTACGCGGTTTATCGCATGTACGCCGCGCTCACGGACCACAGCTACCGCACGCGGCTGCTGCGCATCACCTATCGCGACACGCTCGGAAAGACCGCTCCAATCACGACGTGGGGGTTTTTCGTCGAAAGCGTCGAGGACGTCGCGATCCATCTCGAGCGGAAAGTGCTCCCCGCGCAGGGCGCACGGTTCGATGATCTCGATCCCGACGCGCTCTCTCTACTGAGCCTGTTCGAGTATTTCATCGGCAATACCGATTGGTCGATCTCGGCGCTGCACAATATCGCGTTGCTGCAGGACTCTGCCGCGCACATGACTCCCGTCGCGTACGACTTCGACTGGACCGGCGCCGTCGACGCGCGCTACGCATTTCCAGATAAGGCACTCAAGATCCGCAGCGTCTCGGACCGGCTGTACCGCGGGAACTGCATGTCGCCCGCGCAGCTCAAGACCGTGCTCGATCGCTTCCGGGCGAAGCGGCCTGTCATGGAGGCCGTGTTGGCGCAGGTCCCGCAGCTTACGCCGGACCGCGCGAAACACATGAAAAGTTTCTTCGACGACTTCTGGAAACGGATCGACGATCCCCGCGGTCTTCAGCGAGAGATCTCCGACGACTGCCAAAAGAACGGCAACTAGCCGATCGCCGTCGCGAGAATTCCGAGCCCGCGCTCGAGATCTTTTCGCGACATCACCAGCGGCGGCAACAGGCGCAGCGTGTGCTCGCCGGCGGAGCAGACGAGGAGTCCCGCGTCGAGCGAGCGGGCCACCACGTCCTTCGCCGGCTCCGTGATGTCGATGCCCCACATGTAGCCCAGGCCGCGCACGGCTCGAATTTTCGCCGGGCGCGCCGAGGCCATTTTCTGGAGCGCCTTTCGCATCCACGCGCCGTTGCTCTTCACGTGCGCCAGCAGCGCCGGATCGCTCAGTCGTTCGAGCACGTGCAGCGCGACGTGTGACAGAAATGGTCCGCCGCCGAATGTCGTGCCGTGATCGCCCGGCTGCATTGGGTCGGCAATTTCCTTCGTGGTTAGAATCGCGCCCATCGGCAGGCCGCCGGCCATCGGTTTTGCAACCGTCAGCAAATCCGGCACGATGCCCGCCTGCTCATGCGCGAGGAACGTTCCGGTGCGCCCGTAACCGCACTGAATCTCATCCAGGATCAGCGCGATGCCGCGCGACCGCGTGAGCTCGCGCAGCGCGAGCAGGAACTCGTGCTCGAGCACGCGCACGCCGCCCTCGCCCTGCACCGGCTCCGCAATCACCGCCGCCACCGTCTCGGAGTTCAGCGAGGCCTCGAGCTCCTCGATGTCGCGCTCCATGATCGAGATTCCGCCCGCGAGCGGGCGAAAGGGCGCGCGATACGCGGGACGATCCGTGGCCGCGAGAGTTCCGAAAAGGCGTCCGTGAAACGCGCCGCGCAGTGATATGATCTCGTGTTTGGCCGCGCCGCCCATCGCTCGGCCCCAGCGGCGCGCGATCTTGAACGCGCCTTCGTTGGCTTCCGCGCCCGAGTTGCAAAAGAACACGCGATCGGCAAAGGTGCGCTCGACGAGTCTCTCGGCGAGGCGTTCTCCCGGCGCGCTGCGATAAAGATTCGACACGTGGACAAGACTCGCCTCGATCGCCTCTCGCATCGCGCGTTCGAGCCCTTCGTCGCCGTAGCCGAGTGCGTTCACCGCGATGCCGGCGACGAAGTCGAGATAGGCTTTTCCGTCCGCGTCGAATAGCTCGACGCCCGCGCCACGCACGAACTCCATCGGAGGACGCTTGTAGACGCCGAGCAGCGCGTCGGTGGCGGGGACGGCGGAGAGTGCAGTCGTCATCGCGGGTCTCATACGGGTGAAGTTTTTTGAGAGAGCACAACGCGGGTCCCTGCATCAGGATCACCGATTCCATCGAGTCCTGAAATCCGAACGCGCGCGACACCTGCGCGCAGCGCGACCGCGGCGGCTTCGAGCTTTGCCGCCATTCCGGCGGCGGCGACGCCGTTCGCGATGAGGGATTCCGCCTGCTCGGTGTCGAGCGAAGGAATCACGGCGCCGTTGTCGAGCACGCCCGCGACGTCCACCACGAGCACGAGTTCGTCTGCGGCGAGCGCGCCGGCGAGCGCCGCTGCGGCGTCGTCGCCGTTCACGTTGAGACCGCCTCCCGCGGTGCCCGTATCGTCCGCGTCGCGCGCGAGCGGAGAAATCACGGGAACAAATCCGCCGGAAATCAGCTGGAGCACCACCGACGGATCGACCGTCACGGTTCCGCCCACGCGGCCCATCACCGCGGCGTTCGTCGCGTGCGCGCGAAAGAGCATCGCATCTTCTCCACTAATCCCCACTGCCCGTATGCCGTGAGAAAGAAGCATTGCCGTGAGCCGTTTGTTGATCGTGCCGGAGAGAACCATACGCACGATCTCGAGGTCGGCTTCGCTTGTGACGCGGCGTCCGCCGCTGAACACGGGTTCGAGTCCGAGCTTCCGCTGCAGCGCCGACACTTCGTCGCCGCCGCCGTGCACCACGCAAAGCGCCGCGCCCGAACTGCCGGCCGCGCGCGCCGCGGCGGCGAGCGCAGGCCCGAGGCCGGTGGCGCTTTGAGCGCGGCCGCCGATCTTCACGACGCGCATCATGAGGGCGTCATGCCGGAAGACCGAGCGTCTCGTCGAGCCCGAGCATCAGGTTCGCATTCTGAAGCGCCTGCCCTGCCGCGCCTTTCATGAGATTGTCGATCGCAGAGAACACGAGCAGCGTGGGTGTGCGGACGTGCGCCACTTTCATCACCGCGATGCGCGCGACGTTCCTATGCGCCACGTGGCGGAGTTCCGGCGGATCCTGCACCAGCTCAATGAACGGCTCGTTGGCGTAGCGCGCGGTCCAGGGATCAAGGACGCTGGGAAGTTCGCGCGTGAGCGGAACGGTCATGGTCGCGAGAATTCCGCGCGCGGCCGGAAGCAGGTGCGGCGTGAAGAGCAGGTCCGCGTCGGCGCCGAGCTCGGCGACCATGGCGCGCATCTCGTTGAGATGGCGGTGCGTGTTGCCCACTCCGTACGCCCGGAAGTTTTCCGTCACCTCACCGAAGAGAAGATCGGTGCGCGCGCTGAAACCGGCGCCGGTCACGCCGCTCGCCGCGCTCGCGCCGATCGTCGCGCCTTTCGCGATCAGCCCCTGCTCTAGCAGCGGAAGGAGTCCGAGCAGAATCGCAGTGGGATAGCATCCCGGGTTCGCGACGAGATCCGCGCCGCGAATTCTTTCGCGCCACGCCTCGGTGAGTCCGTATGGCGTGGCGCCGCCGTCATTGCCGATGCGCAGATCCGCCGAAAGATCGACGGCCTTCGCGCCCGCTGCGCGCGCGCGCTCAACCCACACTTTCGACGCGCCATGCGGCATCGCGCTGAACACGAGCGCCGCATCGGCGAGCGGGGCATCGTCCGTCGCCACGAATGTGACCTTTCCACCGCCGGGAAGCTCAGCGGTTTTCCCGCGCTGTTCATTGGCTGTGGCGAAGGCGAGAGAAAGCCGCGGATGACGCGTGATCAGCGCACACAATTCGCGGCCCGCATATCCACTCGCCCCGAGCACTCCGATCGGGATACTATGCATTGACTAATGCATAATATTGCAGTTGTATTCTGTCAACCTCAACTTACTTTCGACCATTTTTCACGCTATGCTGTTTGGGCACCCCAGAGAGACGCCATGAGCCAGAAACAAGAACGCCAGCAGGTGATCCGTGAGCTCGTGGCTACCCGATCCGTGGGCAGCCAGGAGGAACTCCGGCAGTTGCTGGCAGAACGTGGCTGGGAGGTCACGCAGTCGACGCTTTCGCGCGACATGCACGACCTTCGCGTCGCGCGCGTGCCCACGCCGAGAGGTGTGCGCTACACCACCGAAAGCCCCTCTGTGGCGACCGAAAACCGTGCCACACTGGCGTCGCTGATGCCGCAACTCTTTCAGGGTCTCGACTTCGTGCGCGAACTGATCGTCGTGAAGACCGTCAGTGCCGGCGCGCAGCCCATTTCAGAGGCGATCGATTCCGAGGGCGGCCCGGATGTTCTCGGCACCATCGCCGG
>JANYIJ010000095.1 GCA_025362095.1 Gemmatimonadota bacterium | reverse complement strand
GGCGCGACGGCGGGCACGAACACACTCACGGCATCGGCCGGCGCCGCAGCTGCCGCGACGTTCACGGCGACAGGAACGGCGGCGCCGACGTTGCCGTCGCTGGCAGGAAGCTGGCACGGCACGTGGATCGACACGCGCTACGGAGTGCAGGGCAACATCACGAATATCGTGCTGACGCAAACCGCTTCCGCATTCGGCGGCACCGGCACGATCGATTTGAATTCGATCGGCATGGGAGTCGCGAACGGCACGGCGACGGGAACGATTTCAGGAAATGTTGTCACGTTCACCTTTACCGCTGCAGGAATCGGCAGCGGGAGCGGCACGCTCAATGGCACCGCCGGTACGGGAACGGGCGGCGTCACGGCGCTTAACTTCGGGAACTTCACGTTCACGGGAACTGTGTCCGCGAATCTGATCTCGGGGACGTTTCAGTTCACCTCGCCGACAGGTGGCAACGGGACGATCACCGTCACGAAGCCGTAGTTGACGGCGTCCCCGCCGGCAGGATCCGCGCTGCGGCAGCTGCGCATCGCAGCGCTCGAGCTGGTCGGAGCTGTCGCACTCGCAGCGGTGTTTGCGAACACGCGGGTCGGATATTTTTTCGCCACGCGCGCGGTGGTGATGCTGCGGATCGGTTCGCCAGACACACTGTGGAAGGGTCCGATTCCCATGATGATGGGGATCGCGGGGACGTTCGTTTATTCGCTGCCGTGTGCGTTGCTGGTGGTTGCGATGTGCAGGCCATTGTTCGCCGAGCCCGGTGCGAGACGCGACGCATGGCGCCGGGCGATTGTGGGTTCGCTGCCGTGGAGCGGGCTCACGCTCGCGCTGCTCACTGGATCGTGGCTCTTGGCGGTGATCGCTAGCATCACCGCACTCGCGTGGCTTCTCGCGTGGCTTCTCGCGTGGCTTCTCGCGTGGCTTCTGCGCGGGGCGCTCCGGACGCGTTAGCTCAGGGCCCGCGCCGGTACGAACCGACGAGCACGGCTTTCCCGCGAATGTGAGTCGCCATCGCCGCAACGATTGCGGCGCGCGTCGCCGCTGGCGCGGCGCCTACCGCAGGAATATCGAGCGTGACGTCGAGCGCGTACAACTCGAACGCGTAGTGGTGCGGAGGCCCGGACGCAGG
Source organism: Gemmatimonadota bacterium (assembly GCA_025362095.1). GTDB lineage: Bacteria > Gemmatimonadota > Gemmatimonadetes > Gemmatimonadales > Gemmatimonadaceae > Fen-1231. The sequence continues at coordinate 3,124 of JANYIJ010000095.1, read as the reverse complement.
CGCAGCGGGCCCGCGATAGTACGGGCCGGTGCCGCTGATCTGCCGCGTACCGTCGGCGAGCTGAGCGCCCGCCGGGATTCCCTCGGCAACTGAATGCGCGCCTCCGGGGATATTCCATACCATCCAGTGAAGCATGTCATCGGTGCCGTTGCCAATCGCTGCGTCGAGGTCGTGAACGATCAGGACGAAACTCGCCGTGCTGTCGGGCGCGCCGCTCCACGAGAGCGACGGCGAGACATCGTGGCCGGCCTGGGCGAACTTATCGGGGATGCGCGCGCCATCGGTGAACGCGTTCGACGTGAGCGTCATGACGACCACCGCGCGGCCGCGTCCGTTGCGCTGTGCGAACATCGCGACCGGCAACGCCAGCGCAAAAAGGATCAACTTCACGCGCAGCTTCACTTGTAGCTCGCTGGTTGAGTTTTCCGCCACGCATCGTACCGCAGACGCAGCGTCTTCACGGGATTGAGATTTTCGCCCGCGTGAATTTTGTTCGGCCCCTCGAACTCCGGCTGAGTGACCGTGAGGTACATCGCGTATTTCCCGTTGTTGTGCGAGTCGCCGTTCGTGTCGTTGCGCTCGGCCATCAGGATGTACGCGATGTGCGCCGTCTTCGAATCGCACGGAATCGCCGCCGCCGATCCGTCCGCCGGTGGAGGAGGGCAGTCGCAGCGACTGTCGCCGCCAGATCGATCTGCAGCGTCCATCGCGGCCATGACACGATCGGTGAGCGCGCCGGTATTCGCGAGAAATGCCTTCACTGCGTTCGGCACGACTTCACCGGGCCGAAGAATGTTGCCCTGAATGGAGTAGTAGATCTGTGTTCCAGGGACGCGACCCTGAATGTCTTGCGAGACATATCCGTTGGTGAGGCCCGAGTGTCCCGCGCTGCGGCCGGTGAGGTCGACGATGCCGAACTGTCGCGACTGAAACGCCGGATCGGCGGAGAGCAGCTCGATGATCTTCGCCGGCGAGGTGCCTTTCAAGAGCTCGCTGTATACGAGCATCTGATTGGTGTGGGTGCCGTCTACCGCGGCCTGACATGCGGCGACGCCTTTGCCCGGCACGACGACGGCCTGGATCCCCATGAGAAACGCGTCGTTGTTGTTGACGCAGGTGGCGGACGCGATGACGATGCGCCCGGTGGACATGTCGACGGCGATCACGGACCAGGTGGCGAGCGCGGGGCTCGCAGCGGCGCCGAGAAGCGCGAGCAGCAGCGCGCAGCGGGCGAGGACGCGAGGCATGAATGTTTTGTGCATGGTGATAACGTGCGTCAGGAGAGCGCTTCGAGCAACCGATCGATATCCGCCATTTCGTTGTACACGGATGGTGAGACGCGCAGACGATTGAGGCCGTCGCCGACGATGATGCGGGCTTTCTTCAGCCGAGCGTTCGTATCGACGGGATTCTTCATTGCGAAGCTCACGATTGGTCCCCTGCACGGCGGCGAGCGCGGCGTATGAGCTCGTTCCCACCTGGAAGTGCGCCCCCACTCCCGGCAGGACGTCCCAGGAGCGCGCCCGGGGATCGCGAATCGGCGAACCAGTCGAGCGGCGCGATCGAGGCGAGCGCGATGCTGCCTGCGCCTTGGAGGAGGGAACGGCGTGAAAGATCCATCGTTGCCTCGCTGGGGAGGAGATTTCGAGCGCGGGTCATGATATCGTAGTATTACGAACCGAGGAACGTCCTTCCAATACCGGAGCGGAGATTCACTATGACGAAGTTCGCACGTTGGCGCGCGGGCCGCACGTGGTTGATTGCGCTTGCAGCGCTGATCGGAGCGGTTATTGGCGTTGGCGCCGATCACTATGCCTTCGCGCAGCAACCGGGGATCAAGCGCACAGAGTTGCTGCGCACCGAGGTGCCATCGAGCACGGCGTACGAGGCCGTGATGGCGGTGGCCGAAATTGCACCGGGCGCGATGGCCGGCAAACATCGGCACAATGGGATCGAAGTGGGTTATGTGCTCGAGGGGTCGGTCGAGCTCGAGCATGTGGGCGAACCGACGCGGACGCTCACAGCGGGACAAGGATTCAAGAATGCAGCGGGAGTACACAACGCGAGGAACACGGGAAAAGAGCCGGTGAAGATTCTCGCCGTGTATATCGTGGAAAAGGGAAAGCCGCTCGCGGAGCCGGTTCCGTAGGTTGACGATCGAGTAGACTTCGGCGATGTCCCCCGCTGCCATCGAACGCCACCGCACCGACCGCATCGGCTGGCTGCGCGCCGCCGTGCTGGGCGCGAACGACGGAATCGTTTCCACATCAAGCCTCGTACTCGGCGTGGCCGCGGCGCACGCGACCCACGGCAACATCGTCATCGCCGGCGTCGCTGGGCTCGTGGCGGGAGCGATGTCGATGGCGGCGGGTGAATACGTTTCCGTGCACTCGCAGGCTGATACGGAAAAGGCGGATCTTGCGCTCGAACGCAGAGAGCTAAAAACGGATCCCGATGGAGAGCACAGAGAACTCGCGCAGATCTACGTGAAGCGCGGACTGAAGCCAGCGCTCGCGAAGCAGGTCGCCGAGCAACTCATGGCTCACGACGCGCTCGGCGCGCACGCTCGAGATGAGCTCGGCATTTCAGAAGTCCATCGCGCCCGGCCGATTCAAGCGGCGCTGAGTTCGGCGGTGAGTTTTGCGGTTGGCGCGGCGTTGCCGTTGCTGGTCACGGTTCTCGCGCCAGAGAAAATGCTCGTCGCGCTGGTCGCCGGAGGATCGCTGGTATTCCTCGCGCTGCTCGGCGGCGTGGCGGCACGAGTAGGCGGAGCGGGAGTGGTGCTGGGTGCAGCGCGCGTCACGTTTTGGGGCGCACTGGCTATGGCGATGACCGCCGGCGTGGGAATGCTTTTTGGAACGGCGCCCTAGTGTTGAGTCTGCGTGAGGCCGGGCGACACGCGTCATGGTGCACGCGCGGCCCCACGAGACTAGTACTGCTTACGGATGGCTGCGCCCGCGATTGTGGTCATCATCGCTCGGCTTGCGGTTGTAATCGTATCGCTTGTCGTGATTGATCCACGCCTGATCGCGCGTGCGGGCGCGATCCTCATCGTTTGGACGGCGGCCGTAGTTGTAGCGGCGATCTTTGTTCATCCATGATTCGTCTGTCGGCGGAAGGAAAT
>JANYIJ010000021.1 GCA_025362095.1 Gemmatimonadota bacterium | reverse complement strand
GCGGCGCATTCGCACTTTTTAGCGCGATGTCGCGATCCAACAATGTGGATATGGCCGTGCCCCAGCAAGCTTTTAACGCAATCGCGCCAGTCCCGGCCAATCGCCGCCTGCACTATAGGCCGGCTCCACTGCACGGGTTCGATAGCGCCATCTGAGTTCGATTTAACCGATACCCCCACCGGTACCCCCAGCGTTTGTTGACTGTACTGGACGTCGATTTACGGCAATAGATAATATTCTCCTCTGAAAATGCCAACGGCGCCCATGTTCTGGACGCCGTTGGATCGCACTGGACTTCCACTTTATAGCAGGGGCGGGACTCGAACCCGCGACCCCGGCATTATGAGTGCCGTGCTCTAACCAGCTGAGCTACCCTGCCATGGTAGAGAAAATAACAACGGCCGGTCCCTCTCGGAACCGGCCGTTGCCACTTTCTTCATGGCGGGGGCGGGATTTGAACCCGCGACCTTCGGGTTATGAGCCCGACGAGCTACCAGGCTGCTCCACCCCGCGTCATTGTGGGAAAGATAGAGCACGGGCGGGGCCATAACAAGTGACAGCAAACGGCATACAGGGGAACAGCGAACCGCTATTGGCGCGACTTCTCCGGCTTCCGGCTTCCGGCTTCCGGCTCGGTATATCGATACAACAGCTCCTTGTTCCCCTTCACCATTCCGAACTCTTCCCGCGCGATCTTCTCTTGCATCACGGGATCGGTCTGCAACAATTCCTTGTATTTCTTCAGCGAATCAACTTCATGCTTTAGCGAGTCGACCTCATGCTTCACGCGTGCCAGTCGCGGGGTCTGACGCAAGAGATCAACGGTGCTCCATTCCCCGCCCTGCACCGCATAGAAAATCACCGCCAGCGCGGCGAGCGCGATTGCAATGCGCACGCCGAGTGAACGCGGAGTGGATCTCTTCCTGGCCACGAATAATCCCTATAGTCCGTACACGGAGCCGCCGGGGAACTTCGACGTATCACCGAGATCGCTCTCGATCCGCAGCAGCTGATTGTACTTCGCCACGCGATCGGTGCGGCTCGCGCTTCCCGTCTTGATCTGCCCGGCGTTCGTGGCGACCGCGAGATCGGCGATGAAGGTGTCTTCCGTCTCGCCGCTGCGGTGCGAGATGATCGACTGATAGCTGTTCATGCGCGCCATCTCGATCGTCTCAAGCGTCTCCGTCACGGTGCCGATCTGATTGAGCTTGATCAGGATCGCGTTCGCGACGTCACCCTCGATGCCGCGGCTCAGGAATTCCGGATTCGTCACGAACAGATCGTCGCCTACGAGCTGCACCCGATCGCCGAGCGCCTCGGTCAGCTCCGCCCACCCCTTCCAGTCTTCTTCGGCAAGGCCGTCTTCGATTGAGACAATCGGATACTTGTTCACCCACTTCTCATACAGCGCGATCATCTCGCTCGCGCTCTTCGTGCCGGCGCCGCTCTTCTTGAACGTGTAGTTCTTTTTGTCGAACAGCTCGCTCGCCGCGCAGTCCAGCGCGAGGCAGATATCGGAACCGGGTTTGTAACCCGCGGCTTCGATCGCCTCCAGAATCACGGTGATCGCTTCTTCATCGCTCTTGAGATCTGGCGCGAACCCGCCTTCGTCACCCACGCCAGTGCTCAACTTTCGCTTCACCAGAACTTTCTTGAGCGCGTGAAACACCTCGGCGCCAATGCGCAGCGCCTCTCCGAAATTCGGCGCGCCCACGGGGACGATCATGAACTCCTGAAAGTCCACGGTGTTCGTCGCGTGCGCGCCGCCGTTGATCACGTTCATCATCGGCACGGGGAGCGTGCGCGCGAGCGGTCCGCCGAGGTAGCGGTACAGCGGCTGGCCAGTGGCCACCGCCGCTGCGCGCGCGACGGCCATAGAAACGCCGAGCATCGCGTTGGCGCCGAGCTTGGATTTGTTCTTCGTGCCGTCGAGATCGATCAGCGCGCGATCGATTGCGATTTGGTCGGTCGCCTCGACGCCGCGGAGCGCGGGCGCGATCAGCGACTCGACGTTCTTCACGGCCTTGAGGACGCCTTTGCCGCCGTAGCGTTTGGAATCGCCGTCGCGGAGTTCGAGGGCTTCGTGACTGCCGGTGGAGGCGCCACTTGGAACGGCGGCGCGGCCGGCGGGGCCGTCATCCAAAGTCACGTCGACTTCGATGGTGGGGTTGCCGCGGCTGTCGAGGATTTCGCGGGCGGAGATTGAGGAGATAGCAGACATTTCGATGCGGAGTGCGGATGAGGAATGCGGGACTTCTACTGCAAATGCGGAGTGCGGATGAGGAATGCGGAATTCAACTTAACTCTTCACGACGGTTTTCCGGGGATCCCAATTCGGGCTTTCGACTCCATACTCAGCGACGAGCAACGCGGTCATCCGGTCATATACAGTCTTCGCGAGCGCGTTCCGATCCTCGTACGTCAGCCCCTCGGTGGGAACCGGCTCGAGGAAATGTAGATCCACCCGGCCCGCCGTCACCTTCATCGTTCCTTTGGGATGCACTTCCCGCGTGCCGTGAATCACCACGGGCACGATCGGCGCGTGGACGTGCACGGCGAGCACGAACGGCCCCTTCTTCAGCGGGCGCAACGAATATGTGTTGCCGCGGGAACCTTCCGCGAACACCACCACGCATGCGCCTTCCTTAATTTTCTCGGCGGCCTGCTTATACGAATCGAAACTGCTCTTTCGATTCTGGCGCTCGATGTACACGGTGCCAACCGACGCCGCAGCCTTTCCAAAAAACGGCACACGCGCGAGCTCGTTCTTCGCGACGAACTTCAGATTCTTCAGTACGGACGCGAGCACGAGAATATCGTGCTGCGACATGTGATTGCTCACGATGATGTGCTGCGGGCCGTCAAGATGCTCGGCGCCGTGCACCACGACCTCCACCCCGCTGGCCCACGTCGCGGTCGTGCCCCACAGCCGCATCGCGTAATCGAAAATCGACCCGACACCGTCCCGCAAATTCAGCAGCGCGCCCACGAGCCCCATCAGCCCACAGATGAGCGTGAAGAGGGTGAACACAATCAATGTGAACGCGGTGCGGATCATCCTGAAAAATGACTATGTCCGCGCGGTAATGGGACCCTTTGACCACGGTTTTTGGTTTCGAGTCCCGGGGCGGGTATCTCAACTGCCTCGACCTGACCGATCGCCGTGATCGGAAGGCCAAACTCGCGCTCGAACGCAGCGCGGTCGAGGGTGGCCGGTGCCGTCACAATTAGCTCGTATTCCTCGCCGCTCGACGCAGCGTCCTCTGAGGTCGCGCCCGCAACCAGCGGAAGGCGGTCGAGCTCCAGTACGATCTTCGCACCGCTCGCGGCAGCGAGATGCGAGGCATCTGCGGCGACGCCGTCCGAGCAATCGATGCCCGAGGTCGCGCCGTGCGCGACAAGCCATTGCGCTTCGCGCATGCGCGGAATGGGATGCGCAAACCGGCCGCGCTGCGAAGGCACCAGCACGGTTCCATTCTCGAGCGCGCGCAGCGCGAGCAGCGGGCCGCCGAGCGTGCCGGTTACCCACAGCGCGTCGCCAGCGCGCGCTCCGGACCGGGTCAGCGCGTGCTTCACCGCACCGAGCACCGTCACGCCAATGGAAAGTTCGGAGCCGGCCGTGAGATCGCCGCCGACGATCGGCGCGCCGAGTTCACGTGACGCCGCCGCGAAACCATCGGCGAGCAGCACGATCTGCGCGCGCCACTCCTCCGTGAGCGTCAGCGCGATGACCATTCCAAGCGGCGTGGCCCCCATCGCGGCGAGATCGCTCAGTGCGGCGGCCGCGGCTCGATATGCGATCTCCTGCGGCGTCAGCCACGCGCGCTTGAAATGCACGTTTTCCACCGATGTGTCGGTGCTGACGACCAATCGCTGCCCGGCGGGCACGTCGAGCAGCGCTGCGTCGTCGCCCACTCCCGGCGCGAGGCCGCTCCAGCGGGAGAGCATGGCGCGCACGGTTTCGAATTCCGCGCCCGGTCCCAGCGGAATCTGTCCATCGTTCATGCGCGCACCTTCAACATTTTCTCAACGACTCTCGCCGACCGCAGGGAGCTCACCGAGAATCGGCGCGACGAACGGCGGCGACTCGAGACGCCAAGCAAGCCGCAGCGCGTCGATCACGTCGGACAGGTTCACGCCGCGCACCTGCCCTGCGCCGGCGATCTCCGCGGCGCGCCCGTGAATCCACGCCGCGCACGCCGCGCTCGATCGCGCATCACCGCACTGCGCGAGAAGCGTCGCGACGATTCCGCCGAGCACATCGCCGCTGCCCGCCGTGGCCAGCACCGGCGAGCCGCTCGCGCTCACGTCGGTAGCGACGCCGTCGCTCACGATGGTCGGCGCGCCTTTCAGAAGCACCGTCGCGTGCACTCTGCGCGCCAGATCGGCGGCAATCTCAAAGCGCCGCGCGTTCACTTCACCGGGATTCATGCCGGCGAGGCGCGAGAACTCGACTGCATGCGGAGTGATCGCCGCGGGTCGTCCCTTGAGCAATGCACCGAGCGCTTCTGCGCGGCCGGCGAACGCAGTGAGACCATCGGCGTCGACAACCACTGGCCCCTTCCACTCACCGAGCACACGCTCGGCGAACGCTGCGGCGGCAGCCCCAAGCCCCAGCCCCGGTCCCAGCAGCACGACATTCGCCCAAGCCCAAATCGCGTCGAACTCTTCATGGCTCTGCGGCCAAGGCGCGCACATCGCCGCAGGCTCTGCGGATTGCACCGCCGCTACACTCTCGCTCGCCACCACGAGTTTCACCATGCCGACGCCGCTCCGCAATGCGCCGCGCGCGGCGAGAATCGTCGAGCCGGCCATTCCGTGCGCGCCGCCGATGATCACGAGCCGCTTTCGCGTGCCTTTGTGCGCGCCGGCGAGAATCGGCGGCACTGCGTCGCGCACCATCTGTGCATGAATCAGCGGCATCGCGTCGCCGGAATGCGCGGCTCCCGCGCCGAGTCCGATGTCGACCACAACGATTGCACCCGCGGCATCGCGATTCACGAGCAGTCCGCGCTTGACCGCGCCAAACGTGACGGTCAAGTGCGCGCGCACGTGCGCGCCGAACGCTTCGCCCGTGGTCGCGTCTACACCGCTGGGGATATCGAGCGAGACGATGCGCACGCCGGCGCGATCGTCGGAGCGCATGAAGTCAATCCGGCCGATTGCGTCGGCGATTTCGCCGTGAGGCGCGCCTTTCGCGCCCGTGCCGAGCAATCCGTCGATGATCACGCCCTCGGATCCGTCGGGCACAGCGTGCGTGAGCACCGCGCTCGCCGCCTCGCGCTCTGCGATCGCATCGGGCGTGCGCGACGGCGAAATCTCCGCGACTCTCACCCGCACGCCGCGCCGCGCGAGTTCCGCGGCCACGACCCATGCGTCGCCGCCGTTGTTTCCCGGGCCCGCGTAGACCGCAACACCGCGCGATGACTCGAGCGGGAAACGACTGAGCACGAGATTCGCGGCTGCGCGGCCCGCGGCCTGCATGAGCGAACGGGACGGCACTCCGCCCGCGATAGCGGCGGCATCTAGTTCAGCGGCCTGCGACGCGCTCACGACGCGAACGCTCATCGCGGATTGCTCTCTGCGTGCCGCGCTACGCGGCGGGGGCGGCGTTCCAGGGATAGTCGCGGTCGAACGCGTCCTTGAAATCGAACACGCCTTCAAAATCGTCGGCGGTGTCGGTGGCCTGACTGAGCAACAATCCGAGATCGACGAGCGTGAACACGATGTTGCCGAAATCCGCAGTCGACGTCACGCCCCAGTGCTCGAGAACCATTCGCGCAAGCAGGCCGTACCGCTGCAGCGCCAGATCGCGGCACGCCTCGGCGAGTTCGCGACCGGTGATGTGGCGGCGTTCGGTGAGCCGGGCCTGGCTGAATTCGAGAGCGGAAAGGACGAACAGATACGCGGGCTCGCGGAATCGCGGCTCGCGCAGTCTGATGCGGTCCATCACTCCGTCCCTGAACGCCAGCTCGGGCACCGCGCCTACCTCACTCAAAAAGTTCTTCGTCCCTCGGTAACAATGCTACACCGACGCTGCCGGGTAAAGCGGGAACGCGGCTGCCATCGCGCGGACTTCCTCCTTCACGCGGGCTTGCACAACGAGATCCGCCGGCGACGTCAGAACCGTGTCGATCAACTCCGCGATCCTTTCCATCTGCGCCGTTCCCATACCGCGAGTGGTCACCGCCGGCGTGCCGATCCGAATTCCGCTCGTCACGAACGGCGACTGCGTCTCTTTCGGCACCGTGTTCTTGTTCACCGTGATGCCGGCCGCATTCAGCGCCTGCTCGGCCACTTTTCCGGTGAGCCCCTTCGAGCGAAGATCGACCAGCATCAGATGATTGTCCGTGCCGCCGCTCACAATTGTGAAGCCGCGCGATGCGAGCGCCGCCGCGAGAGCGCGCGCGTTCTCGATAATGCGCACGCAGTACGCCTTGAACGAAGGCTCCAGCGCTTCTTTGAACGACACCGCCTTCGCCGCGATCACGTGCTCGAGCGGCCCGCCCTGCGTACCGGGGAACACCGCTTTATCGACGGCCTTCGCATGCACGGCCTTGCAGAGAATCAGTCCGCCGCGCGGGCCGCGAAGAGTCTTGTGCGTGGTCGTCGTGACGACGTCGGCGTGCGGCACGGGTGACGGATAGAGTCCCGTCGCAACAAGCCCCGCGAAGTGCGCCATGTCCACCATGAAGATCGCGCCAACCTCTTTCGCAACTGCGGCAAACGCCGCGAAGTCGATCACGCGCGAGTACGCGCTGTACCCCGCGATGATCATCTTCGGTTTGTGCTCGAGCGCGAGTTCGCGCATGCGCTTCATATCGATGATACCGTTGTCGTCGACGCCGTAGTGCACGGCGTGATACAGCAGGCCGGAAAAATTCACGGGCGAGCCGTGCGTAAGATGGCCGCCCTGCGAGAGGTCGAGCCCGAGCACCGTTTCGCCCGGTTTCAAAAACGCGAGATACACCGCGGCGTTCGCCTGCGCGCCGGCGTGCGGCTGCACGTTCGCGTGCTCTGCCCCAAACAATTGTTTGGCCCTATCAATGGCGAGCTGCTCGACTCTATCAACGACTTCGCAGCCACCGTAGTAGCGCTTTCCAGGAAGTCCTTCGGCGTACTTGTTGTTGAGCGGCGAGCCCATCGCTTCGAGCACGGCGGGGGAAACGAAGTTCTCGCTGGCGATCAACTCGAGACCATCGGACTGCCGCGCGCTCTCCTCCTCGATGAGCGCAGCGATCTCCGGATCCACCTCGCGCAGCGCCTCTCCGGGAGGGCAGCGGTCCCACATCATCCAGTCGGTCACTTTGTTCCATCCTCGTCGTCTAGTTCGATCTTCTCTACGCGGCCTTGATGCCGGCCGCCTTCGAACGGCGTGTCGAGCCACGCCTTCAAAATTGCGAGACCATCTTCATCAGAAATAAAACGCGCGGGGAGCACCAGGACATTGGCGTCGTTGTGCTTTCTCGCGAGCGCCGCGATCTCCGGCGTCCACGCCACCGCGGCGCGCACGTGCGGATGGCGGTTCGCGACGTACGACATGCCGAGGCCGGTGCCGCAGAGGAGGACGCCGCGCTTCACCTCGCCAGTGGAAACTTCCTCCGCTAGCGGATGGCCGAAATCGGGATAGTCAGTGGAAGCGGGCGACGACGTGCCGAGATCCTGCACGTCGAATCCTAGCGCGGAGAGCGCCTTGGCGATCTTCTCCTTCATTTCGAATCCCGCGTGGTCCGACGCGATCGGAATCCGCTCCTTCACACTCTCGGTCATCTGCCCCTCTTCATGAATGCGTCAATGCGCGGCCGATCACGATTCGCTGGATCTCAGACGTGCCTTCATAAATCTCGGTGACCTTCGCGTCGCGGAACAGACGTTCCACGGGATAGTCCTTCATATAACCGTAGCCACCGAAGATCTGGATTGCCTGTGTGGTCACCCACATGGCCGTCTCACTCGCCTGCAACTTCGCCATGGACGTGAACGGGCCCACGGATTCCCCCCGATCCTTCGCAGCAGCTGCGGCATGCAACAGGGCGCGCGCCGAGTGCACGCGCGTGGCCATGTCGGCGAGCTTGAACTGGATTCCTTCGAACTCCTTGATGAGATGTCCGAACTGGCGACGCTCGTTGGCGTACGCAATGCTCAGCTCGAGCGCGTGCCGGGCGATCCCCACCGACTGCGCAGCGATTCCCAGCCGTCCGTGCTCGAGCGATTGCATCGCGTACACGAAGCCCTGCCCCTCGTCGCCGACGAGCCGATCCGCCGGCACGCGCATCCGATCGAAGACCAGCTGGACGGTGGGCGACGCACGCAGCCCCATCTTGTCTTCGCGCTTCCCCACTGTGAATCCGGGCAAATCCGGCGTGATGATGAACGTCGAGATTCCGCGCGCGCCGCGGCGCATTCCCGGCGTATCGGTGCGCGCCATCGCGAGAATCACTCCCGCGTGATCGCCTGATGTCACCCACGATTTTGTTCCATCGAGAATCCACGAGTCGCCGTCACGAACGGCCTGCACGGAGAGCGATGCAGCGTCGGATCCCGCTTCGGATTCGGAGAGCGCGAAGGCACCGAGCAGTTCTCCGTGCGCCATCGGCATGAGGAATCGGCGCTTCTGATCGGCGTTGCCGTACTTGAGGAGCATCTGCGTCGGCAGCGAGTTGTGCACCGACATCAGAACGGCCGCCGATGCGTCGGCGGCCGCGATCTCTTCGAGCGCGATCAGATACGTAAGGTTGTCGAGCCCGAGGCCGCCGTGCTCTTCGGGCACGAGCATGCCGAGAAATCCGAGGTCACCGAGCTGCTTGATCAGTCGGGGCTCGAAGTGCGAGCGCCGGTCCCACTCCGCGGCGCAGGGCGCGATTTCGTTCTGGGCGAAATCGCGAGCGAGCCGTTGGATTTCAGCTTGATCGGGAGTGAGTGGGGTCAGCGATTTTAGCGACATGAATTGACTGAGGTCCGAAGACCGAAGACCGAAGACCGAGAACTACTCGAGCACTACGCTTCGTACGAGTAGAAACCCCGTCCGGTTTTGCGTCCGAGCCATCCCGCAGCGACGTACTTCCGAAGAAGCGGGCAGGCACGGTACTTCGGATCGCCGAGTCCCGTATGCAGGACGTCGAGAATTGCGACGCACGTGTCGAGACCGATCAGGTCTGCGAGCGCGAGAGGGCCCAT
>JANYIJ010000233.1 GCA_025362095.1 Gemmatimonadota bacterium | reverse complement strand
CTCTGCAGCGCACCGCCGGCGACGGCACCAGCCACGGTCGCCCCGGCTTTCTTCGCGCGCTTCGCCGACTCGCGCGCGATCTTGCGCGTCTCGAGCAGCACCCACGCGCGAAAGCGGCGATTCGACCACAGGTCCACCTCGGCCTTCGATCCGCTCTTGAGCGTCCTTCCGAGCGTCAACTCGAATATCCGGTCGAACTCGCGCTTGCCGGCCGCGTCGAGCGCGGGACCGCCGGCTTTCGCATACGCCTGACGTACTTCTCTGAGCACCTGTTCGGTGGACATGACCATCTCCCGCGGAAGAAGGGCGAATGTGATCTGTGTCACGAAAATGGGGGGTCCCCGTCTTGGGGCGCAAACGGGCGGCGTCGAGCGGCGCCTCTGGAAGCCCAATTCGCACTGGCCGAATGCCATCCGAAGGGGTATCACCAGCGTATGAGGGGATTCATCGGCAACTTCCACTCTGGAACGCATTGCTCGCCGGCCCGAGCGGGGCTCGCCGTGTTGTTGCTGCTCTCGGTGGCCGGGCGCGTACGCGCTCAGGCGGCCCCGGCTCATCGATTCGCCGCGATTGACGCGTTCGTCGACGCTGCGCCTCGCGCCGCCGAGCAGTCGGTTCCTGCGCTGGCCGGGTACCTCGCGCGCAGCGGGCCCGATGACGTGACGCGCGCACGCGCGCTGTACCGCTGGGTGACGCGCCATGTGGCCTACGATGTGGCGGGATTCCGTTCAGGCAACTATGGCGACCTCACTCCCGACGGCGTGCTGCGCCGGCGGCTCACCGTGTGCGAAGGGTATGCGCGACTCACGCAGGTGCTCGGCTCGGCCATGGGACTGCAGATCGCGATGATCAAGGGATGGTCGAAGGGATACAGCTACACCTCCGGAGAAAAACTCGACGGCCCGGTGAACCACGCGTGGAACGCGGTGATGATCGGCGGCAAATGGCGTTTGATGGACCTCACGTGGGGGAGCGGATATCTCGACGAGAAAATGCAATTCGTCCGCTCATTCCAGGAACACTATTTCTTCACGAGTCCCGAAGAATTCTTGTTCGACCATCTGCCCGCAGATCCGAACTGGCAGTTCGTGGAGCGCCCGATTTCCAGTGCGGAGTTCTCCGATCTCGTGTACGTCCGGCCGATGTTCTTCGAGGCGGGATTTTCGATTTTGAGCCACAAGCATGCGCACATCACTGCCGCGGATCGCACGAAGATCACGCTCGGGGTCTCGCAGCCGGTGGAAATGATTGCTGAGGTCGTTGACTCGGCAACGGATCAGCCAGTGCGCGGCGAGTTCGCGTTCGTCCAGGTCAACAACGAGCTCGCGGAAATCACGGCGGCGTTTCCACGCGCCGGGAATTATGTGGTGCGGCTGTTCGCGAAGCATCGTGGCGCGGAGGGATCGCTCGACTGGGTGCTCGACTACGCGGTGAAGGTTACGCACGGAAGCGCGCAGGCGGCGTTCCCGACACCGTACGTCAGTTTCGGACGCAGCGGGGCGTGGCTGCTGGAATCGCCCGGCGGAGTGATGGATGTCGGGAAGACATATCGGATCAGTCTGCGGGCGCCCGCGGCGAACGAAATGATTTTGGTGAGCGGAGGAAATCGCACGCCGCTCGCCAGGGTGGGCGATGAGTTTTCTGCGGAGATCGTCGCGCCGGCGGGGGAATCGGTGCTCTACGCGAAGTTCGGATCGAGCGACAAATATCTGGGATTGCTCAGGTACGTGGGGAAATGAGCACGGTCTTGTCGAGCTGACCGATATTTGTTTTGCCGCAGAACGCCATCGTCAGATCGAGTTCGCGGTGGATCAACTCTAGCGCCTTTGCGACGCCCGCTTCTCCCATCGCGCCGAGGCCATAGAGAAACGCCCTGCCGATGTAGACTCCTTGCGCACCCGACGCGACGGCCTTGAGGACATCCTGGCCTGACCGGATTCCGCCGTCCATGTGCACCTCGAGGCGTGACCCAACAGCATCGACGATCGCGGGCAGCGCACGAATACTCGACTCCGCGCCATCGAGCTGGCGGCCGCCGTGATTGCTGACGATCAGTGCGTCGGCTCCGGAATCGGCGGCGCGCTTTGCGTCTTCAACATCCTGTATGCCTTTGAGAATGAGTTTTCCACCCCATCGGCTTTTGATCCACTCCACATCGCTCCAATTCAGTCGTGGATCGAGTTGCTTGTGCGACCACTCCGCGAGCGAGCCCATGTCCTCCACGCCTTTCACGTGCCCGACGACGTTGCCGAAGAAGCGGCGTTTGGTGCCGAGCATTCCAAGGCACCACGAGGGTTTGGTCATCATGTTCGCGATGTTTGCGAGCGTGAGTTTTGGCGGCGTGGAGAGTCCGTTCTTGAGATCTTTGTGCCGCTGACCGAGGATCTGAAGATCGACTGTGAGCACGAGCGCGCCGCACTTTGCCGCTTTCGCGCGATCGATGAGTCGTTCGATGAAGTCGCGATCACGCATGACGTAGAGCTGAAACCAGAATGGTTTCGTGGTGTGCGCGGCGACGTCTTCTATTGAGCAGATGCTCATGGTGCTGAGCGTGAACGGCACGCCGAACTTTTCGGCGGCGCGGGCGGCGAGAATCTCGCCGTCGGCGTGCTGCATGCCGGTGAGGCCGGTGGGCGCGAGCGCGACCGGCATCGCGACATCGACGCCGATCATTTTCGAAGCAGTGCTGCGATTGTCGATATCCACCAGCACGCGCTGCCGGAGCTTGATCTCCTGGAAGTCGGATTCGTTGGCGCGATATGTCGACTCCGTCCAGCTGCCCGAATCGGCGTAATCGTAGAACATTCGCGGCACTCGTTGCTGGGCGAGGCGGCGAAGGTCTTCGATGCTGGTGATGATGGGCATGCGGGACTTTAGGTATCGGGATGGATCGCGGTCAAGGAGCGTTCGCAGTGGGGAACTGAAGCAGAGGGATTTCAGGTGCCGGTTCGCGGAAGGCAGACCTGCCTGAAACCCCTGCCGCGCCGCGGCGTAGTAAAACTGGCTGACCGTGCCGGTCGCCTATACATTAGTCGATCCAATGACACGTCTCGCCACACCGCGCAATCGCGCCACTTTTTGGATTTTTCTGAGCCTCGTCGCCGCGGCGGGGTCGTCGCAGGCTTACGCGCAATCGGGTCCGCCGCCGGCGGTGAAAGCCGCGCACGACTCGCTCTTCGCGCAGAAAGCCCGCGCGGATTCGGCGCGCCTTCCGTACGTGGAGGCCGACGTCTTCTTCATGCAGGGGATGATCAGCCATCACGCGCAGGCGATTGTGATGGCCAAGTGGGCGCCGACGCATGGCGCAAGCGCAGCAGTGCAAACACTGTGCGCGCGCATCATCAACGCGCAGACAGACGAGATCGGGTTGATGCAAACGTGGCTGCGTGACCGACATCAGCGCGTGCCCGCCGCCGTTCCCGCTCCGATGCCGATGAAAATGAACGGCATGGTGATGGACATGATGATGCCGGGAATGCTGACGGACGATCAGATGAAACAGCTCGATGCCGCGCGCGGCTCGGAGTTCGATCGGCTTTTCCTCGTCTTCATGATCCAGCATCACAACGGCGCCGTCTCGATGGTGAAGGATCTCTTCGCCACGGAGGGTGCCGGTCAGGATGAGCTCACGTTCAAGTTCGCGTCGGATGTGAACGTCGATCAAACCACCGAGATCGCCCGCATGAAGAAGCTGCTCACCGACGTCATCACGGGCGTGCGAAACCCGTAGTCAATCGCGCGCAGCGGTAGTCGATGCGCGCGCTGCCTTTTTCCCACCGCGTTTCCCAGTTTCACAGAGGAGTCATTCATGCGTTCAGCTCGTTTCATCTCACTGTCGCTCGCCCTGCTCGCCACGGCCTCGTCCGCCGGCGCGCAGAACACGGATCCGCGCGTCGGTCTCAAGGCGGGGCTCAATGACGCCGCGCAGGCATCGTGGAATCTCAAGCTCGTTTCAGAAACGCGTCCCACCGAGAAGTTCGTCGGCAGCACGAACTCCGACCTCGCATTCACGGGCAAATACGTGATTCAGGGGAGCTACAACGGCTATCAAATTTGGGACATCAGCAATCCCGCGAAGCCCTCGATTCACATCGCGAACTTCTGCCCGGCGTCGCAGAGCGACGTGTCGGTTTACAAGCATCTGCTTTTCGTCTCGAGCGAATCGAACACTGGCCGCATCGACTGCGGACCGCAGGGCGTGAAGGAAACGGTGAGCCCGGACCGAATCCGCGGCGTGCGCATTTTCGACATCACGGATCTGGCGCACCCGAAGGCCGTCGCCAATGTGCAGACGTGCCGCGGATCGCACACCCACACGGTGGTCGTCGATCCCAAGGACAAGCTCAACGTGTACGTCTACGTCTCCGGCTCGGCAGGCGTGCGGCCGGAAGCCGAGCTCGCGGGGTGCAGCAATGCATCGCCGGCGAAGGATCCAAACTCGGCGCACTTCCGCATTGAAGTCATCAAGGTTCCGCTTGCGCATCCGGAGCAGGCCGCGATTGTGACCTCGCCCCGCATTTTTGATAACCTGACGGCACCGCCGACGCACGGTGACGCGCCCGAAGATGTTGCCGAGCAGGCGAAGGCGCTGGCCGATGCGAAAGCGAAAGGATACTTCACCGCGGTAATTTTCGGCTCGGAGCGGCCGCTCCCGCCGCAGATGACGGCGCCGATGATCGACAGCATCGTGAAGGCCCGCAACGGGACCGGCGCGGCAACGGCCGCAGACAGCGCAGCGCTCCGCGCGGCGATCCCGGGAATCATCGCGAAGATGGTTGGTGCCCCTGCGTCACCCAGCGACGGTCCCGCGCCGGGTCCGGACCAGTGCCATGACATCACCGCGTATCCGGCGGTCGGCTATGCCGGTGGCGCGTGCGGCGGCTACGGCCTGCTGCTCGACATCAAGGACGTGACGCATCCGGTTCGCATCGGCGCCGTCGCGGACTCGAACTTCAGCTACTGGCATTCCGCGACGTTCAACAACGACGGCACGAAGGTGCTGTTCTCCGATGAGTGGGGCGGCGGCGGCGCGCCGAAGTGCCGCGCGACGGACAAGATGGAGTGGGGCGCTGACGCGCTGTTCACGATCGAGAAGGGCGAGATGAAGTTCCAGAGCTATTTCAAGATGCCCGCAGCGCAGACAGCAAACGAAAATTGCGTTGCGCACAACGGCTCGTTGATTCCGATTCCGGGTCGCGATGTGATGGTGCAGGCGTGGTACCAGGGCGGCATCGATGTGTTCGACTGGACGGACGCGAAGCATCCGAAGGAAATCGCGTTCTTCGATCGCGGACCGGTCGACTCCACGCGCATGGCGATGGGCGGCTCGTGGTCGGTGTACTGGTACAACGGCGTGATCGTGAGCTCCGAGATCGCGCGCGGTCTCGACATTTTCGATCTGACCCCGAGCGAGTTCATCTCCAAGAACGAGATCGCCGCAGCCAAGACAGTGCATCTCGACTATCTGAACGTGCAGGGCCAGCCGAAATACGTGTGGCCGGCGAGCTTCTCGCTTTCGCACGCGTATCTCGATCAGCTCGAGCGCGGCAAAGGACAGAGCGCGGCGAAAATCGCGAGTGCCCGCAAGGGGCTCGACGATGCGGCGAAGCTCACCGGTGCGGCGCGGGCCTCTGCGCTGACCGCGCTTGCCGCAACGCTGCACACGGACGCGAAGGGTGCCACCGACGCAACCAAGGCGCACACGCTGGCGGCTTCGGTCGAGACGCTGGCGAAGGCGACGAAGTAGAGAGAGAACTTCTTTACCACGGATTGCACGGATGAACTGATTGCTGGATTGAACAGCCTGATCAGGCAAGAGAAAAAACTTTTGGGGGGAACTGCAACGTCGGCGCGGGCTGTCGTGGCAGTTCCCCCAATCGTTTCTGTAGGTGGCACGGCGAAGGAACGACCCGTATACTTGCCGCGTGCCAGACTTCTGTTCTAACTGTGGAACGGCGATGCCAGCCGACGCGATCTTTTGTCATCGCTGCGGAAAGAATTTCACGGTCGAGATGGCCGCCGCGAAGATCGAAGATTCGCCGCAGGCAGACACGCTCGCGCGGTTGCGCGCCGCACTCGTCGACCGTTACGCCATAGAACGCGAACTCGGTCGCGGCGGCATGGCCACTGTGTTCCTCGCGAAAGACGTCAAGCACGAGCGCGAAGTCGCTATCAAAGTGCTGCATCCCGATCTCTCCGCGTCGCTCGGCGCGGAGCGATTCGAGCGCGAGATCCGCCTCGCCGCAAAACTCCAGCATCCGAACATCCTCGGCCTCTACGATTCTGGCGCCGCCGACGGCCTGCTGTACTATGTGATGCCGTTCGTGAAGGGCGAATCGTTGCGCGACCGGATCGACCGCGAGAAGATGCTGCCCGTGGATGACGCGATCGGCATCGCGCTCCAGGTGTGCGATGCGCTGAGCTACGCGCACACGCAGGGAGTGGTGCATCGCGACATCAAGCCGGAGAACATTCTGCTGAGCGGAAGTCACGCGCTCGTGGCGGACTTCGGGATTGCTCGCGCAGTTTCCGAAGGTGGGGCCCGGAAGCTGACGCAGACCGGCATGTCGATGGGCACGCCGTATTACATGGCGCCGGAGCAGGCGAGCGGCGAAGCCGTCGGACCGCCGGCCGATATCTATAGTCTGGGCTGCATGCTTTATGAAATGCTCGCGGGCGAGCCGCCGTTCACCGGGCAGAACGCGTTGCAGATCATGGCACGGCATGCGATGGAGCAGGTGCCGAGCATTCGGATCGTGCGCAACGCGGTGCCCGAAGAAGTGGAGGAGGCGATTTTCGCGGCGCTTGGAAAAGTGCCGGCGGATCGTCCGCAGACTGCGGCGCAGCTCGCCGAGATTATGGGAGCGCCCCTCGGGTCGACGGCGAGTATGCGCGCGATGCGCATGACGCCGACGGCATCGCGGCGGATTCCGACCGGATCGCGTTCGATGCCGGCGATTCCAGAGCAGAAGCCGCTGTTCGCCAGGCCGCTCGTTCGCGCAGGCGCGGGGCTTCTGGTTGTGGCGCTGATTATCGGCGGGTGGCAGTGGCGATCGAACGCCGCGCGAAAAGCGCTGGTCACAAATTCGGACTCGCGCCGCATCGCGGTGCTGTACTTCAAAGATCTCAGCAAGGATTCGAGCCTCGGTCCGCTCGCGGACGGACTGACGGAAGGACTGATTCGCTCGCTGGGCAACGGGTCGAGTCTCACTGTGATTTCGCAAAGCGGAGTCGAGAAGTTCCGCGGCTCGAGTGTCGCACCCGACAGCATCGCAAAAGCGCTGCGCGCCGGCTACCTCGTGCGAGGAGAGGTCGAACGGACGGGTGAGCAGATTTCCGTCACAGTGAAGCTCGATGATGCCGTGGGCGGCAATCTCAGCAGCAAGTACTTCGTGCGGCCCGCGGGCAATCTGATTGCGATGCGCGACACGCTTGCGATAGTTGCGTCCGATCTCATCAAAGATCAGCTGCACGAGACGATCCGCGTGCGCGAAAACGCCGGGACGACGAACCCCGAAGCGTGGCTGCTCGTGCAGCGGGGCAGGGCGACGCAGAAGAATGCCGAAACGTTCGTCGCGAAGGGCGACTCGATCGGCATCGAGCGAGAATTCCGCGGTGCCGATTCACTGTTCGCCAACGCAGAGAAGGCGGATGCGAAGTGGTCCGAGCCGGTGGCGCTCCGCGCGGCGCTCGCATACCGCCGTTCGCGCCTCGCGGGACGCGACCCGGCGAAGATCCGTCCGTGGGTCACGCTCGGACTCGCTCACGCGGATCGCGCGCTCGCCCTCGATTCGCGCAACGCCGACGCGCTCGAAGTGCGTGGAAACTTGAAGTACTGGAGCTGGCTGTCGAATCTGGAGGCCGACGCATCGAAGAAGGATGCGCTCCTGCTCGCCGCACAGTCCGATTTTGAGTCTGCGACGACGATCAACCCCAGGCAGGGCGGAGCATGGGCGTCGCTTTCGAGCCTGGACTATCAGCTGCCCAAGGCGACGACCACCGATGCGTTCATCGCCGCGCAGCACGCGTACGAGGCGGACGAGTTTGCCGCGAACGCCAACGTGATTCTCAATCGCCTCTTCCTTGCATCGTACGATCTGGGCGCGTTCGACAAGGCCGAGCAGTTCTGTAAAGAATTCCATCTTCGATTTGCGGGGGACGTGCGCTCGCTGCGGTGCGGGCTGTACCTGCTCAGCACGCCGAAAACCGCGACGTTCGATATCGCCGCGGCGTGGCGGATTGCGGACTCCGTCGTCGCGCGGACCCCTCCCGCGACTCAGCCGCTGGAGCGGCTGACGGACAACATGCTGGTCGCGGCGGTGGTCGCGCGGGCGAGCCGATCGCAGCCTGCGCTCGTCGACAGCGCTCGTCACCTGGCGAAGGCGTCGGAAGGAAACCTCCAGATTGATGGAACGCGCGAATCGGCGTATCGCGGCGCGTTCGTCTACACGATTTTGGGAGACAAGGCCGACGCGGTTCGTCTTTTGAAAGACTATCTCGCCGCCAATCCCCAGCGCGCCGTCACCCTGCGCGACGATGCCGGCTGGTGGTTCCGCGACATCGAAAAGGATCCCCAGTTCAGGCAGCTCGTCGGGAGCGCCAAGTAGTCTGACGGCACGCTGACAGCGACGCCTTGCATGTAGGAGCCAGTCCTAACCATATTCGGCCACTTCCCCCCGAGCCGGATACCAAAATGCGTAAGAGTCTTGCGTCGGCCGCGATTGTTGGCGCGTTACTGTTCAGCGTATCGTGCGGCGACAGTCGCGGAAACAAGTCGACGCTCACCGCGCCGCAGATTTCACGCACAGTCATCACCGGTGGCGGATCTGGCGCGCCGGTTCCGGGAACGTGCACCACGAACAATGCGATCGAAGCCGAGATCAACGCGGTGGTTCCGCCCGGCAGCAATCGCGGAAGCGTGCATGGTGATTTCGGCAAAATGGGCGCCGACATCAACAAGAAAGACATCGCGGGAGCGCAGGCGCTCGCATATTCGATTACGAAACTTCTGATCCAGCTGTACAAGGCGCACTCGCTGACGGGTACGCAGGCGCAGGCCGCGAAGCTCATAAACGATCTCTTCTGCTATTCGGGACTCGCGATCACCGTCACCGATCCGGCGAACGCGTCGGTGATTTACCCGACGGATGCGGGCCAGGTGGTCGTGAGCTCGACCGGCACGGTTGGCTCGTCGCTTCCGAGCGGCGCGGTCACGGAGCCGACGGTTCTGCAGTTCGTTCCGATTCCCGATACGTTCGGCGGAAACGGCGAAGGCCCGCTCAACACCAAGCTCGACCAGTACGGCGGCTTCGTCGCGATCACGAGTTCGTCCACGACCGGCGCGGGGCTCGCGAAACCGGTGATCGTCGGCGTGTGCCCACCGCCGGGAATGGACGCCACGGTTCGCGCACGTCTGCGCCTTGGACACCAGGCAAGCACCGGATTCGCGATCACGCCGCCGGCGAACGCAAGCTTCCTGACATGCCCGACATCGCTAGGAGAAGTGCGGAGCAAGATGCCGAAGTGGATTCAAGCGCTCGCGAGCATCGTGTTGCCCAAGGTCGCTTATGCGAAAATGCAGTTCTTCGCGACGGGAGGAGTCGGGGGAACCGCCGGCGAGTTCAGCCCGTTCGATCCGGTCGACCCGGTCCTCGGCTTCTCCGGTGGCGGAGTCGGCGGAACCGCTGGCGAGTTTACGAAAATTCCCAAGGCTCCCGCGCCGCTTCCGCCTGCCGGACCGGTCAAGCCGACCACGTCCTCTCAGGCCGCATTGCAGCTGCTCACGCCGGGGCCACGCGTCAACACGGTTGTTGGCGGCATCTGCACCGACAGAGCGGCGGTGTGGGGCGGTGCGCTTGAGCCAGAGTGCAGTCCTGTCGTTGTGCTCACGACGCATCTCGGCACGAAGCTCGCGAATGTTCCGGTCACCTGGGCCATCGGGATCGGCGGCGGAACCGTTGCGGTTGCTGCACCGTCGCCGTGGTCGTGCGGCACGTACGGCGGAGTTGCGAACGCGACCACCGATGCAAACGGCGAATCACACGTCTGCTGGACGATGGGCGGCACGCCAGGCACCCATAACAACTCAGTCATTGCCACGCCGAGCGCGGGCGGCGACGCGCCGGCCGGTGTCACGTTCGTACCAGTGAGCGGAACGTTCACGGCTTCGGCGCTGCGCAGAACTCCCACGTCGACGGCGACGGGGCTCAACATCGCGTTCGACAACGTGGCGCATCCGGGAAGCGGGACGTGCTCGGACGGACTCACGCCCGTTCTCACCTACAGCGGCGACGGTACTGTGCCGAAGAACGCGGGGACCTACACGCTTACGGTCACATGCGGCGATGGCAGCGTGTTTTACAACACGGTGGCCAGCACGGCGGCGATCGTCATCACGCAGGTGGTGCCGACCGTGTCCGTGACTTGCCCCGCAACGGTGATCTATAATGCCAACGCACAGACGCCCTGCAGCGCGACAGTCACGGGAGCCGGTGGCCTGAGCCTCACGCCGACGCCGACGTACACGGGGAACACCGAGGTCGGCACGGCGACGGCGGCGGTGACTTACGCGGGCTCGATCAACTACGTGGCGAAGTCGGGGACGGCGACGTTCCAGATCACGCTGTCGCCGTCGATCACCACGGTAACATGCACGGCGACTGTCGTCTTCACAAACGTCGCGCAGACGCCGTGCACGGCGACTGTGACGGGCGTTGGCGGGTTGAGTCTTGCTCCGACGCCGACGTATTCGCTTAACACGGCCGTTGGAATCGCGACAGCGAGCGTGAACTTCGCGGGCGACGCGGACCATGCGCCGAGCAGTAATTCCGCGACGTTCCATATCACACCGGCGGCGACGACGACAACTGTGTCATGCCCGCTCGCTCCGATGCCATTTACGGGAGTGGCGCAGACTCCGTGCACTGCGGCGGTGTCTGGGCCGGGGCTGAGTCAGTCTTTGATACCGACATACAGTGCCAACACGAACGCCGGCACTGCGACTGCCAATGCCACTTTCCCACTCGGCGGGAATTATTTGGCGAGTAATGGCTCTGCAAACTTTACGATTTCGCCGGTGGCGACATCGACGGTCGTGTCGTGCCCGCTGTCGGCGACATATGCCGGATCAGCGCTGACACCGTGCTCAGTTTCGGTCACGGGGGTCGGACTTAGCCTCACGCCGACTGCCACATACACGAACAACGCGGCGGTGGGAACGGCGACGGCGAGCTACAACTTCGCCGCGGGCGGAAATTATCTGGGCAGTTCGAATTCCGCGAACTTTACGATCATCGGTTTCAATTTCTCGGATAGCTTCGAAACCGCATCGGGCTGGACCGCGACGGGCTTGTGGAACAGAAGCACGCTCATGAACGGTGCAAGTCCTATCGTGAACTCACTGTTCCCGACCTATGTAAACCTTGCGCCGGGCGATAACTCAAACGGCGCGCTCCCGACGCCGTTCGCGGGATCGTATGCGTTCTGGTACGGCGATCCGGCGACGGGCAGCTATATCGGCACGCAGTATCCCGGAGACTCGCCGCATTCAGGTGGAATCTCGACCGCCGCGAATTCGGGAACACTCACGTCGCCGAGCATCACGCTGCCGTCGGTGAGCGGCGGGTCGCTCATCCTACGATTCAACTCGTGGTTCGACATCGAATCTGTGAATCCGTCGCGGTTTGACATCATGAAGATTTCGATTCAGGACGTTGCGACGGGAGTCATCACGAAGCTCGGCGTGCTGAATCCGTCATCGGATCCCGAGGGACCAGCAGCGGCCACTCCGCTCACGTCCGGCGGCTACAACTCGCCGCCGGTATGGGTCGAGGTGGTGCAGGATCTGTCCGCGTACAGCGGAAGCACCGTGCGGCTGATCTACTCGTTCGACACGAGAGACGTGCTGTACAATGGATTCCGCGGCTGGGTCATCGACAACGTGCGCGTGGCGGCCGAGGGCACATCCGCGTCGGCGACCCGCCTGACTCGTCCGCGCATTATCGGCGGACCGTCGCAAACGACACTACCAATCGTGACGCTGCAGCCCGTGCCGGCTCCCAAGATTCGTCCGGTTCCGCAGCCTTAGCCTTGAGATCAGAGTCAGCGGCTTTCCACAGATTTCGCGGATTTAGCGGATAGGCAACTGTGGAAGGCCGCTGCCGTTCAGCCTAGTTCCAAGGCTCATCCTTCGACGGTCCGTAGATCGACGGCACTTTGCTGCCGCTCATACGCAGATAGACCGAGAGCTGCCCGCGGTGATGAACGTGATCGCTCAGCATGAAGCGGACGATATCGCCCTTCGGAACGGGGCCGATCTGCTTTGGGCCAGTCATGAACGGGATGGCCTGAGCGAAATCGCCCTCCGGCGTTTTTTCCAGCACCGCCAGCAGCGCGTCGTACGATCCGTGAAAAGCCTTTACGACTTCGGCCCAAGTGTCCGGCGGCTTTGGAAAAGTCAGCTTCGTCATGTCGAGCGAGTTCGTCTTTCAGCGCGTTCGAGTACTGCTGCTTTTCTGATGCGGGCATGGCCTAAAGCTCCGAAAAGTTTTTTACCTGCGCCGAACTAACGGTCACTGCCCGGAATGTACATATTCCGTCGACTTACCGGAGGCCATGATGCGCATTCGTAACGGAGTTCGGATCGGGGCGATCGCACTGTCAACGATCGTCGCGTGCGGCAAGAGCGGCGGGACGACGAGCACCACGCCCACGGCGTCGAACGCGCTCGCAGTGAAGGCGGGTGACGCGCAGACCGCGACGGTCGGGCATGCGGTGACCACGGCACCGTCGGTAACGGTGACGAGCAACGGCTCGCCGAAAGCCCTCGTTGCCGTAACGTTCGCAGTCACGAGCGGCGGCGGATCTGTCACCGGCGCCACTGTGTTCAGCGACGCGAACGGCATAGCGCAGGTGGGCTCGTGGACGCTCGGCAACATCGCAGGAGCGAATGCGCTGTCAGTCTCGACCACCGGTGCGACGTCCGTCACGATTTCAGCGACTGGCACGGCCGATGTCGCCTCGCTGATGTCAAAGTCCGCAGGCGATGCGCAAACCGCCGCGGCGGGGCTGGCGCTCACGACGAAACCCGCCGTCACTGTGGTCGATCATTTCGGAAATGCGGTTGCCGGCGCGAGCATTGCGTTTGCCGTAACGGGTGGCGGCGGATCCGTGAGCGGTGCCACTGCGACCACCGGTTCGAACGGAGTTGCAACGCTCGGCGGGTGGACGCTTGGCAATGCGGCGGGAACGAATACCGTCAGCGCCACGGTCTCCGGCGCGGCGGTCACAGGAAGCCCCGTCACGTTTACGGAAACAGGAGTCGCCGGACCCGTCGCGACAATAACCAAAGTTGCCGGTGACAATCTCTCGGCGCTCGTCGGCGCGGTGGTCGGCACGGCGCCCGCCGTGTCACTCGCGGATCAATTCGGAAATCTGATCGCGAACCAGACGGTGACATTCGCGGTGGCATCGGGCGGCGGATCGGTGACGGGTGCGACGCCGCTCTCCGGAAGCAACGGCGTCGCGACGGTGGGATCATGGACGCTCGGCGCGACGGCAGGCACCAACACGCTATCGGCATCCGCTGGCGCCGCAGCTGCCGCGACGTTCACGGCGACAGGAACGGCGGCGCCGACGTTGCCGTCGCTG
>JANYIJ010000212.1 GCA_025362095.1 Gemmatimonadota bacterium | reverse complement strand
ACGCACTATCTTCGCCGTATGCTCCTCCTTTGCGAATGAAAACGCGCCATCACTGGATTGTCCGCGTCACCCACTGGGTGAACGCGGTTGCACTCACGCTGATGGTCGGCTCGGGCCTGCGCATTTTCAACGGATCGCCGGCGTTCGCGCCAAAAGGCGAGACATTCTGCTGCTATCCGTTTGAAGGGACGGCGATCCCGGCATGGCTCACCTTCGGCGGCTGGCTCGGCGGCGCGCGGCACTGGCACTTCGCGATGATGTGGCTGCTCGTCGTGAACGGACTCGTATACCTGGCGTTCATCTATCTGCACGGCGAATGGCGCGACCTCGCGCCGCGCCGTGGCGATCTGCGCGACACGTGGGAGATGATCAAGTTCTACACGTTTGCGCGGAAGGATCATCCCCGACAGGGCAAGCACAACGCGCTGCAGAAGAGCGCGTACTTCGCGATGCCCATGATCGCCGCGATCATCGTGATCAGCGGCATCGCCATCTGGAAGCCGGTACAGTTCGCGCCGCTCACGAACCTGCTCGGCGGATACGCGTGGGCGCGTTACTGGCATTTCGTCGCGATGAGCGCGATCGTCGCGCTGTCGTTCGTTCACATCTTCATGGTGTTCGCCGTGGATCCGTATGCGCTCCGCAGCATGGTCACCGGCGGCTACAGCGAACGTCTCTCGCCCGAAGAGCGCAACGCGCGGCCGTTTCTCAACCTGCTGCCCAAGCGTGCGTCACCGGCGCCGGTTGCGGCTCCGCCGGCGGGCGGACCGGAGGCGCCATGACGTTCGATCGCCGCGACTTCATTCGATTCGGTGGCGTTTCGCTGAGCGCGGCGCTGTTTGGCGCATGCGATTCGAGCGGACCGGACAAGGCCGCGAAATTGCTTCAGTACGCCGAGAAGAAAAACGAGGGCGTCGAACGCCTGATCTTCCGCCACACGTCGATGGACCATGCGAAGTCGAACGTGCGCGCGGCGGGAAATCAGTTCCCGAGTTATTTCGTGTCGGATGTCGTGCCGACGCTCGACGCAGCGGGGCTGGCGGCGTGGCGGCTCGAGGTGGGAGGCATGGTCGGCAAGCCGCTCTCACTCACGCTCGACGATGTCATGAAGCTCGAGCGTCAGACGCAGCGCGTGAACCACTACTGCGTGGAAGGGTGGACCGCAGTGGTCGAGTTCACGGGCGTCCCACTGCGCGCGCTCGCGAGGCTGGCGCAGGCCGATCCGAAAGCCGGGTACGTCGACTTTCAATCGTTCGACAACGATTACCATGAGAGCTGGGACGTGGAGAGCGCGCTGCATCCGCAGACGCTGATCGTGTACGCCAAGGATGGCGCGCTGTTGCCGCCGGCCTACGGCGCGCCGGCGCGCGTGCACTCGCCCGTGAAGCTTGGCTACAAGAACACGAAATATTTGACGAAGATCGTGTTTATGCCGGAGCGCAACGGCGGGTACTGGTCGGACGAAGGATACGAGTGGTACGGCGGCGTATAGATCGGCGACGCGTCAGTCTTGAGTGGACGACGATCGCCCTGTGACCTGATCCGCATGAATCCGGAACAGCACGTTCCGGTCCGGCGCCGGATCATTCTCGCCGAGCACATCCGGATGCAATCTCCGCAGCACCGTGACTGCGTGCGCGTGCGCCTCGCTCGACGCGCCATCCTTTTCGAGGATGTACAGCGCACCCTTGATCACGACTGACTGCCAGTCGAACAGCGCGCTGACTTCATCGGTTTCGAACGCGAGCCATCTATTGTGCGCCAGCGTTCGCAGCTTGGTGCCGTCGCCGGTGCGGCCGTAAATCCAGCCGCCGTCGTACTGGTAGTGGATCGGCTCGATGTCGACGTGATCGTGATAACTGAACGCGATCCGCCCGACATGATTTCGCGCGAGCAGTTCGTCGCATTCTTTGCGCGTGAGCTCGCGGAACTCGGGCGGCTTATTGGCCATTACGCCAGCGGCGCCTGCTGCGGCAGAGTTTGCGAGAGCACTTCCTTCGCCTTGGCCGCGCGCCAGGCGCGCAGCTTCTCGCGCACGTCCGGCTTCACCGCGCCGATGATCTGTGCTGCGAAAATCGCCGCGTTCGTCGCGCCCCACTTTCCAATCGAAAACGTCGCCACCGGGATGCCGGACGGCATCTGCACGATGCTGAGCAGGGAATCGAGCCCGTTGAGCGACGTCGACGGAATTGGCACGCCGAGCACCGGGAGAACCGTCTTCGACGCGATCACGCCGCCCAGATGCGCCGCGCCGCCCGCGGCGGCGATGATGCAGAAGAGTCCGCGCTTCTCCGCGGTCGCTGCGTATTCGGTGGTCTCGTCCGGCGTGCGATGCGCGGAGAGGACTCTTGCTTCGTAGGAAATGCCGAGCTGCGTGAGCATTTCGCATGCGGGGGCGAGGTAGTCATAGTCCGACTTGCTGCCCATGAGGATGCCGACGAGGGGTGCGTTCATGGGAGTAATATGCCATGATTCCGCTCAATTCGCAGGCTCACCGCTTGGGGACAATTTGGACTTTATCGTCTACTCTGATTTCACCTGCGCCGAGTGCTACGGGTTGAACGAACAGCTCGTCGCGCTCGGCGTGAGCGGCGCCGTGCAGTGGCGCGGCGTGCAGGTCGATCCCGCGCTCGGCGTGCCCATGCGGTCACTCGACCGTCGCGCGCTCGACCGGATCGAGGACGAGATCCACGAGGTGCAGCGTCGCGTGGACGCCGTTGTGATGCACTTGCCGCGCGGGAAGCCGCGGACGCTGAAGGCGATCGTCGCCGTTGCTTCAGTAATGCGGCAGCAGCCGGCGCGCGCCGCGGTCTACCGCGACGCGCTCTACCGCGCGTACTGGCGCGACGGCACGGATCTCTCGGTAGTGTCCGAACTGCAGCGCGTGGCCGATCTTGCAGCCGTGCCCCGATTCGTGGAGCTCGATCATCCCGACGCCGAGGAGACGGTGGAGAATTGGGATCTCGACTGGGCGACCGAGCGCCTCGGCGGCGTGCCGCGCGTGATCCGCAGTGATGGCAAGATTTTATGGGGGCTGAAGCCGATGCACGAGGCGACTGCCTTCTTTCGAGCGTGACCGGCAGCACGTAACTTTCGTCCGACTTGCAGCGTCTGTGTGGCGACGCATGCACGCACTCACTCGGGAGAGGAAATGAAACGAATCCATATTGCGGTGCTCGTGGCGGCGATCGCGCTGGGCGGCTCGAGTCTTTCGGCACAGGCGACCAAGACCACGAAAAAGGCGACTGCGACGCACGACAGCCTCAAGTCGGTGAAGAAGACCATCAAGAGCGACAAGGCCGCGCGGAAGACGGCGAAGGCCAAGGGCGACACGGCTACCGCGAACAGGCTCAAGACGCAGCTGAAGTCCGAGAAGAAGACCAAGACGGCGCTGAAATCGGCGGACGCGAAGACGAATCCGCCGGCGAAGAAGCCGTAAGAAGACAGAGGACCGAAAAAAACAGCGGCCGCCTAAGCTTGGCGGCCGCTGCTTTCTTTTCTACGACGCTCCCGAGGAGGGACTCGAACCCCCGACCCGGCGATTAACAGTCGCCTGCTCTACCAACTGAGCTACTCGGGAAGAGCATGGAAACCTAGACGGCGCGCAGGGTTGGGTCAACGCGCCGCGCGGCTCTCTCCATTTTGCCCCGGGAACGTCAAAAGGCCTACATTCGCTCCAATGACGCGCGCCTCACCATCCGCCGCCCCCGTGCGCTTCCCGTCCCTCGACGGCCTGCGGGCCGTCTCGATCCTCTTTGTGATCGCCCATCACCTCATGGGCGCGGCCGGCACTCCCGCTTCCATCGGTGCCGTGGCGCATGCGCTGGCGCTTGGCACGCTCGGTGTCCGCATCTTCTTCGTGATCTCGGGATTTCTGATCACGTCGCTGCTGCTCGGGGAGCGCACAAACACCGGCGCGATCTCGCTCGCACGTTTCTACGTCCGGCGGACCATGCGGATCTTTCCGCCGTTCTACGCATACGTCGCCGCGATCGCCCTGCTCGAACTCGGTGGCATCATCGCTACCAATCCGGGTGACTATCTGCACGCCGCCACCTACACGATGAACTACCACAACGACTCGGCGGGCTGGTACCTCGGACATGCGTGGTCGCTTTCGATAGAGGAACAGTTCTATCTGCTGTGGCCCGCGCTGCTCCTTGCAGCGGGCCCGCGCCGTGCGCCGTGGGTACTCGTCGGCACGACCGTGATCGTTCCGCTCATTCGCGCGGGTGCCACGCTCGAGCTCATTCCCGGATTCTCAGACAGCGGCCAAAGTTTCGCGACCGTCGCCGACTGGCTCGCAGGCGGCGCGCTACTCGCACTGTGGCGCGGCACTCTGCACGCGAACGGACGGTATTCGCGGCTGATGGCGCACCCGCTCACGCCGTTGGTTCTGATCGCAATCCTATTTGCCGGGTGGACGGCGTTCGGTCACTGGCGGCTGAGCAACGTGACATCCAGCGTCGCAATGATCGCCGCCGTACTCCTCCTCGATGCCGTCGTCACGCATCCAGCAAAAGGCATCGCGCGCGCCCTGAACACAAAGACGCTGATGTTCATCGGCAGAATCAGCTACTCGCTCTATCTCTGGCAGCAGCTCTTCTGCAACCGGAGCGCATCCGCGTGGCCCAGCCGCTTCCCGGTGAACGTGGCGCTGACGTTCGCCTGCGCCATCCTCTCGTACTATCTGATCGAGAAACCCGCGCACGCCGCCGGCCGCAGACTGAGCAACGCCATCTAGCTAGGGCGCTCTGTTTGCTGTTTTCCGTAGGCTGTCACCAGCCAGTTGCCCGTGTGAGACTCCTTCACCTTCATGACCTCTTCCGGCGTTCCCATCGCCACGAGCTTGCCGCCGCCATCGCCACCGTCCGGCCCCATGTCGATCACCCAGTCCGCGAGTTTGATCACGTCGAGATTGTGTTCGATCAATACTACAGTATGGCCCGCGTCCACCAGCCGGTCGAGCACGGTCGCCAGTTTGCGAATGTCTTCCAGATGGAGTCCGGTGGTCGGCTCGTCCATCACGTAAAGTTTCTTTCCCGCTGACTTCGCTGAAAACGTGAGCTCGCGCGCGATCTTCAGTCGCTGCGCCTCGCCGCCGGAAAGTGTGGTCGCGGGCTGGCCGAGCCGCAAATAGCCGAGCCCGACCTGCTGCACCTGCCAGAGCGCCTGCCCAAGCTTCTCCTCTTTCGGAAAGAAACGAATCGCCTGATCGACGGTGAGCTCCAGCACGTCGACGACGCTCTTGCCGAGGTATTTCACGTCGAGCACCGCTGGCTTGTATCGCGTGCCGTCGCACTCCTCGCACGGAACGAACACGTCGGCCAGAAATACCATCTCGACCGCGATGTATCCGGCGCCCTCGCACTTTTCACACCGGCCGCCCTTCACATTGAAGCTGAACGTGCTCGCGGTGTATTTGCGTTCGCGTGCGAGAGGAACCTCCGAGAAAATCCGGCGGATTTCGTCGAACGCCTTGATATACGTGACCGGATTCGAGCGCGGCGAGCGACCGATCGGCTCCTGATCCACCAGCACGACGGCGTCGAGCGAGTCATAGCCGGTGAGTTCATCGAACGCGCCGACGCGTTCACCGAGATGCCGCTTGGCCGAGTGTTCGCCGGTGATGCGCTGCTCGAGCGCGCGAAAGAGAATGTCGTGCACGAGCGTGCTCTTGCCGCTGCCCGAAACTCCGGTCACGGCAGTGAGCGCGCCGATCGGAATCTTGATATCCACCCCGCGGAGGTTGTGCTCCCGCGCACCGGTGAGCCGAATCCAGCGCGGCCCCGTTTTGCGCCGCTTTTCCGGCAGCGGAATCGTGCGCGCGCCGGTGAGATACTGGCCGGTGAGCGGGCTCCTCGCGGCCTCGGAGATCGGACCAGTGAACACCACTCTGCCGCCGTGCTCGCCGCTCTCGGGTCCGAGCTCGATCATCCAGTCGGCCATGCGAATCGCTTCGAGATCGTGCTCGACGACGATCACGGTGTTGCCGCCGTCGCGCAGCCGCGCGAGCAGTCCCAGCAGGCGATCCATATCGCGCGGATGCAGTCCGATGCTCGGCTCATCCAGCACGTACGTCGTGTCTACGAGATGTGCGCCGAGCGAGTTGGCCAAGCCTATGCGCTGCGCTTCGCCGCCCGAAAGAGTGCGCGTCGTCCGCTCGAGCGTGAGATACGTCAGGCCCACGTCGGTGAGAAAACGCACGCGGTCGCGCGCTTCGCGCATGATGTGCGACGCAATCGCGAGCTCGTGTGCTGTGAGCACAAGCGTATCGAGCCAGGCGCGCAACAGATCTATGGGCAACCCGGAAACATCCGCGATGCTCCGGCCTGCGACCCTCACGTTCAGCGCGTCGGGCTGGAGTTTGGTCCCGTGACAGGTCGCACAGGTCTGCGCGGTTTGATACTGCCGAAGAAAAACGCGGATGTACTGTTTGTACTTTTTCGGTTCCAGCGACTCGAGATGACGGACGATGCCGAGGAAGCCCTTCGCTTTTCCACGCAGCAGCTGTTCCTGCTGCGAGGGCGTGAGCTCGAACCACGGCCGGTCCATCGGGATCCCCTCGCGCTTCGCGAATTCCGAGAGCGCGCGACGCTTGTTGTCGTAGCGCGGCATCGTCCAGGGATGTATCGCACCTTCCGTGAGGGTGCGCTCCGGATACGGCACGATCAGCGCGAGATCGTACTCGAGCGTCGCGCCGAATCCGTTGCAGGTGGGGCAGGCGCCCCGCGGATTATTGAACGAGAACAGCTGCGGCGACGGCACGGGGGCAACGTGGCCGTCGTTCGGGCATTGGAAGCGGGTGGTGAACCTCAATGGCGCCGGAAGCCGGAGGCCGGAAGCCGGAGACGCCGCGTCGGCGATCAGCGCGACCGCATCGCCGTCGCCTTCCATAAAAGCCGTCTCAAAAGCGTCCGCGAATCGAGAGCGCTCGGCGATTGAAACCGCGAGGCGATCAGCTACGACCAGCAATTCTCTTGCTTTGCTGAGATTTGTTTTCGGCGCGAGCTCGTCCAGGTGCATCGGCTCGCCGTCGGCTACCACGCGCACGAATCCCTTTGCTTTGAGATTCTCCACGATCTGCGCGTGCGTGACTTTCGCCGAACGCTTCAGCGGGAACGCGATCAGCGTGCGCGTGCCCTTGGGAAGTTCGAGCGTTGCATTCGCTGCGGAGTCCGCGGTGTCGGGTTTCAGCTCCCGCCCACAGACGGGACAGATGGTGCGGCCGACGCGCGCCCACAGCAGGCGCAGGTAGTCGTAGATCTCCGTCGCTGTGCCCACGGTGGAGCGCGATGTCCGCGTGGGATTCTTCTGCTCTATCGCGACTGCCGGCGAGAGTCCGTCGATGAAATCGACATCCGGCTTCTTCATTCGCTCCAGGAACTGCCGCGCGTACGCCGACAGCGACTCGACATAGCGGCGCTGTCCCTCGGCGTAGATCGTGTCGAACGCCAGCGACGATTTGCCCGAACCCGACGGGCCAGTGATGACAGTGACGGCCCGGCGGGGGATGTCGAGATCGATGCCCTTGAGGTTGTGCTGGCGGGCGCCTCGGATCTGGATGTGGGACTTCACTCCTCAAACTAACGGCAGACGGAACTACGGCGAATCGCGAGTCGAAATGGGCGAGAGCGTGGCCACTCGCAAGTCGCCCCGCTCCCGCTAATAACGACTCACTATTCGCGGTAGTTGCCACCCCCCTACCCGACCCATAGTTTCCGATCCGAGATGCCCTACATACAGTTCAACGACCAGCGATTTCCGCTGACCGCCGCCGAGCTCACGGTGGGCTCCTTCGACGGAGCCGCCGTTCGACTGCCGGGCGACGACTCCTCGCTCCGTGCGGTCTTCCGCGTGGGGGCCGACGGCACGGGCCTGGTGGTGCGGGGCAGCCCTGAGGCCGTGGTGTGCGTGAACGGGGTACAGCTGGGCGCCGAACCGAGCCCGCTCCTGCACGGCGACAAGCTGTCGCTCGGTTCGCATGAACTCCGCTACGGCGACGACGTGAAAGGCGGAAGCACGCAGTTTCTCTCGGGCATGAATGTGTCGGACGCGCTCAAGGCAAAAGGCGGCGCCCCCAAGAAGCCCACAACGGCCACCGGTGGCCGCCTCGTCTCGCTGGTCGACGGACGCGAATATGCAGTCCCCGACGCAGGCGTGAGTTTCGGACGCGAGATCGGCAACGACATCGTGATCGCGTCCACCGAGGTCTCGCGCAAACATGCGTCGATCGCACCGGCCGAGGGCGGGTACGTGGTGACCGACCTGAGCACGAACGGCCTCACCGTAAATGGCGTTCGTGTTGAGAAATCACAGTTGTTGGGCCGCGCCGACGTTCTGAAGATCGGCCCCGAGGAATATCGCTTCTACGCCGACATTGCCAAGGCTCCTGAGCCTCCTCCGCCGGTGGTCGAAGCACCCCCGCCTTCCGCGGCGAGCGCACCCCCACCGGCGCCTGCAGAGGCGCCCGCGCTCGTCGCGGACTTGCCCTTTGGACTCGGCACGCTCGACGGCATGCCCCAGATCGACATGACGGTCATCGATCTCGAGGATGCGATCACGTCGGCTGCCGCGCCGCCGCCGGCGGCACCGGCCGCCGCTCCTGTCGCGGCCTCGGTCACGCGGCCGCCAGCTCCACCCACGCAACATCCCATCGCGGCAGCTCCACCGCCGGAATCCGAAGCGCCAACAGTTCCCTCGTCGACTCGCAAACCGCTGGCGACGCTCGAAGTGATCAACGAAGGGCCGATGAAGGGGACGAAGTTTGACATCCACACGCCCCTCACAAACATCGGACGCGGACCGCACAACGACGTCTCGCTCAACGACGAAAGCGTCTCCGATTCGCACGCGAAGATTCTCAAGCGCGACGGTTCCTGGTGGCTCGTCGATCAGGGCTCGACCAACGGCAGCTACATCGGCGGCCGCCGCGTGCAGGGCGAGCAGCAGATCACGGGCGCGCCCGATGTGCGTTTCGGCAGCATCAAGATGATGTTCAAGTCGACCCCCGTCCCGGCCGAAGATGAAGGGAAGGGGACGCGCGCGATCGCCGCGTTCGGTGTCGAGGCGGCGAAGAAGGCCGCAGAGAAGAAGCGCGCAACTCAGGCCGCCGCGCAGCCCGAAACCGCGCAGCTCCCCGCGGAAAAGAAGAAAGGGTGCCTCGCCATGATCGCGTTTCTGGTGACGCTCGGCGTCGCGGGCGCTTCCATGATGGCAATCCTGCTCACCATTCGGGGCTGATTCGTGGACCTAAAGGTTGGAGCGCGTTCCGACGTCGGCATGATCCGCTCGGGCAACGAGGATAATTTCTTCGCCGAGGCGGACGATCGCCGCGGAGTGTTCGTCGTCGCCGACGGCATGGGCGGGCACGCGGCCGGTGAAGTCGCGAGCGAGATGGCCGTGCAGATCGTCGCGCGCAATCTCCTCCCGCTCACGAGCGTGCTGGATCGCGCCGCTTCCGAACGCCTCGCGCAGGCGATGAAAGACGCCAATCGCGCGATCTACGACCGCATGCTGGCCGAAGTGGACAAGCAGGGAATGGGGACGACGGCGAGCGTGCTGGTGCTCTCCGACAATCAGTTTCTCATTGGCCAGATCGGCGATTCGCGCATCTATCTCCTGCGCGACGGCGCGCTCTCGCAGCTCACGAAAGACCACTCGTACGTGCAGGAGCAGGTCGATGCGGGGCTGCTCACGCCGGAGCAGGCGCGCTACCATCCATACAGCAACGTGATCACGCGCTGCGTGGGTGCGGGCGAGTCTGTCGAAGCCGACATCTACCAAGGCGAGATGAGGCCGGGCGATGTGTTTCTCCTCGCCTCCGACGGACTCACCGGCATGGTCGACGATCGCAGGCTCCAGGCCATGCTGCTCGCGCGCTCGGGCCCCGGCCGGATCGTCGATGCACTGATCGCCGAGGCGAACGGTCGCGGCGGGCTGGACAACATCACGGCGATCGTGATTCAGGTGGTGGGCGTAGACGGAACCGCTGCCCCGGCGAATGGCTGAACAGCGGTCGACCGAAACGGTGGAATCGGTCGCGGCACTGTACCTGGGAAACCTGCTGTTCGCGCTAGAGCGTTGCGCGCTCGCGCTGGAGACAGAGGGGAAGCCGGCGGATGCAGGATTCTACCGGGGAATAGCACGAAAGCTTGCTGAGGCCCGCGGGAGGGAGAAGGGCTGAACCACGGCGAATGGCTAGTCGTAATTGGCGAGAGCGTAGCAATTCACGAGTCGCGATTCGCTCGCCAGTCCCCACTCGCCATTCGCTCGCCAGTCCCCACTCGCGATTCGCTCGCCAGTCCCCCCTCGCGATTCGCCGTAGTTACCCGAGGATTGCGGTAGGGCGGCGAATGGCGAGTCGTAATTGGCGAGAGCGTAGCGATTCGCGAGTCGCGATTCGTTCGCCAGTCCCCACTCGCCATTCGCTCGCCAGTCCCGACTCGCGATTCGCTCGCCAGTCCCCACTCGCGATTCGC
>JANYIJ010000173.1 GCA_025362095.1 Gemmatimonadota bacterium | reverse complement strand
AGGTGATCGACGGCCTCAAGGCGTACGAGTTCGCGCTGCGCCGCGCGATCGAAGGAAAGGACAACGGCCAGGTGCTCTCCGGCCGCACCGGCGATGTGCCGGTGGAATTTCGCGCTTACCTCTCGAAATGTCAGCGCGGCTTGGGCCGCGCTATAGAACGATAATACTCCTCGACGTAGGCGCGAAATTCGAGCGGAACATCGCCGGTGCGGCCCGAGAGCACCTGGCCGCTGTCCTTCCCTTCGATCGCGCGGCGCAGCGCAAACTCGTACGCCTTGAGTCCGTCGATCACCTGCGTGCGCAGTTCACCGCCGGTCTTCGCGTCCGCGAGGTTTTCCTGATTCGCAGCGGCGCGCATCGCTTCCATCGCGCGATCGAGCGCGGAGACATCGGTGCCCTGCTTCGCGAGGTCATCGCGCACCGCCTGCGCGTCGCGAATGCGCTGCTGCATCTCGGCGGAGAACTGACGCGAGTCGTTCTGTGAAAGACGATTGCCGCCCGGGCCGCCCTGCGCGACGGTGCCGTTGCCGAGACGGTTGCCACCGCCGCGACCATTGCCCTGCGCGCTTTGCTGCCCTTGTCCGCGGCCGCCGCCCTGACCTTGGCCCTGACCCTGACCTTGGCCTTGCTGACCCTTTTGCCCTTGTTGCCCTTGTTGCCCTTGTTGCCCTTGTTGCCCTTGTTGCCCCTGTTGCCCCTGCTGCCCTTGCTGCCCCTGCTGCCCCTGCTGTTGCTGCTGCTTTACGCGATCATCAAGCGTTTCCAATCCTCGCACGAGATCGCGCATCCGGTCGAGCGCCTGCTGCTGGCGCTGCCCGCCCGACGCCTGATTCGACGCCTCGCCCGCTTTCTGCAACCGCTGTCCGAGATCGCTTAGGCCGTCGCCGATCGAGCGCTCGAGATTATCGAGATATTGCTGCGATGCCTGGCCGAGCTGCTGCTGCGACGCACGAATGCGATCTTCGATCCGTTTGGAGCGCAGTGAGTCCGCCGCTTCGCCAAGCGCGCGAGCCGCGCCGGGCTGCGAACGCGACTGCTCTCCCGCGAGTTGATCGATTCGTTTCGTGAGATCGCGCAGCGAATCGGCCATCGCACCCTTCTCCGCAGAGAGCGATCGCTGAAGCGCCTGCTTCTCCTGCTGGCCCTGCGGCGTCTGTGAGTTTGCACCCTGTTCGCCGAGTTTCGCGACATCGTTCGCGACCTGCTTCTCCTGCTCGGAGAGTTTCTGCGCGCTCTTCTGCACGTCGCTCAGCCCGCGCTGCGCGCCCGTAGTTTTCTCCTGCTCGAGCAGTCGGCGCGCATCGGCCAGACGATCGTTCGCGTTCCTCGACTCTGCGCCGCCGCTCTTTCCGTTCGCCGCCGCCAGCTTCATTGAATTCGCGGCTTCCTGAAGTTTCCGCGCTGCATCGGCGAGCGCCTGCGACTGTTTCTCGCGGGCGAGCCGCTCGAGCTGGCGCGCAGCCTGCTCGGTCTGCGCGGCGAGCTCGCGCTGGCCGTCGCCGTTGGAAGCGCCGCTCGCGCCTGGCTGACGAAGGCTGTCCGCCTTGCGGCGCATCCGTTCGTCTTCCTGCTGCTGGCGCTGGGCGAGCTGTTTGAGCTTGTCGAGCGTTTCATCCACCTGCGACGCGGCGCTCTTCTCCTGCGCCTGCTGATCCTGCCCGCGCTGCACCGCCTCGTACTGATTCCGCATCTTGTCCTTCTGCAGCTCGAAGATGTCGGCGAGATCCTGCGCCTTGGCGCCTCCGCCTCCGCCGCCTCCTCCACCGCCGCCTCCACCACCCATCGAAACCTGAATGTCGCGGAACACGGCCTCGGCACGCTGGAGCTGCACCAGCGCGCGCTGCTCCGCCCCGAGCGCATCGTGAGGCGTGCCCTTCGAGAGAAGCTTCTCAGCGCTGTCCATCTCGGCCGCAGCCTTGGGAAGGATCTGCGAAATCTTCTTCCAGCTCGAATCGCTCGCTGCGATTCCGCGATCGACCAGACGTTTGGCCAGCTGCTCGACTTCCTCGCGAACTTTCTGCTGTGAAAGGCGAAGCGTGGCAAGGTTTTCCTCGAGCGCCTGTTTGGCGAGCTTCGCGCTGTCCCTCGCCGTGTTGAACGACGCGGCGATCACCTGACGCTGACGCTCAGAGAGCGGGCCCGGATCCTGTTGACCGCGACCGCCGCCGCCACCGCCGCCACCGCCGCCACCGCCGCCCTGCTGCTGGCGGTAGTCCTGACCGTACGGGCGCACCTGGAGGAAATAGATATCCGTGGTGGCCGTCTGCGCTCCGCTCACCGCGTTGTTGTCGGTGGCACGCGCGTAATATGAGACCAAGTCGCCGGGCACGAGGTGCTCGTTCTCGAGCATGAACGTGTGCCCGACCGAGATATCGCGCGAGTTCTTTCCAGCGGCGGAGTAAAGCGGAAGAGCTTTTTCCGCCGCTCCGTTGACCGAGTACACGAGTTCGAATTTCGCGACGCCATAGTCGTCCTGCGCGCGCGCCTCGGTGAAGACTTCATCCACCGAGAGAACCTTCAAGTCGCGGCCCGGCTTGGTGAAACTCACCGTGGGCGGGCGATCGGGAAGCGCGTCGATCGTGTAGTCGAGCGAACCCGTGACCATCCGGCCGTCCGGACCCTGCAGTTCCACTTTGTAGAATCCCTCGCGCTCCACCTTGATCATCGCGATGAGCGCGCCGTCCGCGGTGCGCGCGAGCTGCAGCGTGTCGCCGCCCTGCACGATCACACGGCCGCCGTTCGTCGCGCGCGTGGGCGTGACGCGCACTCGCACCATCGTGCCCTTCAGCGCCGCGATGTCGCCCGTGCTGTCGACGTGCTGATTCGGAAGTTGCGTGTACGCCGGATAGCGATACTCGAGATCGAGCCGCTTCACGAACGCGAGATCTGCGATGTCGAGCCGATACACCGGCGAGCGCACGCCGCTCGCCTCCACCGAATATTCCGTGACTTTCGCCAAATCAAAAAGGCGGTAATTGAATCGGCCGGCGCTGTCGGCGGTCATCGTCACGCGGGTCCACTCCGAAGAATCGGCGGAGCGCAGGAGAAGATCGACACGCGCGGCATTGAAGCCCTTGAGCGACGCGGTGACCATCTGGTCGCCGCCCTTCGCGATCGTCGCATTGCCCGGCTTCACGGCGATCGAAAAGACACCCGCCGGATTCGCGTCGCCCCACGGCACGAGCATGAGACCGAGTCCGTGGCGGAGCACTGCGGGACCGAACAGGCCGAAGCTCACAGCAGCCGCGGTCACTGCGGCAAAAATCATCGTCGTGCGCTGGAGATCGTTCGCGTCTACGGTGCGGCCGCCATCGAGACGGCGCACGCGATCGAGCGCCGAACGCAGCAGGCGGCCCACGAGCGCCGGAGAACGCGCGGCGGCGGCGCCGGATGCGTGCACATCCACGGCCGTGATCACTGCGCCTTCGAGCGATGACTCGTGCTCCTCGATGTACAGCGCAACCTGCGCATCGCGCGGTGTCGCGCGCACAGGTTTCACAATGAATCGAATGACGCAGGCGACGATCGCCGCGAGCGAAATCAACCGGAAGATCCAAAGCGATGCGTCGCCGTAGTGCAGCGCACGCGTGATGTATGCCGAGAGCGCGAGAACGGCGAAGCCGATCGCAACCGTGATGGTCGCGCCGTGCAGCGCGTGCTTGAGGCGCCAGCGATTGCGCACGCCGCTCACGACGCCTGCGAGCTGCCCCTGTTCTGCCGCGAATCCGTGTACGCTATCCATCGGTCACGTCCTCCCCATCACATTGACTGCACCTCGGCCTTCGAGAGGCGATTCGAAAGAACCGTCTCCGCGGCCATCAGCAGCAAGGCGACCACTAGAAGATACCACCATATGGTCTGTCCGCGTTCCAGCTCGGACGGTGCGGCGGCAGTTCCGGATGCGGGCGCGCCCGTGCCCGGCGTCGCCGTGACAGCCGCCACGAGCTCGTTCGGATCGAATCGCGCGAGGTCCGATTCCTTCGGATCGACATTTACGGCTATGGGACGCCCGCTGCCGGCCGCAGTGCCTGGTCCGCGCAATTCGTAGAAGCCCTGCTCCGAAAGCGTCGACAAATGCTCCGCGCCAGACGCCGTGAGCGGCGTGCGGTGGCCGGATGGCGATTCGAGCACGAGCGGCGCATCGCCCGCGGCGCCGGCCCCCGCATCGGCGACGAAAGGCGCGGTGAGTTCACCGTGGCGTGAGAGGTCGAGTACATCGCCCGCCACGAACCAGCCACGCGCGTCGCCGAAACGTCCGGCGTATTTCGCGAGCGCGTGCACGAACGGCAGAAATACGGGTTGGAGCGGAAGGTCGGTCCAGTATTCGTCGAGCGACGACGCCCACATGAGCACCTTCCCGGCGCCCACCGTCTTTTCGACGAGCGCTGGCGCGCCGTCATCGAGGCGCGCGATCACCCCTGTGTCGCCGCGCGCGACGAGCTGCCGGTAGCGGAACAGATGCGCCGTCGAAAAATCTCCGCTCCGCGGCGCGGAGAAGAGCTCGAACACAGGATGGCCGTAGTCCACGGAGGCGACGGTCGCGCCCGCATCGCGTGTGCGATCGATCACCGAGCCAAGCGTAGCGGGCATCAACGGGCGCCACTCGGTGCTCCAGCGGCCCGACGCGAGATCGCCCGGGACCACGAGGAGGCCGGTACCGGCGAGAATCGACTCGCGCAGCTTCGCGCCGAGCGCTCCCGCAGGTGGGGGCACCTCGTCGAGAACCACGAGCGATCGTGCCAAGAAATCCTGTGCGCGAAGCGCATCCTCGGATTTCACATCGACATGAAATGCCGGCCGATCGCCGATGGCGAGCGCGCGGCTCACGAACAAGCTCTGGTTTGCGCGCGGCTTCGACGGCTGCACCACCAGCACAGACACTGCCTCGCCCGGCGTGAGTGTGAAATTGAACGCATCGTTCTGCGGCAGAGAGTCGTGCGTGATGCGCACGGTGCCGCGAGTGGCGCTCGTGGGAACTGCGTTCGGCGTGAACCGCGCTTGTCCAACACCCTTCGGCGCGACGGTGAGTTTCTTCGTTTCCACCGCGCGACC
The DNA here is from genome assembly GCA_025362095.1 of Gemmatimonadota bacterium. Taxonomy (GTDB): domain Bacteria; phylum Gemmatimonadota; class Gemmatimonadetes; order Gemmatimonadales; family Gemmatimonadaceae; genus Fen-1231. The sequence goes on along the minus strand of JANYIJ010000173.1, from coordinate 27,837 downwards.
GCCGAGATCGAGCGTGACGTCTACGGTCCGCGCCACTGCACCGACGTTCGTGACGCGCGCGGTGACGGTGACTCGATCGCGCTCGCCTACGCGGTCGCGGTCCGTCGAAACCTGCGTGACCGCGAGATCGGATGCGGGCGACGAGCCGCCGACATCGACGGCCGTCATCGAGGCGCCGGAGGGAAGCTGGATGTCGTCACGCCGCCCCCACCCCACGCGCTGAAAGTCGCTGATCATCACGACTTCCTTCCGCGGAAGATTCGACGCCGAGAGAATCTGTGCGGCGAGTTTCAGCGCGGGCTCGTAACGGGTTCCCTCAGAGCTGAGCTTCGCCGCCGCGATGGCACGCTCGAGACGCGCCGGATTCGCGGTCGGCTCGGTGGCCGCGACTGGATCGTTCGCAAAGAACACGATCGTAGCGCGGTCATTCCCGGCGAGGCCGCGCGTCGCGGCACGGGCCGCATCGAGTGCGCGCTTCCAGTGGTCGGAATAGCCCATGCTGTACGAGCGGTCGACGAGCACGACCCGCTCGCGCGCGCCGAGGAGCGACGATGTTCCGGCGCTGTGCCGCTGCAGGAAAGGCCGCGCGAATGCCGCGACCAGCAGCACGAGCGCAAGGCAGCGCATCGCGAGAAGAAGAATGTGCCGGAGTTTCTGCCGGCGGATCGAACGGTACGGAATCTTGTGCAGGAACATCAGCGACGGGAACTGCACCACCACGCGCCGCTCGCGATTGATCAAGTGAATGGCGATCGGAATTCCGATCGCGAGCAGGCCTGCGAGAAATGCCGGCGCGAGCAGTCCCATGTTCGTCTTTAGCGCGCGGTGCTGAAGCGCTCGCGCGCCAGCAGGTAAGTGAAGAGCGCTTTGTCGAGCGGCTTGGACGTGTCGAACAGCGCGTAGTCGAGCCGCTGCTCCTGCATGCGGCGGGCGAGCGTGGCCGTGTGCGTCGCGACGACCTCACGGTACTGCGTCCGCAGATATTCGGGTATCACCGGCATTTTCTCGCCGGTCTCGAGATCGACGAAGTTCGTCGCGTCCAAAAATGGAAAATCGAGTTCGGTTCGGTCAAGCAAGTGAAAGATGATGACGTCGTTGCCGCGGCCGCGCACATTCGCCAGCGCGGAAATCACGGCGTCGGGCTCCTCGTACAGATCGGAAATCAGCAGTACGATACTCCGGCGGCGCAGCGACTCCGACAGCTTCTTGAGCGGTTCCTCGAGCGTGAAGGAGCGCGTGGATTTGCCGGCCTCCGGAGCAGCAACGGCTTCCGCGCGAGTGGTGGTCCGCTCGAGCGCGTGCAGCACGAGCCGCAGGTGCTTCGCCGAGGGCGGCACGTACTCGACTATATCGTCATCGAAAGTCGCCAGTCCTACACGATCGCGCTGCTTGCTCGAGAAATACGTGAGGGCCGCAGCCAGATAAATGCCGTAGTCGAGCTTGCCCACGCTGCCAGGTCCTTCGGTCGCCCCGCGATAGCGCATTGACGGCGAAACGTCGAGCAGAACCACAAAGTTCGTGTTTGTCTCCGCCTCGAACTGCTTCACGTAATAGCGGTCGCTCCGCGCGAACAGCCGCCAATCAATGCCGCGGATGTCGTCGCCGGGCATGTACGACCTATGCTCGGCGAAATCCGTGGACGAGCCGAGATGTGGCGACCGGTGCAGGCCGTTCACGAATCCGTCCACCACCGTGCGCGCCAGGAGCTCCAAATTGCCGATCCGGGCGAGAACGCTTGGGTCGAGCAGCGTCTCTGCGCTCACATCCCCGACCGCGGCACCGGCACTGCCGCCAGCAGCTTGTCGATCACAACATCAGATGTGATACGCTCAGATTCGGCATGGAAGTTCAGCAGCACGCGGTGCCGTAGCACCGGCTTTGCCAGCGCGCGAATGTCGTCGAAGCTCACGTGATAGCGGCCCTGCATCAGCGCGCGCGCCTTGCCGCCGAGGATCAGGTGCTGCGGCGCGCGAACGCTCGCGCCGTATGAGACCCACTGCTTCACGAAATCAGGCGCGTTCGGCCCTGGACGGCTCGTGCGTGCGATGTTCACCGCGTATCGCGCAACGGCGTCGGCCACTGGCACGCGGCGCACGAGCTGCTGGAACGCAGCGATGTCCGCGCCCGTCACCGCGTGCTTGAACTCGTGCTTTTGCACCGATGTGGTCGAGAGCACCACGTCCACTTCCTGATTCTCGGTGAGGTAGTCGATCACGATTTCGAACATGAAGCGGTCAAGCTGCGCTTCAGGAAGCGGATACGTGCCTTCGAGCTCGATCGGGTTTTGCGTCGCGAACACAAAGAACGGTTCCTTCAGCGTGTACGTCTGCCCCTGCACCGTCACGCGATGTTCCTGCATCGCCTCGAGCAGAGCCGCCTGCGTTTTTGGCGGCGTTCTGTTGATTTCGTCGGCGAGCACGATGTTCGCGAAGATCGGGCCGGGCACGAATACCATGTGACGCCGCCCGGTCTCCGGATCGTCCTGAATGATCTCCGTGCCGGTGATGTCGCTCGGCATCAGATCGGGCGTGAACTGGATGCGCGCGAATTTGAGATCGAGCGCTTTCGCGAACGTGTTGATCAACAGCGTTTTCGCGAGACCCGGCACGCCGATCACCAGACTGTTGCCGCCGGTGAGGATCGAAAGCAGGATCAGCTCGATCACGCCCTCCTGACCGACGATGAGTTTGCGCAGTTCCGTGCGGATCTGATCGCAGCCGGCCTTCAGCCGGTCAGCATGCGCAATGTCGTCGGAGGACTCGAGAGCTGGGCTCGTATCGTTCGCGGCCACGTGATTTTCCGGTTAGGGTTTCTTTCCATCGACGATCTGCAGCAGCAGTTCCTGCGCCTTCACATAGTTCGGCGCTTCCTCGAGCGAGCGAAGCAGCGTCTTGCGCGCGTTCAGATCTTCTGAGTTTTCATGATACGCGAGCGCGAGCTGGTAGTACGACTCCGATTTGTCGGCAGGAACAAGCGCGACTACCGCGCGGCGCTCACGCACCGTTTTCGCCTTGTCGCCAACCCCTTGAAACAGCTCAGCGAGTTGCTGGTGCACCGCGATGTCGTATGGATCGATGTACAGCGCGCGATCGAGCGCATCGGCGGCGCCCGCCTTGTCGCCCGCAGCGGTCCTGAGCTTGGCCAGTTCGAGATGCAGCGGATAGTCTGTCTCGTTGTGCAGCACGTACTGCGAGAGCGCCTCCGTTGCCTTCTTGGTGTCGCCCTTCGTGGTGTAGAGCGCAGCGAGGCCGGCGTATGGGCTGTCGGTGCCGCCATACTCCGGAAAAAGATCGCGTGCGCGCTCGAGCAGCGTGATCGCGGCGTCCACTTGCCCCGCTTTCGCGAGCGTGACGGCGGCCAACATTTGAATGCGATAACTGCGCGGCAATGCGTTCGCCTGAGCGAGCAGCTCCGCCGCCGGGGTTTCGGTTCCGGCCTTCAACGAATCCTTCAGCGCGGCGAGCGGTCCGGCATATCGCTCGCGCATGTACGCGTCGAATTTCTTGTCGAACGCTTTGAGATCCATGCCGAAGACCTTCTGGAACACCTCTGCCGTGGTGTGTCCGGCCTTGTACTCGAGCAGCATCTGCAGCAGCGCCTTCTCACCGTAATCGCGCGCGATGAGATCGCACACCACCGATGCTTGATGATATGAGAGAATCACCTGCTCCGGATACGCAGGGCGCATGAATCCGTCGTTCATCCGGCTCACGGGCACCAGCTTCCCGGCGGTAAACGCGTCGAGGAACTCGACGCTCACGTTCGAGCCCCAGCCGGGACGCGCGTGATGCTCTTCGTAAACCGACAATCCTTCTGACAGCCAGCGCGGCACGTGCTGCTCGGTGAGGCCGAGTGTAAATGTGTGCGCGAGTTCGTGCCAAACGGTGGAGCCCCAGTTGAACGGCCCCGCGTCTTTAGCAGCCGGCGAATCGAAGGCGAGCGTGGTCCCGAAGCTCACGCCGAGCGCGCCAAGTCCCGCGAGACCTACAGTTCGCACCGAGAAATCCGCGTGGCTCTTATACACCTCGATGCGAATCGGCGGTGGCGGCGTGAACTGATAACGCTGCTGGAACGTCGCGTACGCGCGCTCGGACAGATCGCGCAAATAGATCGAGAACAGCTGGGATTCGCTCTTCTCGATCATCGTCGTGTACTTGCCGTCGGCGACTTCATCATAGTTGCCGAAGGTGTCGAGCAAGTCGAGGGTATTCTTGATCCACACGCTGTACGGATCGCCGAGGAATGACGCCTCAAGGCTGCTGCGACCCTCCTTCATTTTGCCGAGCCGCAGCTGGTTCATGCCGAGCAGGGCATGCGCCTCCCAATTCTTGGGATCAGCTTCGATGCCCTGCAGCGCGAACGACGCGGCAACCGCGTACAGACGGATCCGGCTCGCCGCAGACGACATCGTGACATAGAACTCGGCGTTCGCCGGATTGAGCGCGAGCGCGCGCTGACGCGTCTCTTCGTAGCCCTTCGTGTCGCCCGTCACATACCGGATGGCCGCTTGAACTGCGAGCGCTTCAGAACTCGCCGGGTTGATTGCGAGCGCTCGCTCCACTTCCTTCTGTGCAGGCGCGTATTCCTCGATCTCCAGCAGCATCTGCGCTCGCTGGATGTGCGCTTCCGAAAAATTCGGATTGATTTCGAGCGCCCGGCTGATCAACGAGTCTACGCCGGGCCGCGAATCGAAGATACGGCGCTTGGCTTCGCCGAGCAGTGCGCGCGGCTCCTTCGGGTTCGCAGCGAGCACCTCCTCGAACGCCGTCTGCGCGTCAGCGCTGTTGTACTTCTCGAGGAAGAGCTCGCCGACCGCAATTTTCGCATGGAGGTTCGCCGGATCGAGCATGATCGCGCGATCGAACGCCTTAAGTGCGTCCTTGAACAGGTCGGGCCGATCGCGGCCGAGGTACTGGCACGCGATGCCGACTGCGGTCAACTCGGTGCTCGTGAGCGTTCCGCCCGCGTTGTTGTAGACGTCGATGAACCGGTCGAACTCCTTCATCGCGCGGTCGCGCTCGCCGCGATTGAAATGAAGGCGCGCGAGATTCACCGATGCCATGAGGCTGTCGGGCGCGTGATCGGCGATCGCGCGGACGAACGCGCTTTCGGCCGCAGCGATCCTGCCGTGCGAGAGCAGCGATTCTCCGAGCGCGTTCTGCGCGCCGAGCGCGGCAGCCGGGAGCAGCGCCGCCAGTGCTGCGATCATTGCGTGCGCCCTCACTGCCGCCCCTCCAGCGCGCGAATCTCGCGCGCCTTTCGCGCCAGCGAAATGAGCAAGGGCTCGAGCGCAGCATCGTACGCGTCCGAAGGCATCTGCGCTTTTTTCGCCCGCAGCTGGTCGATCTGTTCCTGCAGCGTGAACTCCTCGGCGTACAGGCCGGAGAGGCGCGGATCACTGCCGGCCGCGAGCGTCGCAACTTTGCCGCCGTCCATGAAGAACCGGCGCGCGAGTGCGCCGTCGCCCGCCCGGCCCGTGGGATCACCACTCCCCTCCTTGGCACCATCGTCCGCGAGCTGGGCGTGCTCTGTCTGCATCAGGCCGCCTTTATCGTAAAAGCGCTTCGTCTCGAGCGCGGCGTAGCGGAACGCCTCGAGCAGCGAGACGCGGCCGTCCTTGTCACTGTCGGCGCCATCCTTCGCGAACGCCTCCACGAAGTACTGTGCGAAATGCGACTCGTTGCGCTCAAACGCCGTCTTCGCGGCAGTGATGATCACGCGGTGCGCGCCGGCGACGGTGGCGATCATGTCACCGCTGGCGCTCGTGAGGTTGATGAACGCGACGCGCTGCGTGGGAAACGCGGCGAGGAGACGCGCGAAATCATTTCCGTCGAGGTCCGGGCCGGGAATGCTGATTCGAGTCTGTGGACCTTCACCCGCGCCGTGGCCGATCAGCACGAGGACGAACTGCGATGCCGGCTCTGCACGCGCCGCTACGCCCAAGATCGCTTTCTCGACGATCGGCTTGGTGGACTGCCCGCGGAAATAGCGCGCGCGGCTGACGCTGTCTTCGCCGAACCAGACGATGTTCGAGTCGGGCACACCGAAGCGATCGTGCAGCGCAGAAGCGAGTGTTTGCGCCTGTGCTGCGAACTGCGTCGAGTACTGCTGTTCGCCGCCGAGTCCGGAGACGATGACCACACGCGTTTGAGCGTGAAGACTGCAAACCGCAAAGGAAAAACCGAATGCGGTGAGCAGGAGCTGATAGCGGCGAGCGGTAACAATCATGCGAGGCCCCGCAGCTTTCGATAGCCCCATTCCGCGCTCAGCAACGTCACGAGCAGCAGAAAGTTCACCGGCATGTCCCACAAATCCATCTCGTTCGCGACCGTCACGCCGCGCTTGCTCATCGCGACATCGGCTGCGAGCGTGCCCACGGTTTCGGGAGTGTAGAACCGGCCGCCGGTTTCGCGCGCCAGCCGCTGGAGCAGCGCCGCGCGCATCTCGGCGTCCACATACTCCGCGTTGAGATCCGCGACGCGCACGAACAGCGAGTCACTCGTGATCTTGCCATCGCGAGCCATCGCGTCGATGCGCACGGTGTAAATCCCCGGCGTCTCGGGTGTGAACGAAGCGCGGTACTCGCCATCGCGATCGACGGCCCACTCGAGCGGCACATCGCGCACCGGCCCGGCCGGCCCCGCAACGTGCGCCACGACCTGCGCGTCGTTCACCGTGAGGAACGCGCTGTCCGCGACCTCCGCGCGCAGGTCCACGGGCGTGCGTGGGTTCACCTGATCCGCCTGCGCGTGCACCGTCACGCGCCCCGGAACATCCGCGGTGAGAAATCGCAGCAGCTGTTTCCAGAGCGTGGGGAACGTCGGATCGTCCACGGGAATCTCCGCGGCGAACGCCCAGGTCCAGGAATCCTGAATCGGCATCGCCACCGAGAGACCGCGCCCGTATCGCTGATAGACCAGCAGCGGCTGCTCGTATCCGCGAAGCTGCTCTCCCGCGGGCACGCCTGCGCGGCCGCCCTTCGGAACCTTGCCATCGACGAGCGTGACAGCGCCGGGCTTCACGCGGCGAATGCGGTTCACCGATGTCACCGCCGGCAGCGTTCTCCAGCGCTCCGCGGATTTCAAATATTCCCCCGCCACCTGCGTGACGGCGTTCGAGGCCCCGCCCGGTGTCAGCGACGCGGTGAGATCCGCGAGGAACGACACGCTGTCGCCCGTCGCGTTCCCTTCGATCACCACCGGCATCACGTCCGCGAGCGGTGTGCCCGCATAGCCTCCTTCACCAAACGCGCGCCGGCCTCCGAGCATCAGCAGGCCGCCGCCGCGCACGTTCACGAAATCCGCGAGCATCGCGAGCTGCGCGTGCGTGAAGAAGCTCGCCTCGATGCTGCCGAGCACGATCGCGCGATACGCGTAGAGTTCGCCGCGGGTGATGGGAAAGCCGGCGGCGAGTTCCTCGGGACCATCGACGTTCAGCCGCAGGAATTTCCTGTCGGCCGTCCGCTGGAGCGCGACGAGCTGAAGATTCGAATCGGCTTCGACGGCCGCGCGGATGAAGCGCATCTCCTCGCGCGGCTCACCCTCGACGTATAGAATTTTCTCACGCGCGTTGCGCACGCGCACGAGCGCCTGCTGGGCGTTGTTCTGTGTGACCTGCTCGCCCTGCTGAAGCGGAATCCGAAAAGTGAGCAGGCGCGCGCCCGGGCTCGACATCCGCACCTGCACGCGCACCGGTGCAACGTCGCCGTTTGGTGGCAGCGTGATCTCGGACTGTCCGATCAGCCGCCCGTCATCCTCGATCATCAGCGGCACTTTCGCTCCATTAAATCCGCGCTGCCGCACCAGCACGTCGGCGACGAGCGTGCTTCCCTTCAGCACCGCGCTCGACGCTTCCACCCGGCGAACTTCGATATCGCGAGAGAAGCGCTCCGACCCGATTCCCACGGTGAACACGGGCACCTGCTTCGCGCGGAGCGAGAGCAGTTCGTCCGCAATAGGCGCGCGGGAATTATCCGCGCCGTCCGTCAGCAGCACCAGACCGGAAACCGGAACCATCTCCAGCTCGCGCCTCGCGGCTTCAAGCGCGCCGCCGAGTTTCGTTTCGTTCGCGTCGAACTTGAGGCCGCCGGCGTCGTCGATGCGCTCGGCGCTCGCGCCGAAATGAAACAGCTTCACTTGAAAGCGTTCGCGCAGCGCGGCGATGAGCGCGGCCTTCGGTGCCGAGACCGAGTCTCGAATCCAGTCCGCGCGCTGACGACCGCCACGATCCGCGATCTGCATGCTTCGAGAATCGTCGATGAGCACGCCGACGTAGTTGCGCTGCGGCACCGCGGCGTTGAGCAGGAGCATCGGCCGCAGGAGGCACACGAGGAGCACGGCGAGCGCCGCGATGCGCAGGCCGCGAAGAATCCACCGGTCCCGCTCAGAGCTCTTGCCGCGCACGCGCTGATAGCTCAGCATTGCCGGCACCGTGATTGCCGCGCCGACAAGCAGCAGAATCGCGATCGGCGCGGGTGCGCCAAATGCGAAATCTCCCTGCTGGAAGACCGCCGGCCGGTACTTGAAGAAGAACGCGAACAGCGCGCCGAGCGGATTCGCCATCAGAGAGGTGAAATTGTAAAGACGGCGGGATTGGTGCAGGTTGGCGTACGGATCAGCACCGCATCATCTATTAACACCCGCAGGGGGCTGTTTGTTGAGTACCCTCACGCAATCGAATCAGTTTACAGACTCTTGACAGATTTCCCGGCTTCCGTGCGCGAACCGCTCGCCCCCATCGCTTTGACCGAATTCCAGGCCGCGCGCGCGAGAATCGCGGGGACGGCCTTTCGCACGCCGCTCGTGCGCCTCCAGGTGGATTCTCCGAGCGAGCTCTACCTGAAACTGGAGACACTTCAACCGATCGGTTCGTTCAAAATCCGTGGCGCGCTGAACGCGATGCGAGCGCTTCCACCGGAACGTCTTGCACAAGGCGTCTACACGGCAAGCGCGGGCAACATGGCGCAGGGACTCGCATGGGCGGCGCGTGAGCTCGGCGTGCCGTGCCGCATCGTCGCGCCCGATCACGCGCCGCGAACCAAGCTGGAGGCAATCGAACGACTCGGCGCGAGCGTGCAACTCGTGCCGTTCGCCGATTGGTGGCAGGCGATTCTCGAGCACAGCGTGCCGGGCGAACGCGGCACGTTCATTCATCCCGGCGCCGATCCAATGGTCATGGCTGGCAATGGGACGATCGCACTGGAGATTTTCGAAGATCTTCCCGATGCGGGAGCCATTCTCGTGCCATACGGCAGCGGCGGACTCGCGTGCGGCATCGCGTGCGCCGCGCACTCGGTTCGCCCTGACACGCGCGTGTACGCCGTGGAACTCGAAGGGCGCGCGCCGTTTGCGGCCTCACTCGCGGCGGGCCGGCCGGTGAGCATCGACTATACGGCGAGTTTTGTCGACGGCATGGGCGGCAAGAGCGTACTCGCCGAGATGTGGCCGCTCGCGAAGCAGGAACTCGCGGGATCGTTACAGGCCACGCTGCGGCAAGTCGCGGACGCCGTGAAGCTGCTTGTCGAGCGCGCGCGGGTCGTGGCCGAGGGCGCGGGCGCGGCGTCGGTTGCGGCTGCGCTCGCCAATGAAATCGGCGCGAAGAAAATCGTCTGCGTGATCTCCGGCGGAAACATCGACACGAAAAAACTCGCGACGATCCTCAGCGGCGACATCCCGTGACCGACGCCGCCGACGCGCGCGAAATCGGCCGCTGGCTCGCGGTGTGGGCCGCGATGATCGCGCTGCTCGTTTTGATTGGCGGCGCCACGCGCCTGACCGAGAGCGGCGTGTCGATAACCGAGTGGAAGCCGATGACCGGCGCGATTCCCCCGCTGAACGACGCACAGTGGGCGGCGGAATTCGAGAAATACCAGCGAATTCCGCAGTATAGGCTGCTCAATCAGGGCATGTCGATTGGCGAGTTCAAGACGATTTTTCTGTGGGAATACACCCATCGCCTCTGGGCGCGGCTGGTCGGCGTTGCGCTCGCGGGTCTGCTGCTCTGGTTCGCGATCCGTCGCCGCCTGCCCCGCGAACTCTGGCCGCGGCTCATCGGATTGCTCGTGCTGCTCGGGTTGCAGGGCGCACTCGGCTGGTGGATGGTGGAGAGCGGATTGAGCGTGCGCACGAGCGTGAGTCAGTACCGGCTCGCGGCGCATCTCGTGACGGCGCTCGCATTGTACGCGTTCACGGTATGGACAGCGGCGGAGCTGATCGCGCCGCGCGCCTCGCGACCGGTCGCAGGCCATGATTCGGCGCGATCGAGCCTGATGGCGCTGTCGCTGCTCGTCCCGTTCACCGCGGCGAGCGGCGCGTTCGTCGCAGGGCTTCGCGCAGGGAAGATCTACAACACCTTTCCGCTGATGGGCACGGGACTCGTGCCGCCAGAGTACGGTCAGCTCACTCCGTTTTGGCGGAACCTGTTCGAGAACCCGGCGGCGGTGCAGTTCAATCACCGACTGATCGCGGCCGTCACGTTCGCGCTTGCGCTCTGGATCTGGTATCGAGCGCGTCGCTCGCCGAACGAGCGGCTCGTGCGCGCAACGCGGCTGCTGCTCGGCGCTGTGCTGCTGCAAGTAACTCTTGGGATCGCGACCCTGTTGCAGAGCGTTCCCGTGTGGCTTGGCGTCGCGCACCAGGCAGGAGCATTATTGCTCTTCACCGCAGCACTGCTGGGGCAGCATGCATCGGGGGCGCGGCATGAATGAACCGGTTATTGAGATCTCGGAGCTGACGCGCCGGTTCGGCGCGGCAACGGCGCTATCCGCGATCAACCTTGCGCTCCCGCGCGGGGCGGTCTACGGCCTAGTCGGGGCGAACGGCGCCGGAAAGACGACGCTCATTAAGCACATCTTGGGGCTGCTGCGCGCGGAGAGTGGATCGGTGCGCGTCTTCGGCCTCGATCCTGTCGCGGATCCCGTCGGTGTGCTGTCCCGCATCGGATACTTGTCCGAAGAGAACGATCTCCCCGGCTGGATGCGCGTCGACGAGCTCATCCGCTATTCGCGCGCGTTCTATCCGGCGTGGGATGATGCGTACGCGGAAGAATTGCGAGAGATGTTCGCGCTCGACAGCGCGGCGAAGATCAAGAGCCTTTCGAAGGGACAGAAAGCGCGGGCAGGACTGCTCGTCGCCCTCGCCCATCGACCGGAGCTGCTTGTGCTCGACGAACCATCGTCCGGGCTCGACCCGATCGTCCGCCGTGACATTCTCGGCGCAATCCTCCGCACGATCGCAGGCGAAGGGCGCACGGTATTGTTCTCGTCCCATTTACTGGACGAGGTCGAGCTCGTGGCCGACCACGTCACGATGCTCCGCAAAGGCGAAATCGTCCTCAGCGCGCCGCTCGGCTCGATGAAGGAATCGCACCGCGTGAACGGACGGGCTCCCACGCTCGACGAAATTTTTGTGATTCACGTCGGCGGTGCTGCGTCGCAGGCGGCTGAGCCGTAAATCGTGCGATCCGCCGCGCATGCGATCGGGTGGGAATTTCGGCGCCGGTATCCCTGGCCGCTGATCGGAATCGTTGTCTACTGCCTGTTACTTGCGGCGGTAAAAGTTCTCGGGTTCGGGTCGATTGCGCACATCACGCTTGTGCCGCCAGATGAACGAGCCGCGGCGATCATCGCGCCGCTTTCGACAACGTACTTCTACTATCTCGCCGTGTTCAGCTTCGGCTTCGCCGGAGATCTCTCGGCGCGCCAATCAATCTTCCCACCGCGAATGTTTGCGCTGCCGGTGAAGACGTCGACACTCGTGGGTGCGCCGATGCTCTACGGAATGGCGACCGGGGCACTCCTCTGGCTGGTGCCGGCGCTCTTCGCGCGCTGGCCATGGGGAATCGACGTTCCGCTCATCTGGCCCGCATTCCTCCTCGCCGGATTTCTCGCGTGGACGCAGGCGCTGACATGGATGCCGTATGGCCTGCCGGGAATGCGCGTGATCGTCACGGTGCTGTGGCTCGCGGCGCTGGATGCCATCGTCATCCTGGCGGTTCACTACAAGGCCGGCGAAGGACTGATGATCGCAATCCTCGCGCCACAACTTCCGCTCGCGTATCTCGTCGCCCACTCCGCTGTCACGCGCGCCAGGCGCGGCGATGTGCCCGATTGGCGTGGCGGCTTCGCGCGCAAGGCGAGCAACGCGAAGACGCCGAAGCGAGAGTTGGAAAGATTCTCATCTCCGGGTCGCGCGCAGCTCTGGCTCGAGTGGCGTCGTCAAGGACGGTCGCTGCCGGGAGTTGTTGCCATGCTCCTACCGTTCCAGCTGGCGTTGCTCTGGCTCGCGAAAGACGCGGAGCCACTCGTCGAGCTGATTCTCGTCATCGTCTCGCTCACTCCGCCCCTTTTGGCCGCGTTCGTTGCCACGACGTACAGCAAGGCGAATCCGGAGGCGCGCGATTCCTACGGCGTTTCCCCTTTCATCGCGACGCGGCCGTTGACGAGCGTCGCGCTGATCTCCGCAAAGTTGCAGGCGGCCGTCTGGAGTACCCTCGCCGCGTGGCTGCTCGTGATCGTCGCGGTGCCGCTCGCTCTCGGCCTCTCCGGCACTTGGCCCTTGGTGCTGGTTCGCGTAACTCGTGCGATCGAGGGTCTCGGGGCTCCGCGCGCGATCGTGTTCGCACTGTTGCTTCTGTGCGGACTGATCGCAACGACGTGGAGGCAGTTGGTGCAGAGTATGTGCATCGGACTGACCGGTCGCGCATGGATAATCAGATCGAGTGTGCTTGTCGCCGTGATCTTCGTCGTGATCCTGGGACCGGTCGCTCAGTACGTTGACACTCACAAGACTGCACAGGCTTGGATCTGGGTCAAATTGCCAGCGATTCTCGCGGTGCTCAGCGTGCTCAAAGTCCTCGCCGCCGCGGGGGTCGCGGCCCGGCTCTTCGAGCGCCGGCTGCTCAGCGACCGCGCGCTTCTGCAATCGGCGTCCGTGTGGGTTGCCTCGGTCCTCACGCTCTACATGCTGCTCGCGTGGCTCGCATCGGGGCCGCTCATTCCTCACTACTTTCTGCTCCTGGTCGCTATTCTCGCAATTCCGCTGGCGAGAGTATCCGCAGCGCCGCTGGCGCTCGACTGGAACCGGCATCGATGACGCGCAGGAAGACTCTTCTCCGAGCGGTGTGGGTGATCCTCAGCACGCCGCTGCTGCTCGCGCTGATCGAGGCCGAGTCATTTCGCGTGGCAAATCGCGAGAATGGCGCGATGATTTCTTCCGGCGAGAAGCGAGAGTATCTGCTGTATGTGCCGCCGAGCTACGATCGCACGAAGCCGACGCCGCTCGTCATCAGCCTGCACGGAGCCGCCCTCTGGGGTGCGGCACAGAAGGAAACGAGTCAATGGAATCGCGTGGCCGACCGAGAAGGCTTCATCGTCGTCTATCCATCGGGCTTCGACAGCGACGGCCCGCGAATTTGGCGCGCGGACGGTAGCCCGCGACTCGCGAGGGATGTCACGTTCATCTCCGATGTGATCGACACACTGAAGAGTCACTACAACATCGACTCATCGCGGATCTATGCGGACGGACTGTCGAACGGCGGAGGGATGTCGTTCGAGCTTTCATGCGCAATGTCGGATCGCATTGCGGCCGTGGGGATGGTTGGGGCCGCGCATCTGGTACCGTTCACGCGGTGCGCCGAAAGCCGGCCCGTGCCAATGATCTCGTTTCACGGGACCGCCGATCCGGCCGCTCCCTACAACGGTGGACTCTCCTGGGCCGCGACCGATCGATTTCCGAGCATTCGGAGCTGGACGGCAAAATATGCGAATCGAAACCAGTGCGACCCGAGGCCGTTGGATTCCGCGGTCGCCCCGCATGTTGTTCGCCGCGTGTATCTGCATTGCGCCGACGACGCGGAAGTGGTGCTCTACACGATCAACGGCGGCGGACACACGTGGCCCGGCGGCCAGCCGCTGCCGGAGTGGTTCACGGGAACGACCACTTACGAAATCGACGCATCGCGACTGATGTGGGACTTCTATCGCCGGCACCCGCTCAAACGAAAGTAGCGGCGGCTCGCTTCAGGGTTTGAGCGTCGTCAACAGCGTCTTCGACCAGAGCACGAGCGTCGCGCACGTTTTCCCCGGCACACTGAACTCCGGCGGCACCGACGACGGCTGGCTGTAGTACTCGATCGCGCCGAGATCGGCTGCGGGAAGCGCGTCGTCGACATCGCCCGGCTGATACTGATCGAAGCGCGCGCGATCGATGAAGACGTTCATGCATCCGTCTTTTGTCGAACCGGCGCTCGACGTGGACGTGATAAAACGTCCGCCACTCGCCTGAATCACGCGGACTCCGGCCGACATGCGGATCAGGTCGGTCATCACCGCCGGATTCCTATCGGCGATCTGCTCGGGCGTGAAGTAGATGCCGCGACCCTGCTGCTTGCGCGCGAGGAACCCAATTTTGCTCAGACCGTCGTCCATCTTGCCGACGATGTGCACGGTGCCGAGCACCGTCGCCTGCTCGAGCAGGATGGCGACTTCGCTAGGCGCGCGCGCGGCGAGATTCACGATCTCCGAGACCTTCGCGAAACCAATTTTCCGTACGACGGCCTCGTGCGTGCCAGACGGAAGGCCGCTGAGCGTGAACGTGCCGTCGTCCGCAGTCATCACCACGGTCGGCGTGCCGATGACAGTCACTTGCGCGCCCGCGACGGGTCCGCCGCCGCGCGCCTTCACAGTTCCCTTGAGCACCGCGTTGCCCGCGCCGTTCCCGCCAATAGAGAGAATGGCCGTCGTGATCGAGACATCATTCGTCTTGAGCGGAAGGTCGGCGGTCGTCACGCCACCCTGCGTCGCCTGAAGATTTCCGCTGAACGACGGCGGCAAGCCGCAGATCGCGAACGCGCCATTGGCACCGGACCGGCCGGTGCGAACTTTGTCGACGGGATTAGTCGTCGAGAGATCCTTGAACAGCAACGACACCGCTGCCCCGACGGCCGGCTGATCGGTGTCGGCCTGAAGCACGCGCCCGACAAGAATCGCGCTGCCGCCGGAGACCGGACCGCGTGCGCAAGCCTTCGCGCGCACTTCTTCGAACGTCGGCGTGTGCGCGCCGATTTGCCACTGCGTGCCGCCGGTGACGGTGAACGGCGCAGAGAGCACCGTGAGACCGAGTGTGTCGAGCAACGGATGCGTGACGACGATGCGATGCTCGCCCGGCGGAATGCTATCGATGATGAACATCCCCGCCGCGTTCGTCGCGCCCTGGCGTTTCGTGCCTACGACTGTGACGAGCGCGCCCTTGAGCGGGCCGCCGTGAATGCTGTCGTCGACGACGCCGACGATCGCGGCAAAATCCTTGGGAACTGCCTTTCCCGCCTGCTGCGCGCGCGCGCCGATCGGTGCGAGCGCGACGCCGAGGAGCCCGATAAGCGATATGCGGCTCAGCGCGCGCGGCCTCCGCCGCGTCCGCCACGCGACCCGCCGGATCCGCCCTGCCCGCTCGAACCGCCGGGAGCGCCGGGACCGCGGCGTCCGCCGCCATGCGGCGAGCTCGCGCGGCGTTTCGCGTTCTCCGCGGCGCGCGCGCGATCGCCCGACTTGTTCGCGCGATGCTTCGCGAGACGTTCCGCGAGCGGAATCTCGAGCTTTCCTTCCGGCTTGGCGTTGTAGTTGAAATCCGGCACGGTCACCCGCGGCAGCCGGCGTCCGATCGCCTTCTCGATATTGCGCAGATCTGCCTCTTCATCCGGCGCGACGAACGTGAACGCGTCGCCCTTGAGTTCGGCGCGCGCCGTGCGGCCCACGCGATGGATGTAATCCTCGGGAACAGCCGGCACGTCGAGGTTCACGACGTGGCCGAGCGCTTCGACGTCGATTCCACGCGCTGCGATATCCGTCGCGACGAGCACCCGATACGTGCCGTCCTTAAATCCCGCGAGCGCCGCAGTGCGCGCCGACTGCGAACGGTTACCATGGATGCGCTCCGCCTTGATGCCGTGCCGCACGAGATACTCGGCGATGCGGTTCGCGCGATGCTTGGTGCGCGTGAAGACGAGCGCTTCTTTCATGTCGCCCCGCGTGAGCAGCGAGAGCAGGAGCGCAGACTTGAGATCCTGCGTGACCGGATACACAGCCTG
This sequence comes from Gemmatimonadota bacterium, assembly GCA_025362095.1. GTDB lineage: Bacteria > Gemmatimonadota > Gemmatimonadetes > Gemmatimonadales > Gemmatimonadaceae > Fen-1231. The sequence continues at coordinate 11,751 of JANYIJ010000173.1, read as the reverse complement.
CGTGATTCCCACCGCGGGCTTCGACTCACGCTCGACGTTCAGCGTGACGGGATTGTGCAGCATCTCCCGGGTGAGCGCCGCGATCGGCGGCGGCATCGTGGCAGAGAAGAAAAGCGTCTGACGTTTGGGCGGCAGATGCTTGATCACGCGGCGGATGTCGGGGAGAAAACCCATATCGAGCATGCGATCGGCCTCGTCGAGCACGAGGTATTCGAGGCCGGCGAGTTTCGCGTACGGCGAGCGAAAGTGATCGAGCAGCCGCCCCGGCGTGGCGACGATGATATCGACACCGCTGCGGAAGGCGTGTTCCTGCGGGCCCATGCCGACGCCGCCAAACACCGCAGCGCCGGTGAGCGGCGTGTGCACCGCGAGATCGTTGATGCTCTCGAGAATCTGTGCCGCGAGTTCGCGCGTCGGCGTGATGACGAGCGCGCGCGTGGTTCCACGCGGGCGGTCCATAAGCTTGTGCAGAATCGGGAGCACGAACGCTGCTGTCTTGCCGCTGCCAGTCATGGCGCAGGCGAGCACGTCGCGCCCTTCGAGCGCCGGCGGAATGGCGTCAGCCTGAATGGGAGTGGGGCGGGTGTAGCCGAGTTCTTTGAGGCCTTTGTGGAGGCTGGGGTGGAGCTGGAGGGAGCTAAACGACAATTGGGTTCCGGACTGAGGTAAGACCACAATCTAACGGAACTGCATTGATGAGAGAGGGGAGGCGACTACGGCGAATCGCGAGTCGTAATGGGCGAGAGCGTGGCCACTTGCAAGTCACCACGCTCTCGCCAATGCCCACTCACGATTCGCCGTAGTTGCCTCCCCCCTACCGTCTGTAGTCTAGAAGAGAGTGCCTGATCTCCCTCCATCAACGAGTATTGCCTGCCCCGTTACAAACGAAGCCTTCTCCGACGCCAAGAACGCCACCACTGCCGCGATCTCATCCGGCGTTCCCACCCGCCCCACCGGCGTTCCCGTCTTGTACGAATCGAAGATGCTTTCCTTTGATGCGCCTGTTCGTTTGGCACTCGCATCGGCGAGCTGCTCGAGTCGCTCGGTTGCGACGTACCCCGGGAGCACGGTGTTCACCGTCACGCCGTCGATTCCGACTTCATCTGCGAGCGTGCGATAGTATCCCGTGACCGCCGCGCGCAGACTGTTCGAGAGCACGAGACTCGGCACCGGTTTCTTCACCGCGATCGACGTAATGCCGATCACGCGCCCCCACTTGCGCTGCTGCATGCCAGGAACGAGCGCGCGCGTCAGCTCCACCGCGCTGCGCAGCAGCAATTCCGTGGCGGTCGTCCACGCTGCCCAGTCATGCGAGAGCGACGGCCCCGGAGTAGGGCCGCCGGTGTTCGTGACAAGCACATCGACAGAGCCAAAATGTTCGAGCACCTTCGCGACGGCTTCCGAGGTGCCTGCACTCGTGCTGAGATCGGCGATGATCGGAAAAACCTTCTTGCCGATCGTCGAGAGCCGCGCTGCCGCGTCCGCAATCGATTTTGCATCGCGCGAGACGATCGCGACCTGCCCCCCCTCGCGCGCGAGCTGCTCGGCAACAGCGTAGCCGATCCCTTTGCTCGCGCCACAGACGAGCGCGACTCGATTGGAAAGTCCGAGATCCATTTTTCTATTCCTATTTCTGCTCGCGAATGTACGCGTCGGTTCCTTTCAGCCAGTCTTCGCGCGGCGGGTTGAACACGTCGAGATCGAGCGTGTCCGCCAGCGCTTCTGCCTGATGACGCAGGTTGCCGGGAATGAGCAGCACTTCGCCGGCCATCACATCGACATACGGTGCGTTCGGCGCTTTGTCCGCGTTTTCGCCGAGCCAGAAGCGAAGCCCGCCCTCGAGGATGTAGGTGATTTGTTCGTTGTGGTGCTCGTGCGCTTTGACAATCGCCCCCTTTTTCAGATAGACCTGCGCGATCATCGTCTTTTCCGCCGTCAACACACGGCGGGAGAGAAGCGGGGTGAGCTCTTCGAGTTTGACGGTGGACCAGGGCTGCGGCGTGGGCAGAGCCATTTGGCTGTCGGGATAGAGAGCGAGGTGAACGTCTGATGCGCTTAAACTAAACGCTCTCACCAGAGCGGTGTCAGGTGAGAGCGTTCAGTTCAGTCGTGCTGCTATGGCTGCTTTTCCGGCACCCCGCCGAATTGATTCGCCGAATCATCTACTCCAGTCACGCGCTCGACTTTCAAGACCTGCTTGAACGTCTGCCCCCCGACCGTCATCGTCACGAGATATTCACCCGTGCCCGCGACCACGGACCCGCGGCCTGCTGCGCCGCCGCGTCCGCCCCCACCACCACCGCCGCGACCCCCACCACCCGGCGCCTTCAGCCCGATGATGCCGTAGATCTTCACGACGTTGGCCGACTCCGGTCCCGCACCTCCGCGTCCGAAACCACCACCGCCGCCGCCGCCACCCGCTTCGCCCTCACCCGGACGCGCGCAGAACGGTTCCCACTGCGTCATCGGATGGTCGCAGTTGATCGTGCCGCGGCCGCCACCACCACCTCCACCGCCGCCGCCGCGCCCGCCCTGCGGCGCCGGAGCCGTCGCGCTCAGCAGCGTGCGCACTCTCGCCACCGCGACGGTATCGAATCCAGCCTTCTTCAGTGAATCGAGAACCATCGGCGCGCGAACCGCCTTCAGAATGCTGTCGCGGCGTTCCGACGCGGAGAGCATTTCCACAACCGGCGCCACGCGACGCGCACCCTGGAAATTCCAAACCACCGTGTGCACGCCGGCCGTTCCCGAGCCGTTGAGCGTTGCGAGCGTGTCACCGCGCGCATCGCTCACGAAAATGCGAACTGGTCCGCTCGCCGCGGTCGCGAGACGATACGAGATCTCCGCGCCGTACGGCGGGCTCGCCACCGAGAAGAACTGCTGCGCGTTGCCGTTGCCCTGCGCGGAAAGCGTCGGACCTTCACCGTACTGCAGCGCGGTCTTCGGCTCGAACAACGCGGCCGACGCGGTGAGCGTCTTGGCCGTGTACTGCTCGATCGGCACGATATCCACCGCCCACAGACTGCGACCGTGTGTCGCGGCCATCAGCTCGTGATCGCGCGGATGAATCTTGAGATCGTAGACTGCGACCGACGGAAGGTTCGACGCGAACTTCGTCCAGTGCGCGCCGCGATCGATCGACGCATAGACGCTCAGCGACGTACCGACGAACAGCAGATCGCGATTGAACGGATCCTCACGAATCACGTGCACGAAATCCGCGACTCCATCCTTCGGGAGATCGCTCACGATCGAGCGGAACGTCTTTCCTCCGTCGTTCGTCGCGTACACATACGGCGTGAAGTCGTTGACGCGATGGTCTTCGAACGTCACGTAGAACGTCAGCGTGTCGAAATGCGAAGGCTCGATGCGCGAGACCCACGAATCGGTCGGCAGTCCCGGGAAGTGCGTGGTGAGATTTTCCCACGACGCGCCGTCATTGTGCGTCTTCCAGACGTTGCCGTCGTCGGTGCCGGCATAGAGCAGCCCCGGCTTCACATACGATTCCATCAGCGCGACCACGGTGCCGAACGTCTCGGCGCCCGTCGCGTCGATCGTGACGCCACCCGTCCACGTGACGGAGGTGTCGATCTTGGCCCACTGCTTCTTGGAGAGGTCCGGCGAAATCAGCTGGAAATCTTCGCCGCGCTTCATCGACTTCAGCACACGGTTGCCGGCGAAGTAGATCACCGACGGATTGTGCGGCGAGAGGAAATACGGCGAGTTCCAGTTGAAGCGCAGCGAGAGGTCGATCGAATCCTGCTTCTGCTGCGCCTTCAGCGCATTCAGCGCGGTGGTCATCGGCTTGGTCTCGGCCTTGAGCGGATCGCCGCGCACGACAGCGATCGAATCCTCCCACCACTTGTAGCGGTCCTGCCACGACGGCTTCGCGAAGTTCATCCGCTCGCCGGTCTTCAGGTTCAGCCGCGACGCGTTGCCGCCCTGCGATTCACCATAGACGATGCTCGGGTCTGTCGGATCCTGCGCCGTGTAGAAACCGTCGCCGCCGGAAATCGTCTGCCAGTACGCATTCGGCACTCCGCCCGCTTTGCGGCGGCTCGGGCCGCACCACGCGCCGTTGTCCTGCGCGCCTGAGCACACGTTGTATGGAACCGCGTTGTCGTACGAAATCTCGTAGAACTGTCCGACCGGAAGGTTCGTCGTCTGAATGAAATTTCCGCCCTTGTCGAACGTAATCGAGATGCCGCCGTCGTTCGCAAGCACAAAGCGCTCCGGATCATTCGGATCGATCCAAAGCCCGTGATCGTCGACGTGCACCTGCTGCGCTGCGGGCCGTGCAGTCTTGCCTCCGTCATCGGAAACCTGGATCTGCGTCGACGAGAAATAGACGCGATCGCGATTCTTCGGATCGACACGCACCTGCGAGTAATAGAACGGGCGCGTGTCGGCGGTGTTCATGCGCGTCCACATCTTGCCTGCGTCCGTCGAGCGGTAGAGTCCAGTGCCTTCCGGATTGCGGCTCGGGACGTAGCTGCCGTCCTTGGTGGGCGCCGCTGCTTCGACTTCAGCGTAGATGTAATTTGGATCGCTCAGCGCGATGGCGAGCCCGATGCGGCCCTTTACGCCTTCCGGGAAACCGCCGCCCTTGATTTCGGTCCATGTCGCGCCGGCGTCCGTCGACGTCCAGAGTCCTGAGCCCGGCCCGCCGCTCTTCAGCGAGTACGGCGTGCGCAGGCGCTCCCATGCGGCTGCGTAGAGGTGATTCGGATCGCGCGGATCCATCGCGACGTCAACAAACCCGGCCTTGTCGCTGATGAACTTGATCAGCTTCCAGGTCGTGCCGCCGTCGGTCGTCTTGTAGAGACCGCGATCTGCGTTCGACTTCCACGCGGCGCCGAGCGCCGCGACGTAAACCGTGTTCGGATCGCGCGGGTGCACGACGACGCGGCCGATGTGCTGCGTCTTCTCTAGACCCATGAAGGTCCAGTGAATTCCGCCGTCGGTCGACTTGTAGATGCCAGCGCCGGCCTCGATCGTGTTGCGCGAGTTGGGCTCACCAGTGCCGAGCCACACCTGCTGCGTATCCGACGGCGCGATCGCGAGCATGCCGAGCGAGACGACGCGCTTGTCGTCGAACACCGGCCGCCAGGTGATGCCATTGTTCATCGTCTTCCAAACGCCGCCGCCGGCTGTTGCGGCGAAAAGCGTTTTGGAAGGACCGGGGATTCCGACGACGTCGGATGTGCGGCCTTCGAAGATCGCGGGTCCGAGCTCACGCCATTTCATGCCGGCGATTGAGGCGGAGTCGATTGTTTGCGCTTGCGCGGCGGCGCTGAGGAGAACCGTCGCGCCGCCCAGTACTGCGAGAATACGTGTGCGTGGCATAGCCTTGTCAGACGATGGGGGAATCGCATTGCGGGGGAATGAGAGACTACGATACCACTTTTAATAATGTTGACCCGTCATGTTTCTGTCATGTGATTTCTCGACAGGGAAACCTTTGGCGTAGCTTGATCGATCCACCAGCCAAACCGGAGTCAGAGATGCGCGCTTCATCGTTCATTCGCCTCGCAACGCTCGCGCTCGCCATGTCTTTCGCCGGCGTCGCGCGGGTGCGCGCGCAGCAGGCGCCGCTCACTCCGAACCAGCAGGCCGCTCGCGACATCTACAAAGAGCTGCTCGAAACAAACACGTCAGTGATGACGGCGGGCACCACGATCGCCGCGCAGCAAATCGCCAAGCGCTACCGCGACGCAGGCTTCGCCGAGGGCGATATTTTCCTCGGCGGCGTGAAGCCGGAGAAGTTCAACGTCGTGCTGCGTTACCACGGGCGAGGCGGCGCGACCGCGCCAAGACCGTTGCTCCTGCTCGCACATCTCGACGTGGTCGAAGCGCTGAAGAGCGATTGGTCGCCCGATCTCGATCCGTTCAAGTTCCTCGAGCGCGACGGATATTTTTACGCACGCGGAACGTCGGACGACAAAGCGATGGCGTCGATTTTCGCCGCGAACATCATCCGGCTCAAGAAAGAAGGCTACGTGCCGGATCGCGACATCATCGTCGCGCTCACCGCCGATGAAGAGGGCGGCTGTTGCAACGGCGTGCGCTGGCTGATCGCGAACCATCGCGAGCTGGTCGATGCCGCGTACGTGATCAACGAGGGCGGCGGCGGATCGCTCCGGGACGGCAAGCCGTTTCTCAACAACGTGCAGGCCACCGAAAAAGTATTCGCCAACTTCACCATCACCGCAAAAAACAGAGGCGGACACTCGTCGGTGCCGCGCCCCGACAACGCCATCTATGAATTGTCCGAAGGCCTCGTGCGCTTCTCGCACTTCAACTTCCCCGTGCAGTTCAACGAGGTGACGCGCTCGTACTTCGAGCACACCGCGGCGATCGAGAGTCCCGACGTCGCCGCCGCGATGCGCGCGTTGCTCAGGAATCCGAACGATCTCGCGGCGTCAGCGGCGGTGTCCGGCCGCGATCCGCGCTACAACTCGACGCTGCGCACCACGTGCGTCGCGACGATGCTCACCGGCGGTCATGCGACCAATGCGCTACCGCAAACGGCGAGCGCGACGATCAACTGCCGCATGCTGCCGAACACAGATCCGGCAGATGTGCGCGCACAGATCGTGAGGGCGATCGCGGACACGGCGATTGAAGTTTCCGCTGCGCCCGCGATGCGTCCGTCAGCGCCGTCGCCACTGCTTCCCGAGGTGATGGGTGCGGTTGAGACTGTCACCAAACAAATGTTCGGGAACATCCCGGTCGTTCCGATCATGGGAACGGGCGCGACCGACTCGTCGCCGTTCCGCGTGCTCGGAATTCCGGCGTACGGCGTCTCGGGATTGATGGGTGATCCCGAAGACGTCCGCGCGCACGGCCGCGACGAGCGCATGCTCATGAAGAGCTACTTCGACGGCCAGGAGTTTCTGTACCGGCTGACGAAGATGCTGACGGTTGCGAAGACGGTTCCGTAGTCTGCGGATCAACGCGGATTCCCCCTGATACGTCTCGGCAGATTCGATCGGATACGGCAACTGCAACAGAACTGCTTAACACGGATTTCACCGATCGACGGCCGGATACTACAACTGCAACGACAATACTTGGGGGAACTGCTACTGCGCTCGCCGGCGTAGTGGCAGTTCCCCCAATAGTTTTGTTTTTGTAGTATCCGGCCGTTGATCCGTGAAATCCGTGATTAAGCAGGTGCGGTTGTAGTTCCCATCCGGCGCCTGATCATCGAAATCCGCAGGCGTCGCTCAACTCTACGGCTTGGGCGTCACGAGCTGGTTCGGCGTTCCTTTTTTCGTCTGCGGAACTCCTTCAACCATCCACGGCGGCGCAGGCGCACCCTGCAGGTAGTGATCGAAGTACTGTTTCATGCGGATCTGGAAATCCTTCTGGTTTTCCTTGATTGCCAAATGATGCGGCTCATTCGGATATGAGAGGAAAATCACTTCCTTCCCGTTGCGCCGCGCCGCATTGAAGAACTCGAGGCCCTGATCCCAGTCCACGGCGCCGTCAGCCGTGCCCTGCAGGATCATGAACGGCGTCTTGATTTTCTGCACGTTGTACACAGGCGACTGCTGCTCGTATAGATCGTGCGAATTCCACGGCGTCACGTTCGCGCCCATGCGCACCTGCCCGACTTCCATGATGCCCTGCTGCACGGTGCCGGTCTGCTTGTACAACTCGTCGTAGAAGCTGATCAGGTTCGTCGGCGGAGCGCCCGTGACCACGGCCGCGAACATGTCCGTCTGCGTGACGATGTACGACGATTGATAGCCGCCCCAGCTGTGCCCCTGCAATCCGATGTGCTTTGGATCCGCGTAGCCGAGCTCGATGACCTTTTTCACGCCGCTCGTCACGCAATCCACCGCCGACGTTCCGGGTTTGCCAATCTCATAGACAACGTCGGGCTGAAACACGAGATAGCCGTTGCTCGCGTACGTCGACATCTGCGGGCGGTCGTCGAACGTCGGCATCGAGAAGTTGTGATGCGTGTTCGACATGATCTCATAGAAATACACGAGCATCGGATACTTCTTGCCCGGCTGATACCCTGCGGGGAGCGTGAGCGTGCCCTGAAGTTTTTTCCCTTTGCTGTTCGTGAAATCGATCAGAACTTTCGAACCCCACGCGTATTCCTTGATGATAGGATTCGCGTCCGTGATTTTGCGCGGCGCCGCGAACGTCGGATCACTCACCCAGAAATCCGGAAATTCGTTGAACGTCTGTTGCGTGAACATCACGCGATCGGCGCTCTCGGCTTTCTGGACACCGCCGATTTCTTTGTCGGCGTAGAGCAGCGGCCTGGGAACCTGCCCCGCCGTCACCTGCCAGTAGCCGCTCTTCTTGGTGCGATCGCCGTACGCTGAGAGAAGAACAGGCTTCGAGAGATCGAGTCCCTCATCTTCGCCCGCCGCAGCGCCGCCGCGGCCACCGCCGCCGCGTCCGCCACGCCCGCCACCGGCTGTGAGCCGCACGACGCGGAACTGGATCTGCTGAGCGCGACCTGCGCCAGCGGTGAGATTCACCGGCTTCCCGCCCGTGAGCGAGAGTTGCCACACGTCGAACTTGTCGTAGAGGAGAACGGAGTTTCCGTCCTTGGACCATCCGCCGACGCCCCACACAGGCAGCTCGTACGGATGATCGTCGTCTTCATTGATGAAGCTCTTCGCCGGCCCCGCGTCGATATCGACAGTCTTCGCGCTCTCGAGATTGAACGCGCGAACCTTCTTGTCCTTCAAATACAGGAACCACTTGCTGTCGGGTGATGTGCCCATCGTGCGCGACAGCGTCTTGTCGATCAACGTGCGTTCGCCCGTCTCCGTGTTCACGCGATACATGTCCGCGCGCGATGCGCCCCATTCGACCGTCCCCCGGTAGGAAACGTCGTTACGTCCCAGTGCCCACTTGCCATTCGCTGTCGTTGTCGCGGTGCGCATGTCGTCGTCGCCGAGTCGCACGACTTTCTGCGATCCAACGAGGTACGCAGCGGGGAGCGTCGCGCGCCGTTCCTGCTGAAGGCGGACGACCTGCACCGTCTGCGGCTCGGGATCTTTCCAGTGCCACACATCGACGTTCGCCTTGAGCGAATCGGCGGCGGCGACTTCCGCCTCCTGCTCCTTGATGCCGATGAAAATCCGCGAACCATCTTTGCTGAAGCGCGGCGCGGTGTACTCGCTCACGACCATGCCTTTCAGCGACACGTCCTTGGCTGGCTCGAGCACGAGCTGTTTCGCATTCGACGTTCCGACACCGGTCCACGCGAGCATTGCGTTGTCGCGCTGCTTCATCTCGCGCGATTTTTCTCCGCGCAGCACGACGAGTCCCGCGCCGTCGTCGCTCCATGCGAGCTGGTCGTACTCGAGCGCGGAGCTGTTCAGTTCGCGCGTCTCGCCGCCCGTGAGATTCATGAGATACACGCCGTTTCCGAAATGTCCCGCGGCATCAACCGTGTACGCGAGCATCCGGCCGCTCTCGTCAAACTCGTAGAGATTAACGTTGCCAACGTTGCGCGTGGTGGAGTTCTTGAGATCGCGCAGCACCAGATCAGATCCCTTGAACGCTGTGTCGGCCGGCGCCTTGTTCAGACGCACGGCGAGCCACGCGGATCCTTTCGCAAACTTGAACGAGTTCGCGTTCGGCACGGGGTATTTTTCGCCGGTCGTGACATCGAGCACTTCCAGCCGACGAACCGGGCGCGCCGCGCCGGCTGGAGCGCCGCCTGCGGGAGCGCCCCCGCGACCACCGCGACCTCCGCCCGCGCCGCCCGCGCCGCCGCGGCCGGCCGCCTCCGGCGGGTTCACGTAGTACACAACGAAACGCGAGTCATCGGAGAACTGCACACCGCCACCAGCGCCACCGCGTCCACCGCCTCCACCGGCTGCGCCGTCGGCAGGCGCCGGCGCGGAGCCAATGGGAATCGAGAAGACTTTGTCACCGTCGAGCTGTTTCACGAACAGCGTCGCGTCGCCCTCGTTGGGCTGGTATGCGTAGCTCATCCATTTTCCATCGGGCGAGAGGCCCGATGATGTGATGCGGTTCCAGCGACCGTAGTCGGGCAGGTTCAGAACTTTGAGCGCTTGCGCTGTCGCGCTCTCGAGTGGGGCAAGCAGAAACAGCGCGGACGCGAGCAGCGCGAATCGCGAAATAGCTGAGGAGCGGCGCATACGGGATCTCCAAAGGGGGCAGAACGACGAAGCCAGAATTATCTCAGATCGGGCACGACGGCCGTCGCCTCGATCTCCACCAATGCGCCGGATTCCATCAGCGCGGTCACCTGCACGGCGGTCATCGCCGGATAGTGCGTTCCCATCAATTCGCGATACGCTTCGCCGAGCGTCGCCCCGCACTCGAGGTATTCCGTGCGATCGACGACGTACCACGTGAGACGGACGATATGATCGGCGCGAGCGCCATCACAGGCAAGCACAGCGAGGACGTTGCGCAGCGCTTGACGCGCCTGCGAGACGAAATCGTCGCCCGCCAGTCGTCCTGCCGCATCCCAACCGATCTGTCCGGCGACGTACACCTGCCGGCCAGTCGCAGAAATGCCATGCGCATATCCGCGAGGCCGCGGCCAGCCGTCGGGTTGCAGCGTACGATGGATCACGGGATCTCCTTCAGGCGGAAGCGTTGCAGTTTGCCGGTGTCGGTTTTGGGAAGCAAGGCCACGAACTCGACGTGGCGCGGATATTTGTACGGCGCGATCGTCGCTTTCACGTGGTCTTGTATTTCGCGGGCCAGTGCGTGGGTGCCCTCGTGGCCCGGCTTCACTACGACGAAAGCTTTCACAGCCTGTCCGCGTTCGAGATCCGGCACACCGACCACCGCGCACTCCATCACGGCCTCGTGCTGAAGGACAGCGGCCTCAACTTCCGGTGCGCCAATATTGTAGCCTGACGAGATGATAAGATCGTCCGTGCGCGCCCGGAAGAACACGTAGCCGTCGTCATCCATCACGCAGGCATCGCCAGTGAGGTTCCAGCCGCCCTGCACATACGCGGTCTGTCGCCGATCGTCGAGATAGCGGCACCCCGTTGGACCGCGCACGGCGAGTCGTCCCACCGTGCCGTTCGCGACGGGACGCAGATCGTCGTCCAGCACCGCCACCTCATACCCCGGCACGGCGCGGCCGATCGCGCCCGGCCGGACGTCGTCGCCCGCCGCCGCGATGAAGATGTGGATCAGCTCCGTCGCACCGATGCCATCACACAGCTCCACGCCGGTCGTGTCGCGCCAGAGCGTGCGCGTCGCGTCGGGAAGTGCTTCGCCGGCTGACACGCTCGCGCGCAGTGAACCGGTGCTGAATCGCGCGGCGTGGGCGCCGATCTGCAGCGCCATCTGTCGATAGAAGCTCGGCGCCGTGAACGTGATCGTCGCCGCCGTTTCCGCGATGGCGGTGAGCAACGTCTCCGGCGTTGCGCGCTCCAACAACACCGTACTTGCGCGCGCGGCGAGCGGAAAACAGAGCAGGCCGCCGAGTCCGAATGTGAACGCGATCGGCGGCGTGCCGATGCACCGGTCGGCCGGCCCGATGCGCAGCACCTGCGCAGCGAAACCGTTGCACATCGCCATCACGTCGCGATGAAAGTGCATGCATCCCTTGGGCACGCCGGTCGTCCCCGAGGTGAACGCGATGAGCGCGACGTCGTCACTTGAGGTGTCGCACGCCGTGAATGGGGCGGCGTGTCGCGCCATCGCGAGTTCGAGCCGGTCGGGGCGGTCGCCACCCCATGTGCGCACCGCGCGCAGCGTCGGCGCGCCCACTGCCGC